>DATJEO010000001.1:0-6620 GCA_035496515.1 Occallatibacter sp.
CTAATCCCTAATCCCTAATCCCTAATCCCTAATCCCTAATCCCTAATCCCTAATCCCTAATCCCTAATCCCTAATCCCTAATCCCTAATCCCTAATCGCTGCCTCTACCCCATAAACATCCCGCCATTCACATCCAGCACATGGCCCGTAATATATGCAGCCTTCTCCGACGCAAGAAACACAACCGAATGCGCAATATCTGAATCCGTCCCGGTCCGGCCCAGCGGAATCTGCTCCAGCATCTTCTCGCGCAGCTTCTCACCCAGCACTGCCGTCATTGGCGTCTCGATATATCCCGGCGCCACGGCATTCACCGTGATTCCCCGCGAAGCAACTTCGCGCGCCAGCGATCGCGTAAACCCGATCAGCCCTGCCTTCGAAGCCGCGTAGTTCACCTGGCCTTCCTGCCCCGTCCGCCCAACCACGCTCGTGATATTGATAATCCGCCCCCAGCGATTCTTCATCATCTGCCGCAGCAGCACCTGTGTCAGCAAGAACGTTCCCGTCAGGTTCGTCGACAGCACATCATCCCAGTCCGCCCGCTTCATGCGCATCATCAGGTCATCACGCGTAATCCCCGCGTTGTTGACCAGAATCTCGATCTTGCCGAACTTATCCAGCACCGCTTTCGCGCCGTTCTTGATCGATTCCTCGCTCGACATATCCAGTGCAAAGCCCGCAGCCTGCCCGCCCGCCTCCCCAATCTCCACCGCAACCTCGGACAGCTTCGCTTCATTCCGAGCCGCCAGCGCAACTGTCGCCCCCGCCTTCGCTAACTCCAGCGCGCACGCGCGTCCAATTCCCTGCGACGCCCCCGTCACCAGCGCAATTCTCCCCGCAAGCTCCGACATCATCCCTCGTTCCCAGCGCGCACAGACTCAGTCGCGCTCGCATTTCCAGAGCCAATTATAGGAAAGCACCCCGGACACACTTCTCCCGGGGCGGCGCTCTGCAATCAGAAACACTCATTCAACCTAGTTTTTTTGAGTATCGAATCAGCGGCAAGCTACCCCGTAGGCACAGCCTGTACCGGAATCCGCGCCCGACGCCTCACCCTCTCGATCAGCTCTGCCGGCCAGATATACACGGCCAGCCGTCGCGAGTAGTGCAGCACCGGCTCCTGATCTTCCAGCTGAATCCCCACCGCACCCGGCAAATCGTTCCGTTCGATCTCCGCTTCCGCATCTTCCAGCGGCGAAGCCACCGCGTGGATGTTCGCCCGCACCGCCTGCCCCGCATGATTCCGCCTGAACATGCAGTACCGCTCCGTGAAGAAATACTCCAGCGTTCCTGACTTGATCTCCGCCAGTCTCCGCGTCGGCCCCAGCCCCCTGTACCGAGCGCTGAAGATCACCGGATTGTTCACAAACATCCGCCGGCTGTAAAACGAGAACTCCCGCTCCGTTCGTTGATTCAGCCGCATCTCCGCCCAGTTGCATGGAATCCTGAACACAAATCGCGCCGCCGTCGTCGCCAGAAGGCTCCCGATATCCACCGTCAGATTGAAGATCCCCGGCGTCCCTACCTGGTCGCTGACATACGTCCGAAAGTGCAGTTCCGGAAAACTGCTCGTCCCCGGAATCGTCGGAACACCCCTGAAGCTGAACCGGTCCATCCACAGCGGCACCACACCCAGCCACGCCGACCCCTGAAAAAGGTCCGGCTGCAGCCCATCCGGCAAAAACGGCGCAATCATCGAAGCCGGAACCCGCCAGTGCGCAAACAGAATGTCGTTCCAGCGCTGGGTCATGGTCCAGCGTCCGGTTGGCAATGGCCGGGGCCTTTGCGATGTGCGCAACTTAAACTCCCGCATTCCGCTTGCTCCGTGCTGCTGCCTGTGCTCGTCTACGTTCCCTTACGATTCACAGCCCGGTCTCGCTGATGCCGTATTCTGTTCGCGAGCCCACCTTCATGTCCAGCGAATCTTTCCTGCCCGCCGGTGCCCACAATCAGACTGATGTATATGCCGTCCACGGAGCCGATCCCGAGGTACTTGCCTACGCCATGGCCAAGTACTCCCGGTCTGCCCTCTCCATGCGTGAATCGCTTACCGAGATAAGCGCCCAGCGCGCCGAGCAATTCCTTAATACATTCTATTTCCAATACGGCCATCGTTCCATTGCCGACCTCGCCCACATCGCCTTCGCTGTCGAGCGCCTCAGCCTGCTGGCCGCCATCGTCCTTGTAGATGAACAACGTTGGGACGGGCAGGAACGTTCCACCCGCTACCAGAACTTCCAGAAATCCGGTTGGTACTTTCCCAACTTCGGCTCCGATTCCGCATCCGTCCAGCTCTATACCGATACCATCGGCAAGCTCTTCTTCACCTACCAGCGAGTGACCGCCGCCGTCCACGACGCCCTCAAACAGCGCGTCTCCTGCCCCGAAACCATGAAGCCCGAGGCCTATGACCGCAGCCTCAAGGCCCGCGCCTTCGACGTCGCCCGCTACCTGCTGCCCCTCGCCACCAACACCTCCCTCGGCCAGATCGTCAACGCACGCACCCTCGAAACCCAGGTCTCCCGCCTTCTCTCCCACCCCATCGCCGAAGTCCGCGACCTCGGCAAAAAACTCCGCGACGCCGCCACCGGCCCCGCCTGGAACGTAAACGCCAAATCCGGTGCCGCCTTTGTCGAAAAGCTCGCTTCCAATCCCGATCTCGCAGCCGAAGCCGCCTCGCTCCTCACCCGCGAAGTCCGCACCGCGCCCACCCTTGTCAAATACGCCGAGCCCAACTCCTACCTCACCCAGACCCGCTCCGACATCGAACAAGCCGCCCGTGAGCTTCTCGACAACACTCCGTCCGAGACTCTGCCCCACGCAGTGGTTGACCTCGTCGAACGCACCGAACCCCTCGAAGTCGAGCTCGCAGCCACCCTCATCTACTGGGGCAGCCACCACCCATACCGCCAAATCCGCGACATCGTCGCACAACTCCCCGCCGCCCGCATTGCCGAAATCATCGAGATCGGCCTCCGCCATCGCGGCAAGCACGACGAAGCCCTCCGCGTCTTCCACGCCGGAGCCGCTCTCCGCTTCGACATCCTCATGGACATCGGCGGGTTCCGCGACATGCATCGCCACCGCCGCGTCACCCAGATCAAGCAGGGCTTCACCGCCCGACACGGCTACGACACACCCCACTCTGGCGACATCGCCGGACTCGAAGAAGCCGGCGTCCTCGCCGAATACCAGCAGGCCATCGACTCCGCCCACGCCGCCAGCGCCAAAATCGCCGCCGGCTCCGCACCCGAAGCAGCGCAATCCGCGCTCTATGTCCTTCCCCTCGCCACCCGCGTCCGCTGTCTCTTCAAAATGGACTTCGCAGAAGCCCAGTACATCAGCGAACTCCGCTCCGGCCCCGCCGGCCACTTCAGTTACCGCAACGTCGCCTGGGAAATGTACCTGGCCTTCCAACGCCAGCATCCCTCATTAGCCAAATACATCCGCGCCACCGACTACACCCAACCCATCGACCTTCTCCAGAGATAGACGTTCTTACGCTGGGTGCCCCCGGTCCCTCGCATCTGGGGACCGGGGACGACGAAACAACGATCCCGCCGAGGTCCCCATGAACGGCAATCTCTCCCACAACCTCCCTCCCCTCCGCACCTCCGGCAACCGCATCATCAACTCCCTCACCGGCATCCCCATCCTCCTCCGCGGACTCAACCGCTCCGGCCTCGAATACTCCGATCCCGACGAACAAGGCTTCCTCTCCGGAGCCTCAATCTCCCGTGCCGAAATCCAAGTGATCACTCAGAACTGGCGCGCAAACATAATTCGCCTCCCCTTCAACCAGGACTTCGCGCTCCGTGGTCGCGCCGGCCGGACCGGCGAGGAATATATGCAAGCCCTCGATCAGGTCATCTTCTGGGCATCGATGTTCGGCGCTTACATCCTTCTCGACCTGCAGTGGCTCGACGTCGAGCGCATCTATGGCGGCAATCGCAACTTCGTTGCCCCGCTGCCCAACACCGAATCTATTGATCTATGGTCCACGCTCGCCCGCCGCTACCGGGACGAGCCCGCTGTCCTCTACGACCTCTTCAACGAGCCGCATGATCGCCTGCCCGACGACCCCTGGCCGCTGAACAAGCCGGACGGCACCACCTACCCCGCCAGCCAGATGCGCGTCACCACGAATGAGTGGCAGCCCTGGGCCCGCGCACTTACCCAAGCCATCCGCAACGAGAACCCCGACGCCCTCGTCTTCATCAGCGGCACCAACTGGGCCTACGATCTCGGCGGCATGCCCGTGGACGGCCTCGACAACGTCATCTACTCAACGCACGTCTACCCCAACAAAGGCACCGACTGGGACAACGTCTTCGGCGATCTATCCGAATCCGTCCCCGTCTTCGCCGGAGAACTCGGCGGCACGGACTCACCCGAAGAGCTCGAATACGTCCGCCGCCTCCTTGACTACCTGCAACAGAAAGAAATCGGCTTCACCGCCTGGAGCTGGATCGACCAGCCCAACCTCATCACCCGATACACCCCCACCGCCTTCGGCCAACTAATCCAACGAAGCCTGATCCCTAATCCCTAGCTCCCCTGCTTCACTTCCGTCGCCTTGTCGTTCCGGAAAGTCACCGTCCACTTCTTCCCGTCCGCGTCGTACGTCACCGTCCGATTCCCCTCCGTCTTCGGATCATCCGTCTGAATCTTCTGCCCCACCGAAAGTCGCGTCTGCAGCTCATTCATCCCCTGCTTCACCTGGTGAGCCTCCACCGTACTCCACACATCCTGCGGCCAGTGCGTATAAATCTTGTGCGGATCGTCGTAGAAGAACAGCAGGTCATCGTAGTACTGCTCCGTCCCGCCATCACGCGCGCCCACGGGCGTTGCATACTCCTGCTTCTCATCGCCCTTTATCGTGAACACCACCAGTGCCTGCTTCTGCCCGTGGCTGATCCCGTCATCCACATCCTTCGGCACACTCGCTTCAACAGCCTTCTTCACATCCAGCTTCTCCAGCGGAGGCACCACGCCCACCTTCTTCTTGAAGTCCACGCGTCCGCCCGTGTACGCAAAGTACGGCATCGTGTAGCCGTTCTTCATCCACACGCTCTTCCCTGCCAAGTCCTTCACGTCCTCGAAGTGCGCCGGAAACTCCATCCGCACCACCGCCACATCATCCTGCGTCAGTGGCTGCTCTTCCGCCTGCTTCACCACGCCAGGATTCTTCCGCTTGCTCGAAACGTGCCAGACATAAATTGCGGCGATCACCAGCATGATCGCCGTCGGGATCAAAACAATCTTCCAGGGCTTCATCCAACCTCCGTGGCGTCCGAAAGTCAGCCGACAGCCGTCGTGCCCACGCCCTCCGGCCCCTGCCTCGTCGGACGCAGCGCCTCAGCCGTCAGCTCGTCTGCCTGCCGCAGGTCCTTGAACAGCGCGGCCCATACGCCCGCGATCGCCAGAGAAGCAATTCCTCCGAAAACCGTGGCGCGCACCGCGCCCAGCCACTGCGCCGTCAGTCCGCTTTCGAACTCGCCAAGTTCGTTGGATGCACCAATGAACAAAGAGTTCACCGCGCTCACTCTTCCCCGCATCTCCGGCGGCGTCGCCAGCTGCAGCAGCGACCCGCGAATGATTACGCTGATGGAATCCGCCGCCCCGCTCACTGCCAGCACTGCCAGTGACAGCCACAGATTCCTCGACAGCCCGAACGCCACAATGCACGCTCCGAAAATCGCGACGCACACAAACATCCGCTTCCCGGCTCTCCTGCTGATCGGGAACCGCGCCATCAGCAGCGACATCGCTAGCGCGCCAATCGCCGGCGCAGCCCTAAGCGCTCCCAATCCCCGCGGTCCCGTATGCAGCACCTCATTCGCGAAAATCGGCATCAGCGCTACAGCGCCACCCAGCAGTACTACAAACAGATCCAGCGACATCGATCCCAGCAGCAGCGGCGAATTCCGTACATACTGGAACCCCGCCATCACTACCTCGAGCGAAGCCGCGCGATGCTCCATCCTTCCCAACCGTACACTCAGACTGAAAATGAGCACCAGGAACCACGCCAGGCTCAGCAGGGTGAAGATGTACACGATCCCCGCGCCCTCCATCCCCGCCGCAGCCAGCCGCTTCCCCAGCGGTAGGGTAAACAGCAACCCGCCCAGCGCCGGCCCCGTCACGTTCGATAGCTGAAAGATCGCTCCGCCCCACGTCACCGCATTCACAAAGTGCTTCTCCGGCACGAGGTGCGGAATCAACGCCGAACTCGCCGGAGCCGATAACGCCCTCCCCGTCCCGATCAGGAACAACACTGCATACACGTAAAGAATGCGATGCGTCCCGATCAGCGCAAGAGCCAGCAGCGCCGCCGTGCACACCACCTGCAGCGAATAGCAGCACAGAATCACATGTCTGCGATCGAACCGGTCCGCCACATGTCCCGCCGGCAACAAAAAAAACAACCCCGGCAGGAACAGCGCCAGCCCAGTGTACCCCAGATCAATTGCGCGATGCGTAATCGAGTAAACCTGCCACGCCACCGCGACTGCCTGTGCCTCCGCGCCGAGGATCACGGCTACCCGTGCCAGCTGGTACCTTGTGAAATCGCGCGAGGCAAATGCCTCCATCCCTCGTCGTGGAGGCTTGGTGGAAGG
>DATJEO010000002.1:0-3866 GCA_035496515.1 Occallatibacter sp.
CTCATGCGCCATCGTCCGCGTCAGCCCCACAATCGCCGCCTTCGCGGTCACATACACCGGCACTCCCGTCGAAGGAATCATCCACGAAATCGACGACATATTGATGATGCTTCCCCGCCCCGCCGACTTCATCGCGGGCACCACCGCCTGAATCATGAAGAACTGGGGCCGCAGATTCACCGCGATCGACCCGTCGAAGTACTCCTCCGTCACATCCTCAATCTTGTGCCGCTGATCGTTCGCCGCGTTGTTCACCAGCACATTCACTCCGCCCAACGCGACGATCGCCTCCGCCACCCGCGCCTTCAACTCACTCACATCCGTCAGATCGCAATGGAAGTACGCCGGTGCCGGCTGCACCTCTCGTCCCAGACGCTCCACCAACTCCTCAGCCGCCCCATCCTGCACATCGAAGAACGCCACCCGCGCGCCCTGCCGCGCAAAGTGCTCCACGATCGATGCCCCGATCCCCGAGGCCCCTCCCGTCACCAGCACCGCCCTGTTCTTCAAGCTCGGGTAAGTGGCATAACCCGAACCCCCTCTTCCTGGCTCTCCCATCGGCATCCCTCTGAAAGCCCGATTCGCCCGGCCTTCTGAATCGGTCCAAGTATAGAACCCTCATGCATTTCCGATCTGGCTCGCACCCTCTCGCCTCAATCCCACGCACTGATACGCCGTGATACACCGTACCGCATCGCGGGTGCATACTTATAGATATGACATCATTGGGGCGACTTCCCCTTGGGTACCTCACACGCTTTCATTCTGGCTATTGCACTTAACAAGGAATTTGGATCGAAACCGCAGCTTAAGGCGGTAATCAAGGCCATCAATCCATGCACTCGTGTTTGAGGCTGGAGAACGAAGTTCGCCCGTCGCGACGTTGAGCCTTTGAACTTCACGCCCGCCGCGCGGAAATGATTTCAGCTATCTGCCGGAACCCCTCGACCGGGGTGACCGCGCACGGAGGGACCACCATGTCGGAAGCTGCTCGCTATCCCGGAATCCGGGTCACAGCCAACGGAAACCAGCTCGTCTCGTACCACACCGAAACGCGCATCGCCGAAGCCGGCGTCTTCTACCCCATCACGCCTTCCACCGAAGGCGGCGAGCTCTTCCAGCAGGCCTTTGCTGAGGGCAATCTCAACGTCTTCGGCAAAAACACCATCGCCATCGAAACCGAAGGCGAGCACGCCGCCCAGGGTGGCGCCATCGCCCACTCCGTCTGCGGCAAGCGCGTGGTCAACTTCACCTCCGGCCAGGGCGTAGTCTACGGCGTCGAGCAGTATTACCACGCACCCGGCAAGGGCTCCACCATGGTGCTCGAAGTTGGCGCCCGCGCGCTCACCAAGCATGCCCTCAACGTTCACTGCGGACACGACGACATCTACGGCGCGCTCGACACCGGCTGGATCATGGTCTTCGGCAAAGACGCCCAGCAGGCCGCCGATCAGGCCCTTATCCTTCGCCGCGTCACCGAGCTCTCGCTCACGCCCGGCATGAACATCATGGATGGCTTCCTCACCAGCCACCTCGAACGCACTTTCTACAAGCACGAGTCCGAACTTATCCGCGAATACCTGGGCTCTCCGGAAGACATCATCGACTGCCCCACAGAGGCTCAAAGAGTCCTCTTCGGGCCCACGCGCCGTCGCGTCCCGAAGATGATGGACCTCGCCAACCCGGTCCTCCTTGGCCCCGTTCAGAACCAGGAACACTACATGAACGGCGTCATTGCGCGCCGCAACAACTTCGCTGAACCGATTCTGGATTTCCTCGAAGCCGCATACAAAGATTTCGGCGATCTCACCGGCCGCTACTACGGTCTTATCACTGAGTACAAGTGCGACGACACCGACACCGTCTTCGTCTCCCTCGGCTCCGCTGCCGAAAACATCGAAGCTGCCATCGACTACCTCCGCGAGACCCGAGGCGTCAAGGCTGGCTCCATCCACCTCAATGTCATCCGCCCCTTCCCCGAAGCCGCCGTTGTTGCCGCGCTTAAGGGCAAGAAGAACGTCATCATCGTCGAGCGCACTGATGAGCCTCTCTCCGGGGACAACCCAATGGGCCGCGACATCCGCACTGCGCTCTCCAAAGCAGTCCAGGGCACCGCTGGACTCCCCAAGATCTCGCTCGAAGAGGTCCCGGCCATATACAGCGGCAGCTACGGCCTCGGTTCGCGCGACTTCCGTCCCGAGCACATCATTGGCGCATACGAGTTCGCCACAGCCGGCCGAGCACGCAAAGATGGCCACACCGCAGCTGACGGCACTAACTTCTTCGTCCTCGGCATCGACCACCCCTATGCGGTCATTGCCGACGAGATGCCTTCTCTCCTTCCCGAAGGTGCAGTCGCTGTCCGCTTCCACTCCATCGGTGGATGGGGCGCCATCACCACCGGCAAAAACCTCGGCGCCATCCTCGGCGACCTGAACGACCTCCTCTACGAGCGCGACGGTCTGGTCGACGACAAGGGCAATCCCAAGGAAGTCATTCACGTCAGCGCCAACCCCAAGTATGGTTCAGAGAAGAAAGGCGCGCCGACCAGCTACTTCATGGTCGCCGCCAAGGATCGCATTCGCGTCAACTGCGACCTGCGCCACGTCACCACCGTTCTCTGCTGCGATCCCAAAGCATTCACTCACTGCAACCCGCTCGACGGCATTCAGCCCGGCGGCGCTCTCATCTGGGAGTCCGACGCTGAAGGCGAGCGCGCATGGCAGAACCTCCCGCAATGGGCGCGCAAGCAGATCATCGAGAAAAACATTCGCGTCTACACCCTGCCTGGTTTCGAAATCGCCCGCAAGGCCACAGATCGCGCTGACCTCCAGCTCCGCATGCAGGGCAATGCCTTCCTCGGCGCATTCTTCGCGGTCAGCCCTCTGCTCCAGGAATTCGGCATCACCAGCGAGCAGTATCGCGATGTCGTCCGCAAGCAGTACGTCAAGAAATTCGGCAAGCTCGGCGAAGCCGTCGTCAACTCCAACATGGAGGTCATGACGCAGGGCTTCGAACTCGTCAAGGAGATCAAGATCGGTGAGTTGAACGCGGCCGACCACTCCTCTCTGCGCGGCGCAGCTCTTCTCCCCATCCTCGAGCCCGTCCCCGCATTTGCCGAGGCGGGCGCCGGCGAAAGCTGCACGGTAAGCGGCTGCCGCTCCACACCACCGCCCACCGGACAGTCCGAGCGTGCTCCGGTGGCAACCATCTCCATGTTCGATTCCGAGTTCCGCTCGAACCTTGGTTATGACCAGCCGGCCAGTCCACTCGCGGCCATGGGTGTCATCGCCGCAGCAACAGGCGACACGGCTTCCAAGTACGTCGCCCGTCGCGAAACTCCGCTGTACATTCCCGAGAACTGCACTCAGTGCATGGAGTGCATCTCGGTCTGCCCTGACACCGCGCTGCCAAACACTTCGCAGGAGCTCGGCACCTTGCTCAAGACAGCCGTCTCGCGTTACGTCGGCAACGCCGGCGAGCGCGCCAAAATGATCGAGAAGCTTCCCGAGATCGAGAAGCAGACCCGCGCGCGCATGCTTGCCGAAATCAAGCAGGGCACGCCGCTGCCGAAGATCATCCGCGAAGTCACCGAGTCTGTTGACGGCTTTTCCGCAGAAGCGAAGGCGCAGTTCTACACCATCATTGACAAGGTGCCGATGGCCTATCAGAAGGTCAACGCCATCTTCTCCTCGCCTGAGCGCAAGGCGCCCGGTTCCGGCGGCATCTTCTCCATCTTCGTCAGCGATCTCTGCAAAGGCTGCGCAGCCTGCGTTACCGCATGCGGCGATCACGAGGCGCTGAAGATGGTCAAGGAAACCGAGGAGGTCAACGCCGAGCACGAGACCGGCACCGCGTTCCTCAAC
>DATJEO010000003.1:0-11876 GCA_035496515.1 Occallatibacter sp.
TTTTCCTCGCCCGGGACTTCAAAGAGCAGTTCATCGTGAACCTGCAGGACCATTCGTGTCTTGAGCTTGCGTTCGGTGAGTTTGCGATCCAGCGAGATCATAGCGAGTTTTATAAGGTCCGCGGCCGTACCCTGGAGCGGCGTATTGACAGCGGTACGCTCGGCGAATCCGCGAGCATTGGAATTGCGGCTGGTAATGTCGGGGATTGGGCGGACACGGCCGAACATGGTGCGCACCGCGCCCTCGCTGCGGGTCTCTTCAAGCGTTCTGTTAATGAACGCTTTCACGCCCTCATAGCGTTCAAAGTAGCGATCGATGTAAGCGCGAGCTTCTGCCTGTGCGATGCCGAGCTGGGCGGCGAGACCGAAGGGTGAGATCCCGTAGACGATGCCGAAGTTGACTGCCTTAGCCCGGTTGCGGGTCTCCTTATCCATGGTCTCTGCGGGAACTCCGAAGACTTCGCTGGCTGTCAGGGTGTGAATATCCTCGTTCTGTTGATAGGCACGCATGAGAAGCGGGTCGGCGCTGAAGTGTGCAAGAAGTCGAAGCTCGATTTGCGAGTAGTCGGCGGAGAGGAGTTCCGAGCCCGGAGCGGCGATGAAAGCGGCGCGAATTTCGCGGCCGAGCTCGGTTTTGATGGGGATGTTCTGGAGATTTGGGTTGAATGATGACAGTCTGCCGGTTGATGTTGCAGCGGACTGGAAGGTGGTGTGTACCCGAGACTCCGCGTCGGCTTGCCCTGGAAGAACATCGATGTACGTTGACTTGAGCTTGGACAGGTGTCGATATTCGAGCACCAGGCGAACTACCTCGAAATTCTCGGCCAGTGGCTCCAGAACATCCTGTGCAGTGGATATGGTCTTGCCCTTGCCGTATTTCACCGGCATAGGAAGTTCCATCTTTGTGAACAAGACCTCACCAAGTTTCTTGGGAGAACTGACATTGAAGCGTTCGCCCGCCAACTCGTAGATGCGCTCACTTACCCGTTGAATCTCGGCGCCGAAGCGAGTGGAGAGATGGGCGAGTACATCCTTGTCGATGCGTACGCCGTTCCTTTCCATGCGGTAGAGGACTGGCGCAAGGGGTAGGTCGATGCTTTCGTAGACACTTGTGACGTTGGTTCGTTCCGCTTCAGCACGAAGATCGGTTACGAGGGCCTGGGTGATGGCAGCGGCTGCGGGCAGAGACTTAGGCGCCGTTTGATTATGGCGCGCGGCAACGTCGGCCAGAGTTTGCGTGGTGTGAGTCGGATTGAGCGCGTAGGAAAGGAGTTGTGAGTCCTCGACCTTGCCCTGAAGCTCGACACCCAGGCCACAGAGGACGTGCAAAGCGAGTTTGAAATCGTGAACCCGTTTGGGGACAGCAGGATCTTCAAAGAGGTTTTTCAGTTCCGGAGTGAGGGGAAGACAGAGGCCCTTTCCCATTTCCGCGCTGACACCAATGCTCGATTCCGTCTTCTTTTCGGCTTCCTCGATGGCATCGAGAAGTGAGAGAGTCTTCTGCGGCCCTGGCTCTTCAGATTCTACTTCAGCTTCAGTTGGCTCTTCGGCCGCGAGGGCGAAGGAGAATCCGCTTTTGCGCGCGGCGGCATAGAAGGCGCTTGCCTGCTCTGTCGTGGCCCGCTCGATGAGTTCTAACTGCGGCGCAGAGGCAGACGGAGCCAGTTCCCGCAGCATCGAGGTGAACTCAAGTTCACTGAAGAGCGTGCGGCACGCTTCGACATCCGGCTCCTGCGTCTGCATGGCGTTGAGGTCGAGCGGGAGCGGAACCCGACAGTCGATCGTGACGAGTTCTTTCGAGAGCAGAACGGCATCGCGGTTCTGCTCGAGCGATTCGCGGTAGCTTTTGCGTTTGACCTCGGAGGCGCGATCGAGGACGGCTTCGAGACTGCCGAATTCGACGATGAGGTCAACGCTGCCTTTGTCGCCGATTCCCGGGGCTCCGGGGATATTGTCGATGGTGTCGCCACGCAGCGCCATGACGTCGACAACTTTCTCGGGTGGAACGCCAAGGACCTCCTTCACTTTCTCGGCATCGAGGATGAGATTGTCCTTCTGCGGGTTGAGGACCTTCACGTGCGGGGAGACGAGCTGCATCATGTCCTTATCACCGGAGACGATGAAGACTTCGTGCCCTTGTTCGGCTGCTTCGCGCGCTAGTGTGCCTATGACGTCGTCGGCTTCAAAGCCCTGCACTTCTAGAATGGGAATGCGCAGCGCATCGAGCGAACGGCGGATGTAGGGAACCTGGCGGCGAAGGTCCTCGGGCATCGACTCGCGCTTGGCTTTGTAACCATCGTAAGAAACTTCTTCGAAGGCCTGGAGCTTCGAATTCCATTTGCGGAGGGTGCCGATGTCTTTGGCGCGCTCATCGCGGAAGACAGCGCCGCTTGGGTCGAAGACAGCCGCAAAGTACTTCGGAGAGAAGTCCTCGCGGAGCTTGCGGATCATGTTGACAAAGACGTAAATCGCCGCTGTGGGTAAGCCCGATCGCGTGGACATGGGGCGGCTGCGCTGCATCGCATGATAGGCGCGGAAGATGAACGACATTGCATCGAGAAGGAAGACGGGCGGCTTGGTTTGATTCTTTGCCGAGGTTGATACGGGAGGCGAAACGGTAGCTGGCACGGTACGAGTCTATCAGTGCGGGTGAACTGGCATCCGCAATGCGGAGAGCACAGGACTAAGCACTCAACAACTGATTACGTTGTCTAGAAGTGCGACTAAGGAACACCCATAGGTAGAAGCCAGCCATTAAGAGCAGTACCAGGGGAGCCGGCCGGGTGAGGACCATCATCGCAATACTGCTCGACCCTTCCGCGGGTATCTGAATGCTGGATACGAGAGGCTTGAACAAAGCGTATGGCACTTCGCCGGTGAAGATCAGCCCGAGAGTAGTAAAGGTAGCGCCGGCTATACCGATCTTTCCTTTCTCGGCAACGAGCATTGCGCACGCAGGGACGCTGAGCATCAATAGCCGAGTGTCGTAAGCGCGGTGATATGTCACGAGCATCGTAAGCGGCGCAATTGCAGCGAGCGCGAGCCAGGTGAATGTCGATGTGCGCGGAGAAAGGAAGATTCCGATCAACCAGGATAGAAACATAAGGCCGCAGACAAGCAAAGTGACCGTGTTGTAGAACCTCGGGTTATCCCGAATCAAGGCGACTGCTGATTGCAGGTTGACGATCATCTCAGTGGCTCGGTCGCGGCTTGTGGGTCCGGAAGGACCGGGATCGTTATTGCCGCCGTGAGCGGACATCGTAGTCATATTGGAACGGAATTCCGGAAACCAGTTCGGCGCACTTCTCGATACCCAGAGCACAGCTGCAAGGCTGAGTATGGCGGTGGTCGCCAGAGTTTGAAGCGCGCGTTTTCGAAGCCTGCTGCCTGCCAGAAGAAAGCACAACCACACAAGACCAGCATCGTGCGGCTTGACGGCAAGACTAATCGATAAACAAAGTACGCCCGCCAGAATGTACCGGTCCTTGAGAAAACACCAAACGGCGATGAGGCAAGATGCGATAACTATTCCTGCGGGGTTTCCGTTGCCCAGGACGATAGCCGCGCTGACCAGGGAGATTGCGATCAGCGCTGCGGAAAGGACCGGAGCATGGCTTGAACTCATGTCCCAGATCAGGAATGAAGCAAGAATGAAGCTAGCGGCAGTGGCGATAGACCACACAAGAGACGAGATTCCGAACGGGAGCATCGCGAGGGGAGCGGTCAGCAGAACAGTTGCCGGCAGGTTGACGTACAGCGTCAATGTGTGACTGCGGAAGTGCGAAGCCGCCGAGGTGCCGAGTTCCCGTTCGTAGAATCGGAACAACTCGGTCTCATTGTATGGATCACAATGATGAAGAAGGCAGCGAGAGCCGTAGACGACAGCTCTGAAATCTTCTCGTGAATCCGATGCCACCTGTTGCAGAGCAAAGCCAAAAAAGAGAAACACGGCTGCACCCAGAATCAGCAGATAGAAACCATCCCTTTTCTGACGACTCGTGTCATTCAGAGCAAGGGCGGGCGTTTCGAGCTGTTCTGGCATCGTACGAGTCTAGCAAAGGCGAAGCGGCAAGCTAGTCCGAAACATATGGGACGTCAGCACAAGGGTGGTGCGATAACCGACGGAAGTGGGCGAAAGCTAAAGGTCATGCGGCAGGCGTAGCAAGCTGTTCGTATCGAACGATCTGTGCGCGAGTTTCGCCGGACATCTCCGCACCGGATCTGCGATCGCGGTACCAGTGAATTGTCCAATCGAGGGCTGCTTCGAGATTGAGACGCGGACGCCAGCCGAGTTCGGCGCGGGCTTTGCTGGAATCGAGCTTCAGATAATGCGCTTCGTGGACGCTCGGCGCGTTGTCGCGGATCCATGATGCTCCAGAGCCCCAGAGTTCTGCGAGTTTATTCGCAATCCGCTCGACGGGCCACGCATCGTCGTCGGCCGGACCGAAGTTGAATGCAGAGGCTGCATCGGCGCGGCCGGCGAGCAAATGTTCAGCCAGAGTGATGTAACCCTGTAGCGGTTCGAGAACGTGCTGCCAGGGGCGAATTGCATTGGGGCGTCGAATCAGGACAGGCTTGCCTGATTCAAAGCCGCGGATGAGGTCGGGAATGAGGCGATCTTCAGACCAGTCTCCTCCGCCAATAACGTTGCCGGCCCGCGCTGTGGCGATTGCGACACGATGGTCAGACAGGCGGTTTACGGGAAAATACGAGTCACGGAAAGCGGCAACGACAATCTCGGCGGCTGCTTTGCTGGAAGAATAGGGATCGTGTCCGCCCAGGGGGTCAGTCTCACGGTAAGGCCATGCCCACTCGCGATTCTGGTAGCACTTGTCGGTAGTTACGCAGACAACTGCGCGAACGCTGGATGACTTGCGGACAGCCTCAAGCAGATTGGCGGTGCCCATCACATTGGTGCCGTAGGTCCCAAGCGGGTCGGCATAGGAACGGCGAAGCAGAGGCTGAGCAGCTAAGTGAAAGACTACCTCGGGTTCGAAGTCGACCAGGGAAGCTTCGAGCTTGGGGTAGTCCTGAATATCGCCGCGATCATCGTCGAGTATGTCGGCAACGCACGCATCGACGAAGAGGTTGGGCTGGGTTGACGGGTCCAGGGCATAGCCGCGGACTTGGGCTCCTCTGGCCACAAGCCAAAGAGCGAGCCATCCGCCCTTGAAGCCGGTGTGGCCGGTGAGAAAGACCCGTCGGTTCTTCCAGGGATTTACCAGGTCTTCCACGGGGCCCTCCCGCTGGTCCAAAGGTCCTCGAGGCGCTGCTTATCGCGCAGGGTATCCATTGGCTGCCAGAAGCCGCTGTGGAAGTACGCCTGCACTTCGCCTTTTGCGGTGAGGCTCTGTATTGGCTCTCTTTCGAATGCGGTGCTCTCGTCCGCGATTTCACCAATCACAGACGGTGAGAGGACGAAGAAGCCACCGTTGATCCAGCCGCCTTCTCCTTCGGGCTTTTCCTGAAAGGCGGTGATCTGGTTCCCCTCGAGGCTGAGACCGCCGAAACGGGCAGCGGGCCGAACGGCTGTGATAGTGGCCTGTTTCCCGTGAGCCCGGTGAAAGGCGATCTCCTCTGTGATGTTTACGTCGCCAACTCCGTCGCCGTAGGTCATGCAGAAGGCGTCTTCGCCATCGAGATAGCGTTCGATATTGCGCAACCGACCGCCCGTACCCGCGTTGTCGCCTGTGTCGATGAGGGTGACACGCCACGGCTCAGCGACACTCTGGTGAACCTGCATGCGGTTCTCGACCATGTCGAAGGTAATGTCGGACGTGTGGAGGAAGTAGTTGGCGAAGTATTCCTTGATGAGGTAGCCCTTGTAGCCGCAGCAGATGATGAAGTCATTGATCTGGTGCTGGGAGTAGATTTTGAGGATGTGCCAGAGAATGGGACGACCGCCAATTTCGACCATTGGCTTGGGACGGACTGAGGTTTCTTCACTGAGCCGCGTACCGAGGCCGCCGGCCAGGATAACTGCTTTCATTTCATCCCCTTGCTGCCGGTAGACCTATGACGCACGGCAGCCGGAATACAACTTGGTACCTCGGTTGCTTTCCTTGAGTATTACAGTACACCGCGATGATTCGATTGGGTATGCTGGGAAGTGTCCCCATGACGAATGGCAGTGGTCGGCTTCGGCAACAGATTCTTGATTTGACGGCGCAGTACTTCGCCGAGGCATTTCCTGTGACTGAATTTCAGCCGGGAGTGACTCCGGTTCCAGTTTCAGGCAAGGTGGTGGACGCGGCCGACATCGGCGCGGTGGTCGAATCGGCCCTGGACGGCTGGTTCACGACCGGCCGCTTTGCCAAGGACTTCGAGCGCAAGCTGGCACGGTTCGTAGGCGTGCGCGGCGCGTCGCTGGTGAATTCAGGTTCATCGGCAAATCTGCTGGCACTGACGGCATTGACATCTTCCAAACTGGGCGACCGGCGCCTCAAGCCAGGGGACGAAGTCGTCACGGTGGCGGCGGGATTTCCGACAACCGTCAACCCCATCATCCAGAACCGGCTTGTGCCGGTGTTTGTAGATGTCACTCTGCCGAGTTATGAGATTGACGTAACTCAGTTGGAGGCGGCTAGGAGCGAGAAGACGCGCGCCATCATGATCGCTCACACTCTGGGAAACGTCTTTGATCTGGACGCGGTGACGGCGTTCGCCAAGAAATACGATCTCTGGTTAATTGAAGACTGCTGCGACGCGCTGGGGTCGACTTGGAAGGGCCGGCATGTGGGCACGTTCGGTGATATTGCCACGGTGAGTTTCTACCCCGCGCACCACATCACGCTCGGAGAGGGCGGAGCAGTTCTGACCGACAAGCCAAATCTGCAACTACTGATTGAGTCGTTCAGGGACTGGGGCCGTGATTGCTGGTGCGAGCCTGGCAAAGACAACACCTGCGGCAAGCGATTCGACTGGCAGCTTGGTGCCCTGCCCTGCGGGTACGACCACAAGTACACCTATTCGCACATCGGTTACAACTTGAAAGCCACCGACATGCAGGCAGCGCTGGGAGCTTCGCAAATAACGAAGCTGCCTGACTTCATTGAACGCCGTAAGGCGAACTTCCAATATCTTCTTCAGGCCTTGAAGCCACTAGAGGATGTTCTGGTACTTCCTGAAGCGACCTTTGGATCAGACCCCTCCTGGTTCGGCTTCGCGATTGGCGTTCGCGAGAACGCACCTTTCGCACGACAGGACTTGGTCCGCGTGCTGGAGGCCAAAAAGATCGGGACGCGGCTGCTGTTTGCCGGCAACCTGCTGCGCCAGCCCGCGTATGAGGGATGCGATTACCGCGTAATCGGCGAACTGAAGAATACAGACTTCGCCATGAACAACGTCTTCTGGATTGGGGTCTACCCCGGACTGACGACGGAGATGCTGGATTATGTGGTCGAAAGTATTCGCCAGTTCGTCTCGGAGGGAAAGACCATCAAGGTCCTGCAACCCGAACATGCGTGATTCCGAATGAAGCTCTCAGATTACGTTTTTAGTCAGCTCCGTACTTGGGGCGCACGCCATGTGTTTCTGATCACCGGCGGCGGCGCAATGCATTTGAACGACTCAGTCGGCACGAGCGGTCTCAGATACATCTGCACGCATCATGAACAAGCCGCTGCCATGGCGGCGGAGGGGTATGCACGCATCGCGGGTATCCCTGCGATTCTGAACGTGACGACGGGGCCGGGCGGCATCAACGCACTGAATGGCGTGTTCGGCGCGTGGACGGACTCAATACCGATGATCGTGCTCTCCGGGCAGGTAAAGCGGGAGACCTGCATGTCCACATACGGATTTACCCACCTTCGTCAGCTAGGCGACCAGGAGGCGGACATTGTCCGGATGGTGGGAGGCATTACCAAGTATGCCGTTCTGGTCAGTGATCCTGAATCGATCGCATATCACCTTGAGCGCGCATGGTACCTGGCACGGAACGGCAGGCCGGGGCCTTGTTGGCTGGACATCCCTGTGGACGTACAGTCGACCGAGATCGATCCTGATGCTCTGCGACACTACGAGCCTTCTGAAGACGAGCTCTTATTCGATCCCAAAGTCGTTAGGGAACAGGTGAGTGATGTGCTCGCTCGAATCAAGAAGGCGAAGCGGCCAGTTGTGTTCGCCGGCAGCGGAGTGCGCCTCAGCGGTGCACTTGATGAGTTCGAGAGAGTCATCCGGAAGCTTCGCATACCCGTTGTGACCGCCTGGACTCACGACGTTATAGCCAGTGACGACGAGCTGTTCTGCGGTCGACCAGGAACCATTGGTGAACGCGCCGGGAACTTCACAGTGCAGAATGCTGATCTGATTTTGGTGCTCGGATCGCGGCTCAACATTCGGCAGGTGAGCTACAACTGGACTTCATTCGCTCGTCATGCATTGAAAATTCAGGTGGACGTTGATGCTGCCGAGTTGCGCAAGCCCTTCGTTCAGGTGGATGTTCCGATCCACTGCGATCTGAAGGTATTTCTGAGCGAGGCTATCCGGCAGTTGGAAACCGACGGCTGTGCAGCAGGGCATGAACACTGGCTGAATCGCGCGCGAGAGTGGAAGACAAAATACCCAGTCGTACAGGGCAAGCAGAGGGTAAGCGGGCCTCCACTGAACAGTTACGATTTTATCGACAAGCTTTTTGGATTCCTGGCCGATGACGATGCGGTTGTTCTGGGCAACGCAACCGCCTGTATCGTTCCTTACCAGGTAGGGAAGCTGAAGAAAGGACAGCGGCTGATATCGAATTCGGGTTCGGCATCCATGGGCTACGATCTACCGGCCGCGATCGGGGTAGCTGTGGCGCGCAATGCAAGAACAATCTGCATCGCGGGTGATGGATCGCTACAGATGAACATCCAGGAGTTGCAAACGGTAATCGGCTATAACCTGCCGGTTAAGATTTTTGTTCTGAACAATGGTGGCTACCTGTCGATTCGCCAGACACAGACGGGATTCTTCAAGGGTCGCAAGATCGGCGAAAGCTCCGAGAGCGGCGTTACCTTTCCAGTCATGAACAAGATCGCCGCCGCATACGGAATTCCATCATTCACAATCGATAAGGCTGCCGACCTGCCGATCGTCCAACGGGAGCTTGACAGTCCAGGGCCGACGCTCTTTGACGTTCATCTCGATCCGGCTCAGGAATTCGAGCCTCGCCTACGTTCTCGGATCCTGCCCGACGGTAAGATCGTCACGCCAAACCTTGAGGATATGTATCCGTTCCTCTCCGAGGAAGAACTGGCGGAGAACATGACGATGGGAGATGAGAAGTGAGCGAATTCGATCTCAAAGCCATCGCCTTCGATCTTGATGGCACGCTCATCGACTCTCTCCCCGGAATCGAATTCTCAATAAGAGCTGCGATGGCGCAGTGTGGCGTTCGTCTGAAAGACATCGACCTTCGCAGCATTATCGGTCCTCCGATTCGAGTGATTCTAGGCAAGCTAGCCGAGACGGCGGATTCAGACCTCATTGAATTAGAGGGCGCATTTCGCCGCAGTTACGACAGCGAGGGCTGGAGCAAAACCAGCATTTATCCGGGCACGCAGGCTGTGCTGTCGACCTTGCGTGATTCGGGAATCCGACTTTTCGTTGTCACCAACAAACCTCGCCACATCTCAATGCGAATCCTGGAATCGGCGCAAATTGGACATCAGTTCGAACGGCTGATCACTCGGGATTCGCGCGTCCCCGAGTATCTAAGCAAGAGGGAGATGCTTGTGGACTTGGAAGATTCATTCGGTGTGGAGGGTTCCAATTGGCTGGTTGTAGGAGACACCGAAGAAGATGGCCAGGCAGCCGCAGAATGCGGCATGAAGTTCGCCCACGTAACGTACGGGTACGGTAGGATCAGCAAAACGCCCGCTTTCCCTGTGTGCTTTCAAACATCGGATCTAGCCCGGCTTTCGGAATGGATTCAACTGGAGTTTGCTCATGATCGATAAGGACATCTTTGAAGATTTGTTTGTGCTTGAGATAGCGAACAACCATCTTGGCAGCGTGGAGCGAGGTCTCAAGATCATCGGCGAGTTCGCGCAGGTTGTTCGCTTCAATAATGTGCGCGCAACGATGAAGCTTCAGTTCCGCGATGTTGAGCAGTTTGTTCATCGTGATTTTCGTGATCGAGACGATCGCTATATTCAGAAGACGCTGAGCACGCGGCTCACTGACGAAGAATACGCCGCTCTGGTAAAGGCGATACGCCAGGCGGGATGTATGCCAACGGCGACACCATTCGATGAGCGTTCGGTAGATCTCTGCTGCGAACTCGGAATCCAGATGATCAAGATTGCCAGCTCTGATCTCAATGACTGGATACTGATCGAGAGAATCGCAAAGACGAAGAAGCCGGTGATCATCTCCACCGGCGGATCATCTTTGAAAGACCTGGATGATATCGTAACGTTCTTCGCCAATCGCTCTATTCCGCTGGCGATTAACCATTGCGTTTCGATCTATCCAACCGACGATTCGAAACTGGAACTCAACCAGATTGACTTTCTGAAGAACCGCTACCCCGATAACACGATCGGTTTGTCTACTCACGAGTACTGCGATTGGTCAAGCTCGATGATGATTGCCTACGCAAAGGGCGCCCGTACATTTGAGCGCCACATCGACATCGAAAGCGATGGCAAAAAAGTGTCGCCGTATTGCAGCCTGCCCCACCAGGCGGATGAGTGGTTCAAGTCGTTTCACAAGGCTCGCGAAATGTGCGGTGCGCCTGGCACTCAAAAAAGAATTCCGCCGAAGGAAGAAATCCAATACTTGGATGCACTGGTCCGCGGTGTCTATGCGAAAGAGGATCTGACGGAAGGGCACCTGCTCACAGATGAAGATGTGTACTTGGCTATCCCGCTTCAGAAAGGGCAGCTTTCATGCCGCGAACTTATGCGTGGAGAGGTGCTCTTGAAGCCGGTGAAGAAGGATGCAGCGATCCGAATCGATGACATCGAGAGCCCTTATTCTCAGATACCTTCGCTAAGACAGGTCATCTACAACCGCGGAATCGATCCGAAGTAGGTCGATTCCGCCTTCAGTAATCTGATTACCAGCCTGCGTGCACAAGATGCCCAACCCACTCGAACGCGATCTGGAGATGGTGAGTCAGCGAACTGCGTCCCTATGGGAAGAGGCGCGGGGGCAAGACATCTTTGTGACTGGGGGAACCGGATTCTTCGGATGCTGGCTCGTGGAGAGCTTCTGCCATGCGAACCGGACGCTGAACCTCAATGCGCAGATGACAGTCCTGACGCGCAGCCCAGAGGCGTTCGCACGCAAGTGTCCGCATCTGGCTGATGATCAAGCAATCAGGTTGGTGGGGGGGGACGTACGCAACTTTGCGTTTCCTGATGGGGAGTATCGCTTCGTCATTCATGCCGCTACGGAGGCGAGCGCCAAACAGGCTGCGGAAGCGCCGCTCGAGATGCTTTCAACGATTGTCGAAGGCACGAAGCGGACGCTTGAGTTTGCCTCTTCGCACGGCACCAAAGCCTTTCTGCTGACGAGTTCAGGCGCGGTTTATGGCAAACAGCCCGGCGAGACAACGCATGTGCCTGAGAGCTATCTTGGCGGACCCGATCCCCTGGATCCGGCAAGCGTTTATGCAGAGGGTAAACGGCTTGCTGAGCAGCTTTGCACGCAATACTCGAGACGATTTGGGATTGGCGCAAGAATTGCGCGTTGCTGGGCGTTCTGCGGTCCGTATCTGCCACTGGATGCGCATTTCGCGATTGGGAACTTCATTGGAGATGCGCTCGCAGGGCGGGCAATCGAGATCAAGGGAGATGGAACGCCGCGCCGATCATACCTGTACGCGGCGGACCTGGCTGTGTGGCTTTGGACGATCCTGTTCCGTGCGCCGGAGCTTGTGCCGTTTAA
>DATJEO010000004.1:0-18470 GCA_035496515.1 Occallatibacter sp.
CCAATTTAGGGTGGGATACGAAATCGCAGAACGAACAGGAAGTGGGTGTCCCCATTCTAAATTGATCGCCAGACCAATTTAGGGTGGGATGGAAAATTGCAGATTGAACAGGAAGTGGGCATCCCCATCCTAAATTGGCAGCAGACCAATTTAGGGTGGGATACAAAATCGCAGAACGAACAGGACGTGGGTGCCCCATCCTAAATTGGTCGCCAGACCAATTTAGGGTGGGATACGAAATCGCAGAACGAACAGGAAGTGGGTGCCCCATCCTAAATTGGTCGTCAGATCAATTTAGGGTGGGATGCAAAACGCGCCGGGATCCTCTCAATCTTCACGCAAACAGCGAGATCTCCACATGCCCATTCAGATACCGGTATTGGATTCCTTCCAGCTTCACCCGGCGGCTTTCATGCACAATCTCGTCCCCCGCACGCGGAATCGGCGGACACTCATTCGCGGAGCCCTGGAACAGAAGCACGTCTCCGCTGAGGACGTGCAGCACTAGGCGAACAGTCATTTGCCTTATGCTGAACCGCCCGACGTCAGCATTCAACTGGGACTAACCCTAGTCTCCGGCCGTGTGCGCTGACACTTGGAACCGCGCACTCAAGGCCGCCTGCAACGACCCCTCATCCGCGCTCTGCGTCTGGCGCTCTTGATTGGCCGCTCTCGTCTCCGCTGGCCCCTTCAACCTTTCCAGAAACAACTTCATCTCCTGCCTGCTCGCCCAGTACACCTGCAGCGGATTATCGGAAACTGCTTTCGAGTCTTCTTCGAAAAGCACAATTGAAAACGCCACGCCATCCTCCGTCCACCGAACCGCTTTAGCCTGAACCGTGAACCGATCCTCCGGTTCCCCTTCCACAACATTCATGCGCTCAAGGGTGACTGGCATCTCCGTGCCCGGCTCCCAGCGCTCTTCGGTCACCAGACTGAAACCGCCCAGCCCCACATCTCCCACCTCAAACGGTCTCGATCCCCTCATCGTCCCCAGATATCCCAGTAGCGGCGCTCCCGCGAATCGCGACTGCTTCCGCTGATCCGGAAACACCTTCCTCAACATCCGCTTAAACAACGACTCCTTGACACTGTCCTTCGTCTCATCAGCAATCCGCGTCGCTGACGCGTCCCAGGTCTGCTCGATTTCTTTCATGGCCGATCTCCAACGCAACTGAGGATTGAAATCAAACAACAATCACTTATTAGTGCTCACAACAGCCGGTTTCTATGAACTCGGTCTTCTAGAGCCCCCCGGTTGACGACCCGGATTCTGCTCTATATCCAGACACTAATTGCGATCTTTCAAGACGTGAATCCATCGAGAGTGGAAACGGCGTGGCTCCTTCGATTTCGCCTCCGGTTACTTCTGCTCCGCGTCGCGCATTACGCAGGCGCGTCTTGTCGCGCACGAAAAATGGGCCCGATATCGATCGAGCCCAATGAGAATGCTGGAAACTTCAGAATTACCTAAGTATTCAGTTCGGCTTACTCTCTGCCGGCTTCGTCGCAGCAGCTTCAGCAGGCTTGCTCTCCGGCGCTGAGGCAGCAGCCTTCTGCCTCCGCTCGGCAGCTCTCTGCAGCTCCTCTTCGCGCTTCGTCTTGGCCTCTGCTGCCTCGGCATCCGTCACGTACCGGAACACCTGCAGCCTTCCCGGCTCCTGCTCCGTCGTAAACACCCGGTTGTGCTTGTCAATCGCCACACCCGTGAGCGTCTTGAACTGCCCCGGCAATTCTCCATGCCCGCTGCCGATAAAGGTCAGCAACTGCCCTTCGCGATTGAAAACCTGCAGTCGATCCTGCACCTGGTCTGCAACCCAGATATGCCCGTCGCCATCGACAGCAATGCCCTTCGGCCGCGCAAAGTAACCCGGCCCATCTCCGTTCTTACCGAACTCGCTGATGAAGTTCCCATCCGCATCGAAAATCTCCACGCGGTTATTCATCGTGTCGGTCACATACACATTGCCTTCGCCATCCACTGCAACTCCCTGCGGCGCGCCAAAATCTCCCGGCGTCGTCAGAAAGTGATTCTTGCCCCCGGTTCCGATCCGTCGCAGCAGCTTCAAAGAGTCCGCGTCGTACACCAGCACCTGGTCCTGCTGTGTATCCACCACGTACAGGAACCGGTTCGTCGTGTCGATCGCCAGCCCAACAGGATCCTGCAAGCCCTCCGTGATCTGACTCTCCACCTCGTGCTTCGAATTAAAGATCACAACCTTGTGCGTCTTCCCGTCTGAAACAAACAGCCGGTCATCATCATCAATCGCCAGCCCATTCACCCACCCGAAGTGCGCTTCGTACCCGTTGCGGATCATCTCAACATCTTGCGTCGCTGTGTTAAAGATGAACACCGCGCCCACTCTCTGATCCGCTACGTACACCAGCCCCTTCGAATCGATCGCGATTCCATAAGGCCCGATCAACTGGTACGGAAAATCTTTAGGATTGAATTTCTCCTGCTCCGTCTGTCCGCCTGCCAGCCGATCCATCCAGCTCGCTTTTGCTTTCTTCTTGTCTGTCTGCGTGTAGTCGATCTTCTGACCGGCAAAATAGCTCAGCCACTTCACTCGCGCAACATTCGGCGGGCTCGGCCACACCAGTTTTGTCGGATCAAACTTGAACTTCCGCGGTCCAAGCTCCGGAGCGGCCGTCTCCACCTTTTTCTTTTTCTTATCTGCATGCGCACTCGCCGACATCAGCGCCGCGCACGCCGCCAACAGTACCAACCCCAACACCTTCCGGATTCGAAACGATTTGTAGAGGAAGTTAAACATTCTTGAATCTCCAGCTCTGAAACCTATTTCCCTGGCTGCACCGTTTCCTTCATATTCAGCCGGTTCTTGTGGCAGCTGTCGCAGAAAGCCATGTTGTTCGATTGATCCTTCACCAGCAGCCCCGCCTGGCTTGAGGCATGCGGCTGATGGCACGACAGGCAGCTCAACGGCGTTTTCAACTTCGTCTGGTCCGAAGGATCCATCACATCCGAAACCGGGTGATACTCCACCGGATGTCCCAGCCCAAACCGCAACGGCAAAATCGCGACCTTGTTCTTCTGGTAGTAGTCCTCCGGCAACCGAACCTTGCCGTCAAAGATCGTCAACAGATGATTCGTCTCATCACGCTTCGCCTGCGAATCCGGCCCGTGGCACTCAAGGCACAACGCATTTCCCTTCGCGCGTAGCAGATGATCGTTGTCGCCTCCATGCGGCGTGTGGCACGTCGAGCACCCCTGCGCAAACGCCGGCTGATGATGCGCAGGCTTCTTACGCAACTCATCAATGTCGCTATGGCATCCCAGGCAGATGCTCACCGAATCGGTCTTCGGCAATCCCGGTTGCTTACTCGCGTGTGGATTGTGGCAGTCCGTGCAATCTCCCGCCGCTCCCGGATGCGGCACCTTCGCCGACTCGATCTCCTTGCCCTTGTCCTCATGGCACGTAACGCACAACAGCTTCACGTCTGTTTGCGTCAGCACCACCTTCCCGTCTTTGGCAGGCTGATGGCATGTATCGCAACCGTTCCCCTGGAACGGCGCATGCTGAAACTTCACCATCAGCTTCGGCTGATCCGACTGGTGCGGATCGTGGCACTGCAAACAGTTCGCAGTCCCGAACGGCTGGTTATTGTGCTTCTTCTGGAGTTCCGCATCCTTCACGTCATGGCAGTCCACGCACAGCGCCGGCGCAGCCTTCGTAAGGTGGAACCGGTTCTCCGCCGTCGGCTCTGGTCCGGTCTTGTGCGTCGTATGGCACGTGTCGCAGCCTGCATCGAGCGCCGCGTGCCGACTTCCCTTCTCCGCCACGTGCATACCCGTCTGGTGACAGGTCAGGCAGAGATTCTCCTTCCCATCTCCTGACGCGGGTTTCACCAGCTGATTCTTGTTCTCGCTACCGTGCGCATCGTGGCACGTCATGCAATCCCGCACCGCCGGAGGATGCACCACTCCTTTGATGTTCTTCGCCGTCTTTTCTGCGTGGCACGACAGGCACAGTGACGAAGTCGTCGCCGTCGTCAGCTTCACGCGCGTCACGTCCTTGCTCACCCGCACCTCGTGGCAGGTCAGACACCCACCCTGCAAGGCCGAGTGAACAAATTTGTGCTTAGTCTTATCGTCGTGGCACTCCAGGCACTTCTTTGCGTCCACATTCTTGTCCAGCGGCACCGGGTGTACCGCCGCATGTGCGCTGATCCCGTGAAATAGCAAGACACAAAACAAGGCGGCAAGCACTCTGCTGCCCGCAAAGGGAAAACGCCGAACAAGAGGAAGCAATTTCATACGGACTCTAACCAAGTCTCTTGCAAGCGTCTCGCCTTTCTACGAAGCCTGCCGCGAACGCTGCCGCAATCCCCCTATGCGCCTAAACCGGCTCACATCTGAGGTTTCGCAACTCGATTAGAAATCCGTACTCATCTGCAATCCGTGATTTAGATCACATCATGGGCCTTCTCCCGCAGCCCTCATGTAAATTCCCCCATTTCGCCGATGTCGGCCCGGGAACCTCGCGCCCCTCCGAGATTGTCACCAGATCGGCCTGGCAGCTCGTAGCCAGCAGCTAGAAGCTAGTAGCTAGAAGCTGTTTTATTGCGCGAAATCGCATCACTCCATGCGCCATTTACCCCAGACTCATCGCCACTCCTGCGCATAACCCCTTTCAGTCCTAGATCTCTCCCGCTCAAAGCCTCTGGAAAACGACGTGCTATTTAATTGCTCGGAACGGCCGCTCAGCGCCCAAGGGGAATCCCAAAAGTGTCCAAGGTCCGCGTCAACTGGCAGATCAAGGCAATCCTGCCCGTCGTGTGCGTCCTCCTCGCCGGCCTGATTCTCTTCACCATTGCCACCCTCACCCTGCGCGGTCCGGACCGTGACGCCCTGCTCCTCCTCGCTGGAGCCGGATCGGTCACCGTTTGCGGAGTCGTCATCGCCGTCCTCGCCTACCTCATCCAGCGCCCCATGGTCGAACTTCAGGAAAAAATGGCCCTGGTCAGTCAGGGGAATCTCGATACCACCGTCTCCTTCTGCCTCAGCAACGACGAAATCGGAGACCTCGGCCGCAACTTCAATCACATGGTGCAGCAATTGCGAGAAAGCCGTCAGGAGATAGAAACCATGCATCGCACACAGATGTCCCGCGCCGAGCACCTGGCCACCCTCGGCGAATTGGCGACAGGCCTCGCCCACGAGATCCGCAACCCGCTCGCCGGAATCGCCGGCGTCATCGACATCATCGGCCGCGATCTCCCCGCCACCAGCCCCGCCCGCGCCATGGTCAAAGACGTTCGTCTCGAGATCGATCAGATCAATCGCATCCTCACTGATCTCCTTCAGACCGCCCGCCCTCATCCTCCGCGCATGATGAAAAGCAATCTCAACACCACCGTCGAGCACGCCGTCATGCTCGCCCGTCAGCAGGTCCTCTCCAAACCCATCCGCATCGAAGTCGTTACCGCGCCAGACCTCCCCGAAGTCCAGCACGACAGCGACCAGATTCATCAGGTCGTCCTCAACCTCCTGCTCAATGCCGTTCAATCCATCGAAGGGAACGGATACGTCACCGTGAAAGTCGGTTCGCGCGACGACTGCGCCACCATTTCCGTCACGGACACCGGCCGCGGAATGTCCCCGCAGCAGGTCACTCAGATCTTCCGCCCCTTCTTCACCACCAAGCCCACCGGCACGGGGCTCGGCCTCTCCCTAGTCAGCCGCATCATCGACGAACATGACGGCCGCATCCAGGTCACCAGCGAGCCCGACAAAGGCAGCACCTTCGAAGTCCAACTCCCCTTCGCTCAAGTCATCGAATCCGCTCAGGTCGCCTGACAAAGCAAGCTCGCATCTTGCCGCCGGGGAATGTAATCTCATCTCCGACATGAACAACCCTCGTCTGGCCCTCGCTCTGTCCCTGATCGTCCTCATCGTTCCCTGCGCCCAATCCCAAACCACCGCACGCCCTTCCATGACCGAACTCGCCGCCGCTGGCGATCAGCCCGACGATCCCGGCCCTCTCGCCACCGGCCTCTCCGCCAAACTCAAACAACGCGACATCCAGAAAGCCATGAAGCTCGTCGCCGACTGGCAGATTAAGCACTCCGACGACCGCTACAACATCGACTGGACCTACGCTGCCCTTTACGACGGCCTTCTCGCTGCCTCCCGCACAACCAAAGATCCCAAGTACCACGACTGGGTCCTCAAAGTTGCGCGAGACTACAAATGGCAGCTCGCTCCTCGCTTCTCCCACGCCGACGACGAAGCCATCGGCCTCACTTACCTCGCCTTCTACAACGAGACCCACAACCCCGAACAACTCGCCCCCACCCGCGAGGGCATGGACAAGCTCATCGCCCGCCCCGACGATCCCCAAAAGAATCTCTGGTGGTGGTGCGATGCCCTCTACATGGCTCCGAAGGTTCTCGCCCAGCTCTCCGTCACCACCAATGACCACCGCTATCTCGACTTTATGGATCACGAATGGTGGCTCACCTCGTCCGCACTCTACGATCCGGCTGAACACCTCTACTATCGCGACGACCGGTTCCTCACCATGCATGAAACCAATGGCAAAAAGATATTCTGGTCACGCGGCAACGGCTGGGTTCTCGCCGGACTCGCCATGGTCCTCGATCGCATGCCGGCCAACTACCTCTCACGCGCAAAATACATTGAACAGTACAAACAGATGGCCGAGCGCATCGCCGCACTCCAGCCCGCCGACGGCGTATGGCGTGCCAGCCTCCTCGACCCCGCCTCCTACCCCAACCCCGAAATCTCCGGCACTGCCTTCTTCACCTACGGCCTCGCATGGGGAATCCACCATCGCCTGCTCGACCGCCAAAAGTATCTCCCCATCGTCGCCAGATCCTGGCAAGGCATGCTCACGCACATCTACGCCGACGGCCGCCTCGGCTCAATCCAGCCCATTGGCGGCGAGCCCGGCAAATTCAAGCCATCCTCTAGCTATGTCTATGGCGTAGGCGCCTTTCTCCTCGCCGCCTCCGAACTCAACCAAATTGCGAAGTAGGAAGGTCTTGGCCCGCGTCTCAGGAAATCACACATGCACGGAGGGAGCAGAGGCCGTCAGGCCTCTGAATAGGAGAATCTGAGGTGATTGCGCCCTTTAGGCGCGGAATCATCGGCCGGGTGCCCCATGTCTCCCGGTTTTGGAGACATGGGAGACTACACAGCAAGACGAACGTAAACCGGCTTCACCAAGCCGACGGGGTGCCCCATGTCTCCCGATGTTGGAGACATGGGAGACCACACAGCAAGACGAACGTAAACCGGCTCCACCACATCGACCGGGTGCCCCATGTCTCCCGGTTTTGGAGACATGGGATATCAGGAATAATCGCCGCTCCGCACACTCTCACTTCACCGAGTAAATTCCCGCCCCATTCGCCGCCATCGACACCGTCACCTTCCCATCCCCCACCCTCACCTCTCCCGCTGTCGTTGGAAACAACGCCTTGAACGCCGTACAACCCTCCAGCCCCGTTCGCCCCGTCGGCACCTCCACACTCCGGTCCGAAGCATCCTTGCTCACCACCACCAATATCCGTTCCGGTCCGCCCGCCTTGCATCCCGCGCCGAGACCCTTTCCGCGCAAATAAGCAATCGCCGTCCCATCCGCCATCACGTCCTGCTGATCGCCCTCTGCAAATGCCCCATGCTGCGCCCGCAACTTGAACAGCCCCGCAGCCCACGCAAACATCTCCTGCTCCGCTTGCGTCCGTCCCGCCGAGGTAAACGCATCGTGACTGCTCGAAGTGAACCCTCCCGGAAAATCCCTGCGGTTATCCGGATCGGCCCCGCCCACCATTGCAATCTCGTCTCCTGAATACACCTCTGGCATGCCTCTCAGCGTTGCCAGCAGCACAAACGCCACCTTTAGTTTCTCCGCAGTCGCTCCCTCCTCACCCATGAACCGCTTCGTATCGTGATTCCCGAAGAACGTCGCCAGCCGCTCCGCATGCGGATACAGATGGTCCTGTCCGAGCACGCCCTTCAGCGCCGTCATTGGCTTATCGTGCAGCAGCACATCTCTGATCGCATAGAACATCGGGAAATCAAATGGCGTATACAGCCCTGTATCGATCCCCTCATGCGCAACGCCCCCCGCGAAAAACGAAGTCAGCTGAGCGTCGCCGTTGAACACCTCACCCACCGTCGTCAGCTTCGGATACAGGGCCTTCAGCTCGCGATGAAACTGTGCCCAGAACTCTCGCCCCACGTACGGGAACGTATCGATCCGAATTCCATCCAGCCCCGCCGTTTCAATCCACCACATCGCATTCTCGATCAGATACTTCGCAACCAGCGGATTCTCCTGGTTCAGATCCGGCATCGCGTCCACAAACCATCCGTGCGTAATCTCCCACCACGCAGCAGCCGTCGCATGAGGATCGGCAAGTTCCTCGATGTTGTAGCGCGTCTGCGAGTGCTGCTCCGCGCTACCATGCAGCCAGCCCGGCACTGGCGGATCATGTACCCAAGCGCTGTCGAGCCCGATGTGATTCGGTACAATATCGAACACGATCTTCATCCCCTGCGCATGTAGATCGTGCGTCAACTTCACGTAGTCATCCAGCGTTCCGAAGTGCGAATCCACTGCATACAGATCCGCCGCCGCATACCCGTGATACGAATCCTTCTCACTCCCATTCGAAAGAATCGGCGTCAGCCACACCGTGGTCGCACCAAGCTCTTTCAGATAATTCAGGTGCTCATCCACACCTCGCAGATCGCCTCCATGCCACCCCCGCGGCGCGCCTGGATCGTAGCCCGGCTGATTGTTCGACGCATCGCCATCCGCAAACCGGTCCGTCATGATCAGGTACATCACATCTGCTGCGCTGAACCCCTGATGCCTTCCCGCCTCAGCCTCTCTCGCCTTCAGCACCCACTCAGCCTCGGCCGATCCCGCAGAACTCGTCGCCCTTATTCGCAGCCTTTGCACTCTCGCGCTCTTCGTCGCCAGCCACACAAATGCATAATGCCCATTCGCTGAGACCTGCGTCTTCACGACAGTGACGCCGTGCCCTGCAACAGCAAAAGTCGCATCACTCAGATTCTTCCCATACACCATGAGCATAGGATCGGGCAGCTTCACCCACCAGTTCGGCGGATCAATTCTGCTGATCACCGGAGCGCCAGCTTGTGCCCGCAACGGAATGACCGATAAACATAGGAACAGAGCCAGACCAGCACACTGCACACCCAACGGACGTCGCATAGGTCTTGTGACCGCTCACAAACGGAACGCCCAAACCATATAATGCTCCGATCCATCGCGCAACCATCGCGCCTCTGCAATGGCACGACTTCACCCGAGCCCTGACTTTGCCGGATAAGTTTAACCAGATGCGCAGCAACAAGAGCGGCTTTGCGAAGACCGCATGGCGTTAGCCTCGCCACTAGCGGCCGGCTTCAGCCCCCTTAGGGCCGCAGGGACTACTCAGCTCCGAACAGCCGCCGGAAGAAGTGTCCCATTCGCCTCATGAAACCCGGGCCTTTGTCGCTCTTCACCTTGTGCGGTTTCGGCGCTTTGGCAACCGGCTCAATCGGGGGCAACGGCTCATTGTGCTTCGCCACCACCGTAGCCGTTTCCGGCGCGGGCTCTCCGCTCTTGTGAACAAAAGTATCCGTCGCCTCGGTGGGCGTATTCTGCGGAATCGCGCCTGCCGGTCCCACCGGCGCTAGCGGTGTGAACCCCGCGCTCTGCGCCTCAGGGAAATCATTGCTGTTCGGCCGCGGCGCCGCCGGACACCCGCACGACTCCTTCTCCTGATCTACAACCGCGTATACGCTGCCGTGCTGGAACATCACCCGCTGCCCGGCCTGCACGCGATAAATCCCGCCATCGAACACGCTCGTCACCAGCACATACGGTGCATTCACTCCTGCGTTATCAACGCACGTATCGCCGTGCTGCCCCAGCCGAACCTTCACATCCGCCGCGCCCGGACCGCCAATTAAAATCCGGAAATCCGGCGTCAGCAACATATCTGAATTGCGCCCTGTCGCGAAGCTCGCCTCCATCGCGCCGTGATCCATCACCATCATCAGCCCGGGCACTTCATCCTTAGGCACACTCGCATCCGACGCAAGCTTCACCGTGGTCGCAGAACACACCCGCAGCACTCCGCGATGCGGCAGCGTCACCTCCGCAGTGCTCGTCCCTGCCGTGATTGCCCCGTTCGTTGCAATCATTGCGCGCCCATTCGCCACTTGCAGAGCGCCCGTCACAATCGACGCGCTTCCCGGATCCTTGCTGTCCAGAGGAACAATCGCAATCGGCCCCGTTGGTGTCGGTCCCGGCTGGCTCTGCTGTGTTGGTGGAGCGACAATTGGCTGCTGTGCTGGTGCTGGATTCACCACAGGCGTTGACGTCTGCGGCTCAACAGTCTGCGAAGGAACCTGCGCCCAAGCCACCGACGCATTGCAGACACAAAGCCCCGCCAGCAGCAAACCGAACCCGCTCTTCACCACGTTCCGGGGACCTTGCATCGCCCTACATTTCCAGGAAGTTTCGAATCATCTGATGCCCGCCTTCGGTCAGCACTGATTCGGGATGAAACTGCACGCCTTCAACCGGCAAGCTGCGATGCCGCACACCCATGATCACGGTCTCGCCTTTCTTCCCTGCACCATTCGCCTCAGGCGTACGCGCAGTAATCTCCAACTCCTTCGGCAGCGACTCTTCAGCCACAATCAGCGAGTGATAGCGCGTGCAGGTCAGCGGCGTCGGCAACCCCGCAAACACTCCTTTGCCGTCGTGATCCACCTTGCTCGTCTTGCCATGCATCAGGCTGTGCGCGCGTACCACCTGCCCGCCAAACGCCTCACCAATGGCCTGGTGGCCCAGGCACACGCCCAGGATCGGAGCCTTCCCCGCCATCTTCCGAATCAGCGGCACCAGGATTCCGGCCTCGCCCGGCGTGCACGGACCCGGCGACAACAGAATCCGCTCCGGCTTCATCGCCTCCACTTCGTCCACTGTGACCTCGTCATTCCGCCGCACCTCGACCTCAGCGCCCAGTTCCCCGAGATACTGAACAAGGTTGTACGTGAACGAGTCGTAGTTATCGAGAACAAATACCATGAGTAGGTCCAGTGTAGCGCGCCGGCAGTTGCACGCCCAGTCCGCCCTCTGAAACACTGGCTTTAGTCGCGATATGGTTCTCCACTTCCTCGTTCAAGGCCGGGTACAAGGCGTCGGATTCCGCTGGTATGTTCACCGAGAAGCCAGCGAGCTCGACCTCCGCGGCTGGGTGCGCAACACCGAAGACGGCGACGTCGAAGTCGTCGCGGCCGGCTCCGCTGAAGATTTGTCCGACCTTCGTGAAAGTCTCCGCCGTGGCCCTCGCGGCAGCCGCGTCGATCGCCTCATCGAACACCACTTGGACGAAAAGGAAGCCAAGAACCTCGGCTCCTTCCAAATCGAAGGCGCCTGGTAGCCGCGCAGAGTTGGCTACCGGCTACCGGAATCTATAATCAACTCATGCCCAAATCCAAGCCGATCAATGTAGAAGAGCTCAAAGCCCTCGTGCGCACCGTACCTGACTTCCCCAAGCCCGGCATCCTCTTCTACGACATCACCACGCTTCTGAAAGACAAGACCGGCTTCGCCAAGCTCATTGACGCCCTCGCTGCGTACTACATCGAAAAGAAGATCGACCTGGTCCTCGGCATCGAGGCCCGCGGATTCATCTTCGGCCCCGCCCTCGCCTACCGCCTCAACGCCGGATTCGTCCCCGTGCGCAAGCCGCGCAAGCTCCCCGCTGCCGTCGCCCGTGTCACCTACGACCTCGAATATGGCTCCGACACCCTCGAGATTCACAACGACGCAATTGAGCCCGGCCAGCGCGTCGTCCTCGTCGACGACCTCCTCGCCACCGGCGGCACCATGGAAGCAACCGTAAAACTCGTGAAGCAACTCGGCGGAGAAATCGCCGGGCTCGCGTTCGCCGTGGAACTCGACTTCCTAAAAGGTCGCGACCGCTTCAAGGATTACGACGTCTTCAGCCTCCTCCATTACGACGAGTAAAAACGGGGTTGACGACTAAAACGATCCCAGATCGGCCGGATACTTGCCTTGCAGCGAGTTCACCAGAGCCTCAAAACTCGGAAGCTCGCGCACCTTCTCCAGAAAAGGATCCTTCAGAAAGAACGGCCAGCATGCAAATCCGCTGCTGACACTTCGCTCCAGCCAATCGAATGCGGTCTCCCGCTCTCCCAGCAGAGCAAAAATGCAGGCGAGCTGATAGTAGCTGTGATGAGCGTGTCCAAATGATTTTGGGCTTGCACATGCCTTGGATACGCAGTCCAGAGCCCTTCGATCGTCGCCATTCAATACGTGATAGATACCCTGCAAACTGACGATGAGTGGTTCTTCGGGCAAGAGCTCGCTTGCTCTCTCCAGCAAAACGCCCGCTTCTTCTAGCTCCCCGGTCATCATGGCCAATTGCGGAGCATAGTAAATGGGATACTTGTTGCCAGGGCTCTCCGTTCGCCATGCTTGGATCTGCTGACGCGCCGCTTCATATTCCTGACCCCAGATGTAAACCTGCACGATGCTTGGGCTGATCGCCCTTCTCGGTTGAAATGGCCGTCCCTTTTCGAACATCTCGCGTGCGTCATTGAGCAGCCCGATATGCGCAAGAATCGTGCCCAGGCGGTTGTATGCATGGGGAAGATTATTTTGAAGAGCGAGAGCGCGCTTCAGTTCCGCGATCGCCTCCAGATGCTGGAAATTCTTCGATGGTCCCCAAAGAAGAAAAGCGTGGGCCATGTGTCCTTCCGCGAGGTTCGCATCCAGTTCGAGCGCGCGCCTGCAATGAAATTCTGCTTTTTCCAACCAATGATTGGAAGGGTCGAACTCGAAGTGACGCGTTGTGCACGCAAACGAAAGAGTTGCATGCGCCAGAGCGAACGCAGGATCGCGCGTCACCGCACTGGTGAGATGATCACTCGCCTTGCCCATCATGGAAGAATCGCCAGAAGCGGTAATCCGATAGCCACGCATGAAATCCGCATAGGCCAGGGGGTCTTTGCTGTACCGCGAACGCGGCTCGACGATCGCTGGAAATGAAGGTCGATTCAACGCGGCGCTGACCTGTCTCACAACATCGTCTTCAACATTCGATATCCGATCAATTTCCAGGTCACACTTCTTCGCAAAACAGGAGCGCTCCAGGCGCGTGTCAACCATTTCCAGCGAGATACGCCACTGCCCTTTCGACATCTGAATAGCGCCGTGGATCACAAATCGGACGCCCAGATGCGACGCGACCTGCGCAGGACTTGCCTCCGCCGGCAGGCTCAGCACTGCCGAAGTGGGCAGTACATCGAGGCCCGGCAGATTTCCAAGGCGCGTTACGAGTGCATCCGCAAATCCCAGGCACAACCCTCGGTCGTCCGCGGCTTTCCCCAACAGCGTCAGCGGCACCACGGCGATCGAGGTGCGCTCGCCATCAGCCCCAGCTTTCCCGTCGCCGCTGTACGCCGGTTTTCGCTCTGCAGAGCTTGGATACTTCGCGTCGATGATCCTCACTGGACCGACGAATCGGTATCCCTTTCCAACTACCGTCTCAAGAAAATGCGGACTGTCAGCGTTATCGCCAAGAGCTGTGCGAAGCTTCCGCACAACATTGTTCAGGTTCTTCTCGGTGTCGATGAACAGATCAGACCGCCAAAGCCTCTTGACGATCTCCTCGCGCGACACCATCTGCTCGCGTCGCCCGGCGAGGAAAATCAACAGCTCCATGGGCTTCTTCTCGAGCTTGATTCGCCGCCCCGACCGCCGAAGCTCGTAGCGACCCAGGTCCACTTCCACTTCGCCTGCTGTCCGTCTGTAAACCTGCATGGAGACACCAGTCTACGGATCACGATCCAATGGAAGTCAAGGAGTTATGGCGATACACAAAAGATATCTAAAAGCTATACACGCTGCATTGCATTGTCCCCCCGTTCACGCGATCATTCCCCATCAAGAGTTGAAAGGGGAAGAGACGTAAATGAAACGAACACTGCTGCTAACTTTGTCACTCGTTGGAACGTTATGCCTCGCAGGCCAACTCTTCACAACTGCTGCACATCCCGCATCTCACGAGAACAACGCATTCACCCCCGAAAAAATCCCGTGGGGCCCAGCACCGCCCTTCATCGCCCCAGGAGCGCAACTCGCCGTCATCGAAGGCAATCCAGGAGCCTCCAGCGGTGACTACACCGTGCGCTTGAAGATGCCCGATGGCTACCGCATTGCGCCTCACTGGCATCCTCTCCGCGAAAACGTCACGGTTATCTCCGGAACCTTCAAAGTTGGAATGGGAGATTCCTTCGACACCAGCAAGATGGGATCATTTCCCGCCGGCAGCTTCGCCTATCTCGACCCTGATATGCACCACTACGCAATGGCCTCTGGTGAAGTCATTGTTCAGGTTCACGGAAGCGCACCTTTGCAGTTCAACTACGTAAATCCCGCGGACGACCCAAGCAAGAAGTAGCCTCGGTCCCTCCCCAGCAGAAGTAGTAGATTCCGATAAGTCTCAATCCTGGCACCGACGCCCACAGCAATGCCCAACAGAGCTGCCGCGCGTTACGTGTCTCCCCAATAAAAAGTGAAACGAATATCTGGGCCGGAAGTGTGCCTGCGGGTCGCGGCAGTTCTTCGGCCTTCCCCCAACAATCTACATACCTCATCGACGGGAGTTAATTGAATGACGCGTAGAAGAAAAATCTCCACCGGCATAGTCATAGCTCTGATGACCATCCTTACCGGTACGGCACTGGCTCTATCAAGCATCTCCTTCACCACCGCCACCGTTGCCAAATACGACTTCGGCGGCTTCGGCCCCGGCTTTCCAATTCCGGCCACCATGCAAATCCAGAAATTCACGCTGAAACCCGGCGAAACCATTCCATGGCATTTCCACAAAGGGGTGAGCTATGTTGTCCTTTCCCGTGGCACTCTCACCGAGCAGCACGTGGTCGGCCCTTCTCAGTGTGAGTCGGAAGAGTTGACTGCTGGCAGTGCCTTTGTCGAGTCACCCGGTGAAGTGCACAACGTCACCAACACCGGTCGGGATGATGCCGTGATCTCATGGTCGACAATCTTTCCCAAGAGCGATGGAATCACCCGGTTCAGCCCTGAGTTCGAATCCGGCGGGATTTATGTTGTGACGGCGCCGAACTGCAGATAAGATCATTCAGTCGACTTGTGCCGCTATCTACGCGGCACAAGCCATTGACCCAGGAAAATCACGACGTGGCGAGACTGGTGCAGGTCCGTTATCAGCCGCAACGGATTCAACGCACTCCTTCGTATCCAATCAGATTCAGTCGTCAACTCAGCCGGCAATCTTGTCTTCGACTCCCCTCGCGCAAGCCATGGCGAACCTATTTCAACGTCCCCAGCCACTCAATCACCGCGCTCTCGAGAAAGATCCGGTGGTCCGACCATCCATGGTCTGTCGCCTGATGCACAGCTTTGACATTGTGCCCGCCCTTGGCCTGAATCGCGCTCACCAGCGCGTCCGTTTGCGGCGCCAGCCCATCATCCGCCGACAACACCAGAAGCGGCAAATCCTTCAAACCGTCCACAGCATTCGCGAACTCCCAGGTTTTAGCATTGCGGCTGAGTTCATCTGCCATTGACGCGGCCGTCACTCCAGCAAGCGCTTCCATGTTGTTGGCTTCGCGAGCCACCAGTTTGTCATGCGGCATCTTACCGGCCTGCCCCATATCTGCCGCACTAATCAAGATTGCGCCCGCTAGATCATGTTCGTGTGCCACAGTCAGGGCCGTAACCCATCCGCCCATGCTGTGACCGGCGAGCACGATCTTCTTCGTATCGACTCCCAGCTTCTTCGCATTCGCAGCATCGCGCAAATACGCGAGAACGGCCACCGCGTCTTCGAGATTCTGTGCAAACCGATACGAGCCGGGGCTTCCCCACGATCCGCGATAGTTGAACGTCACCGCGTTCCATCCGGCGCGTCGCACTGCTTGTGCCAGATCTAGATTCTTCTCGTTTCCCGGCAATCCGTGACAGATCACAATCGTCGGATGCGGCCCCGCACTGGCCGGCGCGTACATCACTCCATTGATCGACAGACCGTGACTCGGAATGTGCAGCACTTCCATCCGCGCCGGATGCGCTCGATCGGCAGGCGGGTCGGTGTAGATTGCCTTGGGAACCCCTTGAGATCGCAACGCCGGCGAAATCGCCACAACCATTACTGCGAAAAAGATCCCCAGACGCATCACGTCCCCCTTCGGCACAGATGTCAACGGATCGATTCTCAGTCTATCGTCTAATTTTCGGGCTCTGTCAGGCAGCTCGACAAGAGTTCACAGTGGACGAGAACTTCCTTCCAGACCTGCTTATCCTGCAACTCTCGCTTTTACGGATGCATGATCCACCACAGCATCCCAGTAGTGATCGCAAGTGCCCCGACGATCGCCGATGCGAGCCGCACCCGATTGCGATCCTTCGCACTTCGCTCCATCGCCCGCCACCGTACCGCACTAGCCTCGCCGCTGGCGCCGAGCACAGCACCTGCATCTGGCACCCGCTCCGCTCTTCCCTCCGCATGTACGTCCGAACCCCGGTAAGTCTTCGGCAGCCGCGAAGCTGGAAACCATGTGTTCGGCCTCAGAACCGTGAACCATCCCGCTGTCCCTACACTGAACCCCCTGCGGCTCACCGAACGAAGAATCTTCATGGCTCCCCTCCTCCTTCTCCGCTTGCTCGGCTTAGTGAAAGTCGATCTCTCACCAGATCGCCGAATTTCACTTAAACAAGGTCGCGCTTTCACCTAATTGTGTATTAGAACACCGATACACTTCTTCGAGTTGTATCTCTGAAAAAAGCCTCAACGCTTTGCGTGCTAAATCGCCTCAATGCGCACAATGAGGTTAGTTGGGTTAGTTGGCTTTCGCTGACCGCAGGGAGCGCACCTGACTCACTAGAGAATCCATATCTGTAAGTTGCTATTCTGCAGGAACTTAGAGGTACCAAGCTTTGAAATGAGGAACTTACGAAAATCTTGAATCGCCGGGGATTTCGCCCGGAGCATGTGCCATCAGCTAAGTATCTTATCCTGCAGTAACTTAGAGATAACCTGGTTTGGAATGAGGAACTTGCAAAACTCGAAGAGTGGCCGGTGCTCCACCGGAGGAGGTGCGTCGGCTAAGTGCCTATCCTGCAGTAACTTAGATATAACTTTGTTTGAAATGAGGAACATACAAGAATCTGAGATGGTGCCAGGAAGTCCGCCCGATGAACCGCGGTATCTGCTAAGTACATACCCTGCAGGAACTTGGAAATAATCGTAGTGAAATCAGGAACTTGCAAAAACCGCGTTGGAAGCGATCCGAAGCATTCTGCCCGCCGCCCCAACCTCCTCACAAGCTCAACAGCACCTATTACATACAGAAAATTGGGGGGAGAATTCCACTGAAAGCTGGGAGCTGTCAGCTGATAGCTGGAAGCGATGCTAGCCGGCAAACGGATCCGCACCCTCCGCCCCGCACCATCGATACCGGGCCGTGCCCCCAGACCCCGACCACCGCTCCGGACACGTGCTGTCAAACCAGTCCGACGGCTGAAGCCCCATTCCTCCCGCCGCCGCGATCCGAAAAGCTTCGCCCATCGCCTTTTTCTGCTCCGATCCGATGGCAGCCGGATCAGGCGAAACGAACAAAGCCGCCCCGCTCCGTGCAATCACATCCATCCACTGCCGGTTCTGCTCCCACGGGATCGCCGGCGTAATCCCCACGCAGTCAGGATCCAGCGCAAAAAATGTTCGGTCCTGAGCCAGCCGGAACGCCAAGGTGTTCACTCCCATCTTCCGCGTCCGCTCCCAATGCTGCCCGCTCGTATCATCCCCGGTTCGCTGCGACTCGAAGATTCCCGCTCCGAGGTGCCCCACGGTATTGCATCCCAGCAGCAGCGTCTTATCTCCCACTGCCTTCCGCATCGCCAGGTACAGATCGCGAATCACCTCAGCATTCGTCCGCGACCGGTCGTGCAGGTGCCACCCGGGAGTCGTCGGGCTCGCCCCCATCTCCGATCCCCACCGCCCCAGCAGATCGTAGGTCGAGTAGTCATGCTTCACCAGCTCAAATCCGAACTCGACGACTTCTCTCGCCTTCGCTGTAATCAGTTCCAGTGCCTCCGGCACCGTCGGATCGTAAGCCAGCTCCGTCGCTCTCTCCTTCTGCGCTCCAAATCTCGTCCCCGGCGCTAACAGCTCAGCCCGAGTATCCCGCGGCGCAATCAGTGGACGAATCCAGATCCCCGGCCGTACCTTCTGCTCTCTGATCCCCGCTGCAACCTCCCGCATATCCGGGAACCGCGCAGCATCCCGCCATCCATCGTCAACCACCGTGAATGGCCGAACCGACAGCCCCGAGCTCAGTTCCGCCATCAGCTCCGCATCCCGCAGCGTCTCCTCCGCGGAGTTCT
>DATJEO010000005.1:0-3317 GCA_035496515.1 Occallatibacter sp.
TGCTGGACTCGGGAATGCATATATCAGATTTCGTAGCAGCCATGACTCCCCTTGCAATCTCCAAGAACGGCGTCGCTTGAAAGACGAGATTTGGCCCGATGTTGGGCGTCCTGCGAACAGTCCTCGCCCGAGGCTGTCCGAGATTCACGGTTGCAAAGGTCACTGGACATCTGTTCACACCTGCACAGTGCCGCTGGACTGGTCACGAGCAAAGCAGATGAGATAAAGAGCCTCAAGTCAGGCGACGTCCAGTTCTAGGTCCATCAAGATGAGGGACACACGAGTTCAGACTCTACGACAACGCCTTTTAAGTCCTGCGCCCGACGTCGCAGAGGCTTTCATTTGACTTCAACATCGTAATTCCTACAGGGGCGTTGGTGCGGGTTCACACCTCTATTGCCTTTCCCGGAATAGCGGAGATTGTTGCGCGGGTCGAGCAAGCTCTGTCAAGGCGCGTGCCCGCGAGAGCGGCGACCTTCGGTCGGCCTTGACAGAGTTTGCGTCCGCGCTACACTGCCATTATCCGGGGCAAGCACGGGTTCTAAAGGCCAATTCCAAGGCCCATTCCGTGCTCTTGCTGCCGGCTGGTGGAGACATCCTGCTGAGGCGCGATCGACTGCCCGGTATTGATCTCGGGTACATGCGCGCTGTGCTTTGAAAGATTGTGGCTGAGAGCCCTGGGCAACTTCTCGCGATCATTGGTGAAGAGCTGTGAATCGAATGCTCCACGTGAAACGGACACATAAGCCATGCGGTTATTGAGGAGGTCCTTGGCGGCCAATTCCGTATCTACATGAATCAGCACCCGATTCGCAGTCTGCCCCTGGCTGGAATGGCTGGTCATGGCATAGCCGTAGTCAAGATGCGGATGCTTCTTTGGATCAATTTCAAGCGAGCGGCCAGAATTCATCTTAAGGTTAAGTCGCCCAGCGCGGCTGATAGCGTCGATCGCGCCTAGTTCGCGGTTTGCGATTTTCAATTCGTTGGCGGGCGCGGTAAATTGGATGCGGTCGCCGACGGAAAATCTCCGCATTTCCTCCCGGAACACAGACACGCCTCGCTGTCGGCGGGGATCGTAGGCACGTTCAGTCCCATCCTGTAGCGTTACGGTGAGCCGGTTGGTAGCGATATCGATGCTCTTGACGTGCGCGTACGTACCCTTCGCAATGCCGGTCTCTTTCGATGCGCGCGAGTAGCGCAGCACATTTCCAATGTCATAGCGGGCGGCCCATGTGCGGTCCGCTCCGGTGAGATCCTGACGCGGCACGAGCGCTCGGATGTTGTGCTCTTTACTGCCGACGATGCCTCTTTCTTGTAACTCGGCGTGAATGTGTTCATTGATCTCGGTGCGAGAGCGGTTGTCCGGGGACACAACTAGGGTGTTGCCAGGCTCCTTCGCATATTCCATGGCAATAGCTTTGATACGCTCGACATGTCCGCGAATCTCGTGCACTCGTCCTTGCTGGTCAAGGTTCTGAATGGCGTCCTGTACCTTGCCCTGCGCAAGCTGTTCGACCACTCTCTTGAGTTCGGGGTCTTTCTGGCGGGCGATTTCTTCAAGCTTTACGGTCTTCATGCCAGCATCCTGCAGTTGTGGAAACGGGCGTCCAGCCTCGACTGCTTCGTGCTGCCGCCGATCTCCGACCAGCAAGACGCGATCAGTCGGACGAAGCCGCTCGACAAACTCATGCATCTGCCGGGTCGAGGCGAGTGAGGATTCGTCGAGCACATAGAGTCGTTTCTCGCCTGTGTCGGGCTGCTCCCCGCGTGCCAGATGCTTCTGCAGCGTCGATGTCTCGACACCAGCTTCCCCGAGCTTCTGCGCCGCCCTGGATGTCGGCGCCAACCCTACCACTCGATACCCATCGATCTCTGCACCTTCGCGAATCACAGCCAGAGTCGTGGTCTTGCCGGCGCCGGCCACACCATCGAGTGCGACAATCTTTTCCCGCGCGAGGAGAATGTCATCTACCGCTTGGAGTTGCGAGCGATTCAGTTCCGGGTGACGGTCTTCGGCGGCAATTCGAACCTGGGGCGACACCAGCATCGGATCACCGTAACCGCGTTGGTTGCCCTCTAGCATCCGAGCAACGATCTCGCGCTCCAGGCCTATCATCGCTGCGGTACTGTACTGTCTGCCTGAGCCGACGTGCGACACTTCGCGGAACTCTCCGGCCTCAGTCCGCCGCTCGAACTCCTGCCGAATTCTGGCGAAAGTGGTTTCACCCATACCACGCGCTAGTGCTGTTTCTAGAATTGCCCGGCAGTCGTGGACAGCCGATCGCTCGAAGATATGATCGCGTGCCCACGTCACAGCACGCTGGGCATTGATTCCTGCTTCCTGCATTTGAGATTCGCCGTGCTCGCGGGCAAGGGCCACGACGCGGTCGGCCTGGTGCCCATACTGTGTGGCCAGTTCCCGGTGCCGCTGTAACACTTGTTTACGTGATAGGAGTTCCTTGCGGTCGCGTGTATGGTGGGCGGCGATCTGCGCCGCCGCGGCTCCGTCAATTCCTTGCTCCCGCAAATGATTTTTGATCTGTTCGCGTCGCGGACTAGAGGCTTCGAGATATTCCTTTGTATAACCACGGATTTCGGGCTGCCCATGCTTGCCGCGTTCCAATTCATAGCCGAGTTGTTGCAAGCGCAACGCCAATTCGGACCGATACACTGCGGTGGCAAATCGCTGCGACACAAACAATTCGTGTGGCTGGAGACTACGGGTTCGGCCGTCTTGGCACTCAGTTACATTGAAGATTACGGCGTGGGTATGAAGCTGTGGCGCAGCATACCCATCGATTGGCCGGGCAGTGTCGTGCTCAAACGCTGCGGCGATGAATCTCCCGGTAGTCTCCGGCGCGTGTACATTTCCAATCCTGGCCTGCGTGTATCGCTCGAGTTCCTTAAGAGCCACTCGAACACTCTCGCGGTGGGCTTCCCGGACCCGATCATCGCCTCCCACAAGCGCAGTGAGCGATACTGACTTGGGCGCGGAAAATGTGGCGTCCCATCCGGCGCGATGCTCCGCGCTGGTCACTTGCCTTCCGAATTTACCCTCATAGGTTCGCGAAACTTGATGCCTGACAAGTTGCTCTTCGGTGTGCGGATGCTGACCTTCACTCAGTCGCGCGAAATGCTCGGGGCCAACTGCGCCCTCAAGATTCCACTTCTGGGCTAGCCTACCCTGCCACTCGCTGTGGCCTTGCTGATCGCGGCTCCAGTAGTTTTGCTTCTCTGAGGCAAACTCGCGCTCGTGATAGGTTCGCGCCTGGCTGGCGGACAACGGTTTCGAGATGGTAAGCATGGCACGCGATCGT
>DATJEO010000006.1:0-4935 GCA_035496515.1 Occallatibacter sp.
CAACAAATAACTGACTGCCGTGCCACACACAGAGCACGGAGGAAACGTCTCTCCCCCTCGCAAGACGAACCACGCTCAGAGGTCGTGATCAGCGCAGTGGTTCACCTGATAGACGCCCGGTTCGACTACGAGCTGCCCCGGTCTGTAGAAGAACGACATAACGTTCTAGGCTGCGCCACTCTGAGGCTAGAGGAGTCGCGGCCCTTCATGGTGGGCCGCGCGACTCCATGGGGCAATCTTTCTAACCTGCGTAGGACTCATGGCACAGGTCATCGGATGAGGGTCACCGCTGGATTGGTTATCCAGAAAAGAGGGGCTTAACCAGACCAACGACCAGCAGCAACTGAAAGATGCGGCTTAGCATGTTGCCGACGTGGACGACGCGAATATGCCCGCGCTGGTCAAGAACGACCGTCGGCCGAAGGTGGGACGGCCATCTTCCGCTCTTGTGTCCCGCAGGTGTCCGATTGCGTTTCTGTGGCCGGAATGCTGTTCTCAAGTTTCGCCATCGCGCTCCGAACATCATCGGCTGCCGTCTTGATGTAGTACGTCGCCGTGGTGCTCACGTTCGCGTGGCGCAGGATGCGCTGGGTCGCCGGAAACGCTAGAAGTATTTCTGCGCGTCCAGTGATACGGTGTGGCTATGTCCCTACTGGTCAAGAGACTGGAAGCGAGCTGGTATCAGGTCACGCAGCACAAAGAGCCGGGCGCGTTTCGGCAACAGTGGTCGCGCCTGCGACTGAGTTCGTACCTGGTCTCGGCGGGCTACCCCCTCGAAGCAGCGGCCGCTGCCATCACTGAGGCGGACAACGCCGCCGTCCACGATCGAGAGATTGAGATCGTCCTACCGCAATGGCGCCCCAATTGATTGCGGCGCGCGGCTTACCCTCTGGGTAAAGCGCTTCGGAGTGTTCGCGTCAGCCGAGGAGTCTAATGAGGTAGCGCACAAGTCACCATCGGCTGCACCCAAACGACTTTCGAATTGTCGCCCGAGCCTTCGCATGCCTTGCAAGGTTTGTCGCGTCCGTCCTTGCCCGTGCCATTGCAGTTAGGGCACCGCTTAGGATCACTCGATAGGCGCCGTACTAGGACTTCAGGCATGCTCGGTGGCTCTCCTCATCATTTTCCGACTTGCACCTGGTTTAGCGGCTGTTTCCAGGAAGCAGAGTCTCTCATTCGCCTTCCGCCAGTCTGTTCTCTATTGACCAGGCTGTCTTCCATCGACCAGCACCGGCATCCCCACATGGTCACTATTGAACAGATGCTTGCCTGCCGAACGGATACTGTTCAGAGAGGAAGAATGAGGGTGAGGCTTGCCGTGGAAGAAGGGTCAGATTGAAAGAAGGTCAGATTCGAATCTTGGTCGCTGACGACGATCAAAGTGTGCTCGAGACTGTGTCGCTCTTGCTAAAGCAGAATGGTTACCAGGTGAGGAAGGCGACAGACGGATTTGAGGCATTACTGCGCCTGGAGTCTGAGGTTCCGGACGTCCTCCTGACCGACCTGAACATGCCGGCGATGTCCGGCTTCGAACTCCTTTCCGTGGTGCGGCGCAGGTTCCCACAGGTCATCACCATAGCCACGAGCGGAGCGTATTCCTCGTCTTCGGTCCCACCCGGCGTGATTGCCGACGCCTTTTATGCAAAAGGACGCGAGGACGCACAGAACCTGCTGGAGATCGTCCGCAAAGCCATTGCCCAAGGCCCGATCGAGCATGACAAGAAGACAGCGCCGGTGTGGATCCCGAGGAACGGCAAGGACCACAATGGCATCCCGTTCGTTGTGCTCACCTGCACGGACTGCTTGCGCTCATTCCCTTTCACCGTGAAGCACGAGCCAACCGCGGAAGTGCTCCACACTCCGTGTATTTACTGTCCCCATGAGGTCTCCTACATCATCGACTTCTCACGTTCGGTGAATTCTCCCCAACGGAGAGCGGAGTGGAAGGCCACCTTTCTGGACAAGCCCTCCTCCACGAAGCCAAAGAAAGCCCAAGGGACGAGCGATGCTCAGCAGCCCTCGCCGCGCGAGAACCCACCGAAGTACGGAATCTAACTACTCGACCTCCGGTCCTGGTGACAGGCTGCACAGCTCCGCCTAAGAGAGACTGCCGTGCGACATAGACGAACCGCAAGCTGGCGATATTCGTGCGGTGTGGCCTGCCAGTCGAAACTCTGGCTCAGGCGCTCTCCGCCAAGTCAAGACCTCTCTGCTCTATTGACTGTTTCTAACTCGCATGCCTGAACAAGTACGGCCGTGATGTCGTCAGTTTGCGGCTTATTCTCGGCGAAAGTGCGCGCTGCGCCGCAGACGCCTTCTGCCAAGTCACGCGTAGTATCTTGCCGATGCTCTCGCACATACTCAAGGACCCCTGCAGTCGCGAACTGCTTATCTTCCGGGCCAGGAGACGCTTCGATCACACCGTCAGTCATCATGATGAGCAGGCTTTGCGGGGCGAACGGAACCGTCGAAGTGACGTATTGGGCGTCGCCGAATAACCCCAAAGGAATGCCCGAGCTTTCCAGTATGGATTCGACCTGTCCGGAGTGACCCAGCACGAACCCGGGGACGTGGCCTGCGCTGGCATAGGAGAGCGAGCCGGAGACTCGATCCAGGCAGACCAGTAGCAATGTCACGTAACGGTCATTATCCAGATCGGCGACCAGCATCCGATTTACCCGGTTCAAGATGCTTGCCGGGTCGGTCTCGACTTGCGCGAACGCGCGAACGTAAGCTCGCGTCAGCGCCATGATCAGGGCCGAACCCAGGCCATGCCCGCTAACATCACCTATCCCGATGCAGATGCGGCCATCCGGCAGCGAGAAGAGGTCGAGATAGTCGCCGCCGGTCTCATTGGCGGGGCAAGCGACCGTGGCAATGTCGAACCCCAGGACGGAGATAGCCGCGCCGGCGTAGAAGCGCTGCTGCACCTGTTGCGCGATGCGTAACTGAAGTTCTTGTTCATTGCGCTTCTGCAGCTCGGTGATGTCTTTATGCACCGATACGAAGTGAGTGGTCTCGCCGGTCGCGGTCTTGATGGGCGTGATCGTCTGTTCGGTCCAGTACAGCTGGCCGCACTTCTTTCGATTGACGATCGTTCCGGTAAAGGTTTCCCCCTGCAGAAGGCGACGCCACAAGCTGTTGTAGAACTCCGGTTCGTGGCTGCCAGACTTGAGCAGCCGGGGCGTATTTCCCAAGGCTTCGGCCGGAGTGTACCCGGTCGTCGTCTGGAAGGCGGGATTGACATAGAGGATCTTCCCGAGCCGATCGGTGATCACAACGACGTCTGCGGTCTGGTGGACAGCACTCGACATCAAGCTGATCGTTTCCTGTGAGCGTGAGGCCTCGGCATCAGTCTTCTTCTGCAGGGTGATATCGCTGACCATGGCCAACGCGCCTTCGAAGGCGCCATCTGCCGCAAACATGGGCGAGGTCGCTACCCTGGCCCAGAGCACAGAACCGTCCTTGCGGCGGTATCGACGCTCGATCTCCTCGCTTACGCCACCTTCACGTCGTTGAAAGTCGGAACGCTTTTGCTCAACGTCCCCGTCCATCAGGAAATCGAAAATCGATTTACCCTGCATCTCCTCGATGGTGTAACCGAGCAGGCTTGCCATGCGAGGGTTCACGTACGAAGTGGTGAAGTCCGCATCGATCGTCCAAATGCCTTCACTCGCAGTCTGCACGATGCGCCTGTACTTCTCTTCACTCTTCTCACGCGTCTCGATCTCACTCCGTTCACGCTCTAGTCGTCCGCGTTCCGCGATCGCAGCTGCCAACGTCATGCCTGAAACCGCCGTCACAGCTAGAAATGCCTGCAACGTCGCGGCGTTTTGGAAGGCGTCTCCGTGAACGAAAGGCCCGAATCCGTGCGCCGTCCCCCACACCGCAGTGCCGGCAACTAAGAAGCTCACCGCCGCCGCTCCCATGGCCTCAAACCGTATGGCTCCCCAAAGTACGAAGGGAAACACTCCGAAGGCGAAGACCTCTGGGCGCAGCGACTCACCTGATACGTTGAAGACCACGAGACAAGCCCCCAGAGCAACTGCTCCGAGGCAGGCCAGTTCCGATAAGCGATGCTCCCTCCGTAACGCCGCGACCCCCGGTACGGTCAGCAGCAGTGGCGTGAGCATCAGGACTCCTAAAGCGTCTCCTAACCACCACATAAGCCATGCGGATCGGAACCCGGACCAGGCGTTGACACCCGCAATGAAGAGAACCAGCGTACCGAGCGTCGCGCTCACGGCTGATCCGCACAATGCGCCAAGGATCGTCAGGCGTAAGACATCGCGAAGTCGCGGGAGAGACCACTGGAAGTCCGACGTTCGCTGCAGCAAGAGCACACCGCAGAATGCTCCTGCGGTGTTGCCGACGCCGAGCCCGACCGAAACCAGGAATGGCAATCCACTGAAGTAATTCACGGCAAAGGCGCCGAGGGCGATCGCCGGCCAGACTCGTCTTCCCCAAACGAGCATCGCGGCGAGCGCCAATCCCGCCGGCATCCACAGAGGCGAGACATTCGCGCTTGTGAATGGGATCGCAAGGCCGATCTTTCCCGCAACGAAGTAAGCCGCGAACGTCACGACGAGTCGGGAAAGAAGCTTGCGAACAGAAGGCGCAATGGGAGGTTGGACCGCGTACCTCAAGTCAACACTGCGTACGACGGTGCCCATGGCCTGCCAATCCGGGAACGATTCACCAGCATACGCGCCATCGCGGTGATAAACCTCGGAAATGCAGAGCTGCTGACGCTTTAATGCCCGTTGCAATGCTGGACGGACAGGTTCTCGCCCAACGATTCAAGCGGAACATACAAAACCATTGCCACGTACATTGTGAGACGGGACACGGCGCGCTGATCCACGAGTTGAAAGTTCGCGTCAGGCCAGGCAGATCCAAACCGCATCACCTCTGGGGGAGCGCCGCCGTAGTAGC
>DATJEO010000007.1:0-8885 GCA_035496515.1 Occallatibacter sp.
TCAAGTCACCGATCTTCCGTTCCTGTCCTCCGCCCACTCCAATGCTGTGCAAAATGTAGTAGACGATCTACATCCATTGGGAGTAGAGTGTCTACATCTATGAGCGAGAAAGATCAGTACAAGAACCGGATTGAGCTTCTGCAGGGAACACTCGACATGCTTGTACTTCAGACGCTGCAGTGGGGACCGCAGCATGGATATGGCATTGTGCAGGCGTTACGTTTGCGATCCGGAGATGTGCTTCAGGTGGAGACTGGATCCCTGTATCCGGCTCTCCATCGATTGGAGCGCCAGGGTTGGGTGCAGTCTGACTGGAAGCAGTCAGAGAGCAAGCAAAGAGCCCGATACTACAGAATCACAGCCAAGGGGAAGAAGCAGTTGGCGTCGGATCTGGGCCGATGGGAGCGGATTGTCGAAGCGATTGGGTCGGTGATGTACGTCAAGCCGAAGGAGAGTGAGTCATGAAGTGGTTTCCGAGCTTCGGATTTCGGCGACGCAAGCGCGAATTGCAGGAAGAGATCGATGCTCACCTGCAGATGGCAATTGCGGATCGAGTTGCGCGAGGCGAGACGGCGGAGGGAGCGCGGCAAGCAGCTGCGCGGGAGTTCGGAAACATTCCTTTGGTGCAGGATGTGACGCGAGGGATGTGGGGACAGGGCTGGCTTGAACAATTGGGCCGGGATGTCCGGTTCGCCCTGCGGCAACTACGCAAGAGCCCCGGCTTTACGATCACCGCGACGGCGATGCTGGCCGTAGCGATCTGCGCCAACAGCACCGTATTCAGTTGGATCGACGGCACCATGTTGCGTCCGATTCCTGGCGCGCGCAACACGGGCGAACTGGTGAGCCTGCAGCGGGGGGAACGGAACTTCTCTCCGACTCCGCCCTTCTCATATCTCGACTATCGCGATCTGCGCGAGCAGAACCACACCTTTGCCGGAATGGTTGCCTATCATCACGATTGGATCACGCTGACTGGCGGCGCACAGCCGGAGCGCGCCTATATCGCGAACGTGACGGCGAACTATTTCGACGTGCTCGGCATCAGGCCGGTGCTGGGACGATTCTTTCTAGCGGAAGAAGAGACGCGTCCCGATGCTGTTCCCAACGTGGTCCTGGCTTACTCGCTTTGGAAGACGCGTTATGCCGCAGACCCGGCGATTGTGGGCAAGTCGATCGAGCTCGCCCGGCATCCTGTGACGGTGATCGGTGTGGCGCCGGAGGGGTTTGTGGGAGCAATGCCCGGACTGCGTGACGATTTGTGGGTGACGCTGGATCCCCTGGGGACGGAAGCGTGGCGGATGACGCATCGCAGTGGTGGTGCGGTCTGGCTGAACGTAATAGGAAGATTGCGGCCCGGAGTGAGCCGTGACCAGGCGGCCCAGGATCTCGACACGCTGATGCACAATATTGTGGCGGCCTATCCGGACGATCATCTGGGCGAGAACCGGATCACGCTGGATCCCATGTGGCGCTCGCCATTCGGCGCCAACGGATTCATGGCGGCGACGCTGCCCATTCTGCTCGCCTTCTCCGGTTTGGTGCTGTTGCTGACCTGCGCGAACGTGGCGACGCTTACGCTGGTGCGGTTTGTAGCCCGGCGGCGTGAGCTTGCGATCCGGCAGTCGCTCGGGGCCAATCGTATGCAACTGGTGCGGCAGATGGTGCTGGAGGGCGTGGTGCTTTCCATCGTCGCAGGAGCCCTGGCCCTTGTGTTGACATCGTGGACTTCGAAGACATTCGCATGGTTCTTTCGAGCGAGCTCGGGTCCAACCACCCTGAACGGGAGCATGGACCAGAACGTGGTCATCGGGATTGCAGTGTTTTCCCTGTTGGCCGGAATGCTCTGCGGCGCGCTCCCCGCCTGGCGCTCGTCGCACGCGCCTGCGGTTGAGGTACTCAAGGCAGAGTCTGCCAGTATCTCCGGCGGCTCGCGCAACCGGAAATTGCTCAGCGGGCTGGTGGTGGCGCAAATCGCGCTATCCCTTCCGCTGTTGTTGTGCTCTGCGCTATTTCTGCGAACTCTGCGGAATCTCGCGGACGCGGATCCGGGATTTGAGCAGGACCACATTCTCACTGCGTCGGTGGGGCTGAATATTGCCGGCTACAGCCACGATGAGGAACAGCTGATCTGTCACAAGATACTCGATCGCGTGTCGGCATTGCCCGGCGTGAAGATTGCGTCTTTTACCGACTGGATTCCGATGACCCTGAGCCACAAGGGCGAGGATGCTTATCCGGAAGGGTATGTGCCGCACCCGCACGAAGCTTTGCAGGTGTACCACGCCGAGGTGTCCTCGCGGTATTTCGAATCCCTCCACATTCCCATTTTGGAAGGACGCGAGTTTACGCAGGATGACGATGAAAAGCACCCCAGGGTACTCATCGTGGATCAGACCGCGGCGAAGCGCTACTGGCCAGGACAGGATCCGCTGGGAAAGAAACTCATGGTGTGGGGGCGCCCTTTCACGGTTGTCGGCGTCGCGAAAAATTCGACGCATATGTTAATGAATGAATTACCCGAGCCTATGGTATATATGAGCTTTTTCCAGGCGGGGTATGAGACTATCGTGCAGGTGGAGACTGAGGGAAATCCGGCCGACTTTGCGCCAGCGGTGGAAAACGCCATCCACGAAATCGATACACGGCTGCCGGTTTTCGATGTTCGTCCCATGCGGGAGAGCACCCAGTTGGCGAGCAGCTTCGCCGTCATACAGAGCACCCTGGCGGGAATGTTCGCGCTGATCGGGCTAGTGCTTGCAGTAACTGGGATTTACGGAGTCGTGGCGTATCGAACCCAGATGCGGACCCACGAGATCGGAGTGCGAATGGCTCTGGGTGCTTCCCGGGTCGATGTGCTGAGACTGGTGCTGTTGCAGGGAGCGTGGCTCACAGGCATTGGGCTGGCGCTAGGATTGGCGTTTGCATTGGGACTGACGCGTGTCATCGCCCGGCTGTTGTACGGCATCGGCGCCAACGATCCCGCCACCATGGCTTCCGTTATCACGCTGTTGGGAGCAATGTCATTGCTGGCATGCTACTTTCCGGCACATCGGGCGATGCGCCGAAATCCTGTGACTGCGATCCGCGAACTGTGAACCGCGGGCTCGGGCTTGAAAGGCGAAGTTTACGCACACTACACGGAGCGGCGGACAGCGCGAAAATCCTACACCTTCTCCTTAGCTTCCTCAAGCATTGTCATGGACTCCCCAACCTGCTTTTCAAAGTACTTGCGCATCAGATCGAGGATCTTCCACATCTGCGGATCGCGGACTGAATAGTAGACCTGATTTGCGACTTTGCGGGGAATCACGATCTGACGCGCACGCAGTATGGCCAAGTGTTGCGAGATGTTGGACTGTTCGGCAGAGAGGCGATCGGCGAGCGCACCCACAGTGAGAGCGCCATCTCGCAACTCGTCCACAATCGCGATGCGGGTAGGATGTCCCAGAGCCTGAAATATCTCGGCCTTAAATTGGCGCAGCGAGTCAGGCATATGCGTTAGTATATGCGAAGATTCGCATATTTCCCTTCCCTGGGATTTGCTCCCGAAATGTGTGCCACTGATTGCTCCAAGAAACCGCGCGTGCTGGTTGCGGACGATGAAAAAGTCATTGCCGATACGCTCAAGTTGATTCTAGCTGGAGCCGGTTACGACGTGGCCGTTGCCTACGATGGCATCGCTGCGCTCGAGACTGCAAAAGAATGGTCGCCGGATCTATTTCTGAGTGATGTGTTCATGCCTGGATTGTCCGGCATCGACGCTGCAATCAAGGTATGCGAGCAATTGCCAGATTGCAAAGTGTTGCTGGTATCCGGACAGGCTGCTTTGCAGGATCTCCGTCGCGAAATTCAATCGAAGTGTCATAGATTCGACGTGCTCTCGAAGCCTGTCCACCCGAAGGATCTGCTGGATCACATCAGGGAAATCCTGGGGTAGCCTCCAGCCTTGTTGGCGAGGAAGATCTCTCGTCAACTGCAGTCGAGATGCGGAATTCAACTCTCGATTTCGTAGATCAAAAGGGTGAACCACCCAACGTTCATGCACCTGTCCCGCATCGGAGTCAGGTGTAATCGACGGCATGCCAATGTGCTTTCGATTCGCACGCCGACGAGTCCCAATACGACCCGAGGGCCCTCGAATATGCCGTTCATGACTTTTCCCACGCTCCAGGGACAGATGCTTTTGATTGTGGACGCTGTGATTCTTTTGAGTGTTGTTGTCTCGCAACAGTTCGTACTCGCAGCCAGCAGACGTTGGTGGTCCTGGGCGCTCTTTGCGCTCTGTTGGAGCGTGATCATTGTTGCGGCATCCGCTCAGAACGGTCCTGTGCTTCTCCACTGAAGCACTTTTCGTGCTCGCTCGTGATTGGCCAAAGAAGGAAGGCCGGAAGAGCATCCCTTCAAGATAGGAGCCCCGCGGAGTGGATGAGTTGAATGATCGCGCAAAAAACTTCGGCGCTGCTTTCTGGGCAGCGCCGATTGATTTGAGGATGAGATTTGGTTAGCGGCTGACGATCTTCTGGGCCACGACCACTTCGTCCGCGTCGGACTTGATGATCTTGTTGTGGAGGCAGTAGAGCGCGAGTTCAAGCCGATCGGAGACGCCGAGCTTGTCGTAGATCTTGCGCAGGTAGTTCTTGATGACCTGCTCGGTGGTGCCAAGCTGGAATGCGATTTCCTTATTGCGTTTGCCCTGGGTGATGCAGGTGATGATCGCGGTTTCCTTTGGCGAGAGACGAGGCTGTGTGCGCGGGCTGACAAGCGCGGCAGCCTGAGCGCGGTAGGCTTCGATGACCCAGTTGACTGCCTGGTTGTCGATCCAGGTTTCGCCAGTGGCGATGCGGCGAACGCAGCGCACCAGCAGGTCGGGAGAGATTGAGCGCGAGATGATGCCGCGAACGCCGCGGCGATAGAGTTCTACGGTTTGCGCTTCGTCGCTTCCGAGAGCCTGTACGATCAGCTTCACGTCCGGGGCAACACGAAGAAGGTCGGGAATGGCGTTTGGCTGTCCGGTGAGGAGCCCGCCCTCCAAAAGAACAACATCGGCTGGATGACGTTCGAGAGCTGAACGCAGGCTGTCCAGGGAGTCGGCCTGAGCCACTACGCGGACGTCGTCTTCGAGCGCAAAGATTTTGCGGATTCCGACCCGATAGATGGCCTGGGAGTCCGCAAGGATGATGCGGACAGTTCCTGGCTTTACTGGTGCGTCCAGAATTTCGCCGTCGTTTGTTTCGTCAAGAATTTCCATAAGTGGCCGCTACAGCCGTCGCACCAGGCCGCTTTACTGCTCCACGAATTGATACTCATCGATCGTGGCAGCAGCCTGATAATGACTTTGGCTTAAGGAGCAGCGTACCACACGTCCTCGACAGTGAACTAACACATCCTGGGGAGTGCCCAGCACACTTCCGGGCATCCTCAAATGGAAGTCAAGTTCGTCTCCCACGTCGAGCGGACCGCTCAATTCAAGCAGGACTCCGTTGGCTGAAACGTTGCGCGTAACAGCGGGAGTCTCGTGAGCTTTGTCCTCGGTTAATTCGACCGGGAGGGATAGCGGAAAGCGAACAGCACAGCGAACTTCTTTGAGGAAGGTGCCGCGCCCAGTTGTCTCCTGATCCTCGGGAGGCGTCGTCTTGGATATCTCCATCATGCGATTTCCTTTTCCGCTTTATGTACCACTGCTGAATGTATACATCTTTCGCGGTAGAACCTAGAGCACGAAAGTTTAAAAGTGGTAATCGGGTAGGTAACTCTGCCGAGGGGAGGCAGCATCTGAGGGCGGACAGAAGACCAAAGAACTGTGCTCGCCAATCATACATAAAAAGCCGCCGAACCACCCACCCACTCCTGATTTTTGTTGTGATCGACTCCCATCATCTTTCCGCGTCCCAATCGTACGAGGGAGATGGCAGGGGTGAGTTCGCCTCCATCGGGCCACAGATACAGTATGCGAATCTCGGCCTGAGTGAGCCCAAAAGGTGTCTCGATGGTCGGTTCGAAGTGCATCCGTTGCTGCAGGATATAGTTCTTCCGATCTTCAGGGGCGATGGCCTCCAAGCGGGCCCGAGTAGGCGAGAATTCGATACCTTTGCCGGCGAAGGAAAAGAGCGGCTTAAGCAAGAGATTGGCATATTCGGCGCTGGATTCTGAGGGAGGCAGGTCGACACCGCGGGAAGAAAGGAATTCCTGACCCTGTCCGCTGAGAAACTCGTGGACGAAACAGGCGAGCGGGACCTCTGGAAAGCCACCTGATTCGGAAAGAAACGGGATGGAATGTTTACTAATCAGGAAATACCAATTCGGATGCCCTGCCCATTCGACGTCCCACGGCTGGGAGAGATCGAAGGGCAATTTGATGTTGCGAGTAATCAGTTCGTCGGCAATGGCCCGGTTATAGATGCGATGGATGGGGATTCGCCGGCCAGTGGCGTCACGATAGTGCAGCTTATTCCCTTCCGGTTCGAGTGAACTGATGTCGACGACGGCGATGCCGAGGCGCCGGCGAGTCAATTCGAAGTCAGGAAAGGTCTTCTGGTGCAGCGGATCGACTTCGGTGAGCACGACGTTTTCGGGTTGATGGCGGCCGAGGATGGTCTGACGAAGCAGTTCCCAGTATGAGTTCTCGTCGAGCCCGCCCAGGAAGACTCCGAGGGATGAAGGCAGGCTGAAGGTCTCGCGGTATGCGGAACAGAGCTCCAATTGATAGGCGAAGACGGAGGGAAATGCCTGAATTTCAACGAGGCGGGGTACCAATTCGCCTGAAGAGGTTCGAATAAGCGCGAAATCGGCGGTAAGGAAATACGGGTGTGCGGTCTGGCCCGCGACATCGAAGCCAGAAGGGATGGCGCGCCGGGCATCCGAGAGGTATTCACAGTTAGCGATGAGTTGATGGGCCATGACTGCTCCGCGGTCTGCCATGGCGTCGAGGAGCTGCCTGGGGACGAAGATGGGTGTTTCCGCGACGCGGAACTGGACAGGACCTGAGCAGCGCTGAGCGAGCAGCGCCTGAAGACGCGCATAGGCATGGCTGGTGAAGTTCGCATTGAATTCTGTGCGGAGTTGGGGAATCAAGGGCGGGAACCTCGGGTGGTGACCGCCGCTCGGCGGGATTGGTGAGAATTGTACCCAATATTTGGGGCGAGTCCGTCAAGGGGGTAACGTGACGTTTTAGGCAGCGTTTCACGACATTTACCGCATTTTGGTACAAGGAAACGTTATCTTAACTTTTTTTGGAGTAACTTCAGTACTTTTGTTGTACCAAACATCCCTCTTTCAAGTAGTCTTGCTGCAGTTTTCCGTTCTCCAGTTGAGGAATATCCAAATGCGCTCATGGTTGAAAGTTTCATGCGTGGCTCTTGGTTCGGCTCTAGCTCTGTCCGCAGTTGATGCGGCGGCAGCGCCTTCCACGCATCGTGTTGTAAATCTTGGGATCCCGACCGTCGTATCTCCTACTCCAGTTCTGAGGCTGGCTGGAATTCCTACTGTGGTCAGTCCTACTCCTGTTCTGAGGCTGGCTGGTATTCCTACTGTGGTTAGCCCGACTCCGGTTCTGAGACTGGCTGGCATTCCTACTGTGGTTAGCCCAACTCCGGTTCTGAGGCTGGCTGGTATTCCGACTGTGGTATCGCCGACTCCAGTTCTGAGACTGGCTGGCATTCCGACTGTGGTCAGTCCTACTCCTGTTCTGAGACTGGCTGGTATTCCGACTGTGGTTAGCCCGACTCCGGTTCTCAGGCTCGCTGGCATTCCGACTGTGGTTTCGCCCAAGCCAGTTCTGAGACAGGCTGGTATTCCGACTGTGGTCAGTCCGACTCCGGTTCTCAGGCTCGCTGGCATTCCGACTGTGGTTTCGCCCAAGCCAGTTCTACGGCTGACTGCGTAATTGCAGCGGTGGAGTTCCACTGTTTCGTAGTTAGTGACTAACGTTTAGTTTGTGAAGAGTAACGGCACCAGGGGCTGTTAACCTAAACGTGATCCTCTGTCGATGAAGTATCGATGAAGGCAGACGATGACCCTGGACACAAAGCTCGCGTTGTTATCTGCAATAGTTCAGGCGATTGTCATTGGCCTGCTTGTTTACAGAAGACTCTACCGAAAGCTTCCCCTCTTCTTTTCCTACCTAATCTGGCTTTTGTTGTTTGCCGGCGCGACCGTCGAGATTGTAAACATCTTTCAAGCCCAGTCGCTTCAGAAGATCTTCGTTATCGCCGAGATCATCGATGCGGTCTTCATGTTCTGCGTCCTTGTGGAACTATCGATGTCGGTGCTCAGTCCTATCCGGTCGAAACTGCCAGCCTGGACTGTGTACGGAGTCGCAGGGGTTCTGGCCCTTGCGCTATTGATGATCTGGCCATTTGCCAAGCCGCCGGGCTTTGCGAAGATCGATGATCTTAGTCAGATACAGGTCCGCGTTGATGTCGCTACTTCAGTTCTGCGGATCGTGTTCTTCGTTGCGCTGGCCGGTTGCAGCCAATTTCTGTCGCTCAGCTGGCGCGATCGTGAGCTTCAGATCGGCACGGGGCTCGGGTTCTTTGCGTTCATCAGCCTTTCCGCCACCATGTGGAAGATGAATGTCGGCACGGCTACGCTGGAAGCGCTGAATACCTATCACAAGCTGGACCAGATGCAAGTGGGGGGCTACATCGCAGCGATGGTCTACTGGATCTACTGTTTTGCGCAGGAGGTTCCGGAGCGGCGGGAATTCACCCCGAAGATGGAGAACCTGCTGATCAGCATGGCCTATGTGACCAGGACAACTCGAATTTCGATGATGGACGAAAAATCCAGGAAGAAAGACGAGAAGAGGAAGAAGGAGCGGGTCTGAATACCCGCCCAGTTTCCCACAGGGGTGGCATCTGGCATCGGCTGAGCGCAGTTCGCGA
>DATJEO010000008.1:0-4257 GCA_035496515.1 Occallatibacter sp.
TCCTGAATTTGTCGGTACACAAGAGCGTATTGACCCTTTCGTGCTCAGGATAGGACGCCGCCCGGCATCAGCGCTTACATCTAGCCAGCGCCGGGATGATTTCAGCCGGCGCGAGGATTGCTACGCCAGGTCCGCCCGCGCCCCTTCCGCCGCGAGGCTTTGAACCCCGCTGACTTAGGGCGCACTTTGCGACCGCTAGGCGCAGATGCCATTCGTTAAGCAGACTGCTCATATGCTGCTTCTAAGCCGCCTGTCGGGGAACTGCAAATGCCGATAGAAGCGCCTCTCAAGGCCCGCTTCAACAACCGGCATGCGGGCGGAGGTCACCTGGGTGTGCGCCTCCGCCCGCGACGCCTCTCCGGAATTTCCTGTTTCCGCTCCGGCAACTTGCCGTTGCTTGGCACAGGCTACGCAGCTCGGGCGTACCAATACGGCGCGGCGCGGTCGAAGCCACCGGCCGACTACTGTTGTTAGATCAAGCCTAAATCAGGCTTCTCAGGCTGAATTGAGGTCAAGAGAACAACTGCTGAGGTCTCTATTAACTTCTGTGACCATTGTTTGTAGAAGGCATCCTTCTTGAAAACCATTGGTTACTAGCGCTGATAAACTTCCCGACTTAGTTATCTCGGGCCAGCGGGTGGCAGTGCCCTTCAAAGGGTGCTGGCATGATGTTCTCTCCCTGCGTTTGTCCGGTTCCGTTAGTGGTCCCACCGCCCTCGAGGCGTGAACCGCCCAGATTGGGGCTACAGTCGGCCTGACTACCATCAACGCCGGCGCCCCCAATTCTCCCCGGTTTCCTCAGTATTCACAGCTTTCTGAGGTCAAAGATTCTTAGCTATGAGTGTCAGTCTAGTCTAGAGAGGGCCAAGCGCGTTTCCCGACGTAAGCACGGCAGTTCGGGGGCAACCGGATGATAGACGAGAAGGAGAGGCGGTCATGAGCGCAGCCATCCTGCAATTCAATTCCTCCATTCCCGAGCTGCGTCAGCAAGTCGATCAAGTGCTGCAGGAGATCTGGGAGCCGCCCTACGATGGCGCACCCAATAATGACGATCAGCTTTTGCTGTTGGCGGCCTCCGAGTTGCGCCGCTTGATCAGTAGAGAAAGGGTTCTCGAACTCGCGGCAATTCGGATTCTTCGATGCACGCCCGCGGCGAGTCGGGCTATCGAGCGGGAAGCTAACCGTCTCACTAGACGCCGCGACCGCCTCTGCGATTTCTTGTTCGAGAGCAAGGCGGTCGGACTCGCAGGGGCACGGGTCAAGTTGCAAATCCTTTGTGAGCCATCAATCGGCATACTTGACCAACTCGTACCTGCCCAAGCTGCGGGGATGCGTGACCTTATCCGCGTGATCGCCCGCGAGATGAAGTGGCGCAGCCGGAAACCTCCGGAGTCCGCCGATGCTCGCCGACTTACTCGGATGAGAAAGAAGAAACTCGTGTCAAGCCGGCAAAGCCGCCCGGCTCTCGTAGAAGAGGAGTTGCCCAAACTTTCGTGTGCGCGGCGAAGCGCCACTCCGGCTCATTCCAAGCGAGCGCGGTGCTAATCCTCCCTCCCGCGTTCGCTCCTTTTCCGCTTCGGAGCATCTCCAGCCTAGTTGCGCAAGTTCTATGGCGCCCATTGTGCGTGAAAGCTCTAGTGGCTGGATTGAGTACCAGCTGGTCCGAGGATTGCGTTCAGCTTGGCGCCGAGCTGGTCTGTTCCGTACGGCTTGTGGAGTGTAGGGAGGTTTTTGTAGCCATTCTTGAGGTTGTTGTAGCCGGTAGAGAACAGGAAAGGAACTCCGCGTTCAGCAAGTGCATCAGCCACCGGGTAGCTCGGCACACCATTCAAATTCAAATCGAGCACCACAGCCTCGAAGCTCTCGGAATCGAGCATGTCGAGCGCTTGGTCCAGACGCGAGGCAGGACCGACGATCTCACAGCCAAGTTCTACTAACATGTCCTCGAGGATCATCGATACGATCGCCTCGTCCTCAACAAGCAGAATGCGGCGTCCGGCAAGGCTGTCGTAACGCACGACTCACCACCGGGGGATCGGCATTTCGATGACGCAGACGACCCCTCTTGGATCGTAATCGAGCCGCACCGTTCCACCCAAGTCGTTAGCGAGGCCGCGCTCGATCAGGCGAGACCCAAAGCCACGACGCGTCGGTCGGTGGACCCGTGGACCGTCTCGTTCCCTCCACACAAGACGGAGACGGTCCTCTGGCCGCCTTTGCCAGGCGAGGCTAACCCGTCCCGCAGAGTTCGAGAGCGCCCCATACTTGGCAGCGTTGCCCGCCAGTTCATGAAAGGCCATTCCCAGTGACAAGGCAAGTTTCGGCTTGAGGCGAATGTCAGTTCCGGAGACCGAAAAGCGATCAGCCTCTCCCGAGCGGCTCTTGAACGGTTCCAAGATCTGCAAAGCCAAGTCGCTGAGATCTACTCCTTCCCAATGCTCTCGAGTGAGCAGTTGATGCGCATGTGAGAGAGCAAAGAGCCGAGCCTCGAACGCCGCGCGCGCCTCTTCCTGAGTTCCACCGCGGAACGTTTGCGCAGCGATGGACTGCACGGTAGCCAGCATGTTTTTGACGCGGTGATTCAGCTCATCCACCATGAGCTTGAGATGCTCTTCGCCCTGTTTGCGTGCCGTGATGTCGCTGGCTGCGCCAAACCAGCCGGTGATTTCACCCGCCTTGTCCAGCAGCGGGACCGCTCTTGAAAACGTCCATCCTGAACTGCCATCTACACGCCGGACGCGATGCTCGAGCTGAAAAGTGTTCTTCGCACGAATGGCGTCCTCGATAGTCTTCAGCACCAGGTCCTGATCTTCTGGAAAAATGTACTTCTGGAGCCAGGTACGGCTCGGCTCCATCGTATCGGCAATGAAATCCCGACCGTAGAGCTGGCGCATCTCACTCCAATCCGGGCTCATGTGATAAACCACGTCAGAAGTTGCGTTCACCAGCGCGCGAAAGCGCTCCTCGCTCCTTCGTACCTCTGCTTCGGCCCTCGTGCGCTCGGTAACATCCGCCCCTTCTACGAAGATACCTGACACGGTTCGGTCTAGATCAGTGATCGGCTGAAACACGATGTCGACGAACCGCTCTTCGAGCGGGCCATCAGGCGTTCTCTGTAACAGGACCCTTCTCGCCTTGCCAGCGACCGCTCGACCGGTGCGGTAGACGTGATCGAGCAACTCAAAGAGACCTTGACCCTCTAGCTCGGGAAGAGCCCGGCCCACCGCTTTCCCAAGCACATCCCGCTCGCCGATGAGCTTTGCCTGGGCAGAGTTGATCAGTTCAAAGACGTGATCGGGTCCGCGCAGCAGGGCCATGAAGCTGGGCGCCTTCTCGAACATCTGCGCGAGACGTTCCCGCTCTGCCGCGATCCTGCGTTGGGCGAGTACCTTTTCGGTTGTCTCAACCACAATCGCGATCACGCCGGCAGGTTTGCCGCTCTCATCGAGCACTGGGGAATAATCGAGGTTCATCCAGACCTGTTCGGGCGCGCTCTTGCGGTGAAGCGTGAGCTCCTGATCGCGATAGGCGAGTGTGCCGCCGGCCAGTCCGACCTTCATGACATTGTCATTGAAGTCGGCCACCTCGGGCCAACCCTCGCGCACCTTGCAGCCAAGCAGACGCGGGTGCCGTTCGGCTGCAAAGACCGAATAGGCATCGTTGCAGATCATGATGCCGTCTTCGCCCCAGAGCATCACGATCGGCACGGGCGAGCGCAGCAGGATGGCGGTAGCAGTCTTCAGGCTCTGGGGCCAAGTCTCGAGAGCCCCCAAGGGTGTGCCGGACCAGTCATAGGCACTGATGAGCGTGGCCATATCGCCACCCCCAATCAGAAAGCTTGCAACTTCTGACCTGGTTGCTGGCGAAACCGCGATCTCGTTCATCTGCCCCTCTGCAAGACTGCCGATGCGGCCGATGGGCTATTTGCGATGAATCCCCGCGGTACTCACGACTTCGAGGAGCTGACGGGCAGAATACGGCTTTGTCACAAACCCCGCGGGTTGAACCGCCGCCGCTCTGGTCCGGGTGATGGGATCGGCATGGGCCGTCACGAACACGACATTGACCGGATAGTCGGCCCGGATCTTCCGTGCGGCTTCGATGCCATCGCCGGCGCCTGCCAGCCGGATGTCCATGAGCACCAGATCGGGTCGTTCTGCAGCGGTCTCACAAATGGCCGAGACTTCATCTCTGGCGATGCCGACGACCTCATGACCGGCGTTCTCGAGAAACTGGCACATGGCCTCGGCCACAATG
>DATJEO010000009.1:0-4624 GCA_035496515.1 Occallatibacter sp.
CTCCACTTGCCCGGCGCGGATGCCACGAGATGAAAATGGGGCCCCTCCCAGTCGTCGAATCCCCATTTCCCAATCACCACTCCTGTCAATTCGCCAGGCGGTAAAGGCGGCGCTGGCTTCGTCAGCACGAGCCCACCCTGAGCGGCATCTGCTTTCACTGGCAACTCGATCACTCCTGACTTGGTCTGAATCTTCAGTTTCAGATCGTGTGCCTCAGGAGTCGCATACACCATCGGCGCTCCCTCCGCCGCAAGAACCAGCCCCGGCTTCTGCGCGCAGAATTGCTCCGACGGATTCGATGGATGCAGCGGCGGTAATTTCGACGGCCCCACCGGAGGCAGCGCAATCACCACAACCGATTTGGGATCCTTGAACGACGGCGGCACACTCAATCTCAGATTAAGAGTGTCATCCGTCGGCAATGACAGCGCAGGAATGTACTGAAACCGGGCGGTGTGCAGCGACGCCAGAATTCGCGCTGTATCCAGAATCGCTCCAATATAAGGACTGAATACCCCCGCTCCCCCAATCGGCGAGTAAGCCAGTTGGTTCATCAGGTCAACGCTGCTGCCGCTTGTCAGCTGCGACACCCGATTCGACACATTCGCATCATCTAGGACCATGCCCTCGGTATGCTGCGTCAGGCAGGGTGCCTGCTGGTCCGACGGCTTGTCGAAACACTGCTGCTCTACCCGGATTCCCAGTACGCCAGCCGCCTTCTGCGCTCTTTCTTTCAGTGACTTAGGGTCCGTCTGGGACGTGACTTTGACTTCGGCCAGATAGGTGTCCAGCCGCATGCGGTCCGCATTTGCGAAATTCAGGTCCTGCGCCGCCCGCACAAAGACACCGGGACGCCCCCGCACGGCGTTCCTCAGTGTACTGAAGTCCCCGCCCGTTGATGGCGCCAGAAACACCACTGCCTGCTGAGCTTCTGCCGGAACCGTGACGAAAACACCCTCCTGCCGCACCTTCTTGGACCACGTCTCTACGTGTGTAAACCACTCAGAAGGCGGGGGATTGGTCGCGCCCCGCAGAAAGCCCACAATCAAGATATAGTGCGCCGACTGACTTTCAGGAAAATCAGGGTGTATCCACAGCCTGTCGCCGGGCAGCAGGTTAGGTACCTGTCCAATCGGCAGGGTCACCTCGCCCCGTTTCACATGGACATCCACTTTGGGTCCAACCAGGTCGAATGCCGGTGGCCCGGCTTGACCTCGTGCAGGCATGCTCCCCAAACAAAGCAAAACCAGGAACAACACCAGGGAAATTCGCCGCATTTCTCTATTGTACGGAGATGGAACCCGACATTGCATTACATGGAGCACACAAGATCATGCCTCTTTTGAGCCTTTTCATTATCGAAAGACCGCAGACCCGGCCTTGCACCGGCCGAGGGTTAAGTTGCACAATCATTTACACGGGTGCGTTAGCTCAGAAGTGCTTTCTACTTAGAAGTTTTCTCGACCCTGTGGGGTGTCTGAAAGACAGCAGCAGAAGCTTGACATTGGACTGCTTCGGCCAGACTAAATTGTCATGATTACCTTACAAAACGTTCGAGAAACAGAATTCGGTCCGTTACAGCCAGAATAGGAACCTGTGACCCGCCACAATAGCGCCTACTCAAGAAAGGGTCGAATTCCACTAGAGCGCGGCGGGAATAAACAGGCTAGAGATGCTTTATACGGAGAACCCTTATGAAGTCGAATCGGGCTGCACAGAGCAGCGTAGATCTTAGTAACCTCAGCATTCCAGATGCCGAAGAAATCATCGAAGAAGCCCTCAGCGAGCTTGCCTTCTCGCAGGATCCGGGCCTCGCGCGCGCATTGCGATTCCTTGCCCCTCCGGGATATCAGGCAATCGTTGAGCTCTGCAGTGAAAACGGCCGCAGTAAGCGTCGTAATGCCTTGGCCGATGCATGGTCTCCCGAAGAAGACGAAGTTCGCATCTACTTCGAACGCCTCGACGACAACGCGGCTCCTGCTCGCCAGAGTCGGACCCGCAGCCCGATCGAACGTGACTACGACGACGAGCCGGAAGAAGTCGCTGCCATCCCCGCAGACCTCGACGCCCGCGTAAAAGAACTCTGCGCCGCTCTCGCCGAAGCAGAACGCGGCGGCCACGCCTTCATCGCTCTCAAGTGGTTCCGTGACTCGTTCCTGCCCCGCAAGACCTTCCGCTGGAATCAACACCCCGAATCTCGTCAGGCAGTCCTCGCCGAAGCCATTCAGCGCGGCGTTGTGCTAACCAGCAAAATTGCCAACCCCAAAACGCCTGCATATCCGACTACAACTATCCGTCTCAACCGCGCCGAAGCCGGTGTCCCGGAAGAAGCACAGCGCTTCCATCCTGTTGTCATTCAAGGTGAGCCAATAACCGACGACATTCACGAGGAACGAGGAAAACTGTGAACTGCTACTTCCTCGAGTCCACGGCATTCGCCAAGCTCTTCGTGCTGGAACCGGGGACAGACGCTCTCATCCGCCTGATGGAGTCCGTCGAGGACAATCGAAAGCTCATAGCCGCCTCCGCTCCGCTCGAGGTTTACGCCGCGATCCGCCGCCGTGAGCGCGCCGGAGACCTCAGCCCTGCCAACGCCGCTGCCGCTTTCGAAATCCTCCGCATCGAAGCAGCCCGCATGGTGCAGGAACCGCTCAACCCCGCAGTTCTCGAAGCCGCCCGTCAGCTCCTCGATCGTTCCCGCCTCCGCTGGACTGACGCCCTTCAGCTCGGAGCCGCGCTCGTCGCGCGCGAAATGTTCCGCGGCACCGATATCATCTTTGTCTCCGCTTCCCCCCTGCTACTCGATGCCGCCCGCGCCGAAGGCTTTCACTCTCTCAACCCCGAATCAGACGTCCTCGAGGCCGTCAAACCCATCGCCACTTCCTGATTCCTGTTCATCCGAGAGCGCAATGATGCGTGATTTGCATCGGTGTAGTTCCGCCAACTAGAGCAAACCCCATGTTCTGCCGATAAGACTGACAACAGCCCCTATCTCAGCGGGCCGAGTTGCTCACAAGCACCCTCGGCCATGGACGTGTGCACTTGTCAGGCAAGCAACAGATAATCATCCACCTTTGTCTAGGATTGTTCCTGGCCGTATCTGCCGCAGCTGCGCAAGACACAGACATTCGAGACCTCACCAACCTCGAGATCGAGGACCTGGCGCGGGTGCGATTGTTTACTGCATCGCGTCATCTGGCCGATTCCAGAAAAGCTCCAGCTGCCATAACTCTGATCGATCGCGATGAGATTGCTCGCTACGGCTGGCGAACTCTTGCCGAATTGCTGCGCAGTGTGACCGGCTTCTACACGGCCTATGACCGCACGTACGACTATGTTGGTGTACGCGGCTTCCTCGAAAGCGGTGACTACAATGCCCGCATTCTTCTGCTCATCGACGGCCACCGCCTAAATGAAAACATCTATGACAGTGCCGCAATTGGCACCGATTTCCCGCTCGACCTCAGTCTCATCGACCATGTAGAGATCGTCCGTGGCCCGGGCTCATCCCTCTATGGAACCAATGCTGAATTAGCAGTCCTAAATGTCTTCACCCGTCATCCGGACAATCAGCCCGCTTTCGAGATCGCCTCCACGTACCAGTCCTTCGCAGGCCGTGCTGCGGAATTCACTGCGTATCTCCATCGGGGCGGAGCCGCCATGCTTGCCTCCGGTAGCATATTCCGCTCCAACGGCCCGCAACGCCTCTTCTTCCCCGAATATGCAGCAGCCAACACAAACGATGGCTACGCCGACAATTTCGACGGGGACCGCTACAAACACGCCTTCGCCACCCTGCGGCAAGGCCAGCTGCGTATCGAAGCGTCTTTTGGCACCCGCGACAAGCTCGTCCCTACCGCTGCGTACGCAACAAACTTTAACGATCGCGATAACCGCACGATTGACACTCGCGGCTTTCTCGATGCAAGTTGGAATCACGACTTAAATTCCAGAGCTCAACTGGATCTAAGAGCGTATTACGAAGCTTACCGCTATTGGGCCAGCTACCCCTATGGAGGAACCCATTCCCCAGATCGCGCCGTGCAGTTCAATGAGTCAACCGCGGATTGGGTCGGCTTCGAAGCAGTCCTCGGCCATCGCCTCGGCCGGCACAGAATCGTAGCCGGTGTCAACCGGCGAATATAACCTTCGCCTCGATCAAAGAAACTGCTACTCCGGTCAACCGCCATTCCTCGATGACAGGCGCCGCCTCACCCTGGCCGTCGCCTTCGGGGAAGCGGAGGTCAATCCATCTGCAAAGTTCAGTGTGAATATCGGAGGGCGCCTCGACTGGTCCACTTCCTACGGCAAAGCCGTGAGTCCGCGTGTCGGTATCATGTTCCTGCCCTCCGCGTCCACTTCCCTCAAATATGTATTCAACCGTGCTTTTCGAACCCCTGATCCCTACGCCGAGTTTTACGTCGACAACCTCAATCCCGGTGAAAGCTACAGGAAGCTGAGAACCGAAAGCCTTCAGTCGCAGAACATCATCTTCGAACGTAAGATCGTCCCATGGTTTCAAGCCTCGGCAGTCGGATTCTCAAATGACCTCGATCGGATAATTTCCGAGACTGTCGACGCTGACACCGGTGCGATTCAAGTCTCCAATGGACGTGGTGATAAA
>DATJEO010000010.1:0-21341 GCA_035496515.1 Occallatibacter sp.
TGAGGCGTTCCGGCCATGCAGTCGTGAACAGCTTTGCCCCAGGCAATATCTCCGTCGCCTGTGACAACCGAATGAGCTTCGCCGCGCTCAAAAGCTTCTTCAGGAAAGAGCGTGGCGTGAATGCCGCCGTAGACAACCCAGGCGCCGCGACTTCGTGCGATCCGTCCTACCTGATAGCCTCGCAGTGCATTTCCTGTATGAACACTGATTCCGACGATGTCGCCCGGCTGAATGCTCTCGGGCACAATCTGTTCGAGTGATTCGTCGACAAGAATCGGCGTTCCGGCTGACTCGGGTGTTGCCGCGGCGAGTACAAAGAGCCAGCGGGGGGTGATGACAGCCGTACCAAAAGAATTGTCACTGGGGTTAACCAGGTGAACGCTCATCGAGGCTTGCCTTTCCGGGACGTTCGGCCTTCAGAATGGCCACCATAGAAGCCCGCAAGCTAGTACGGATGAGAACTATGCCCTGGCAGGGTGCGGAGTTTTTCAACAAGCCTGCTGTGCCACCCATCATACATACCGCTGAACACAAGTGGCCGGAAATCTCCCTGACAATCGACGACAGGGAAATGGTTTGAGAGATGGGATGAAGCATTTGAGACTGCGCGATCAAAACCATTGCTCTGCCAGGCAACGTGCATCAGACAGGAAACTTCAGTCAGCGCGGCGAGGCAAAAGCGGCTGATTCGACAGGCGGTTTCCTGTACACTAAAGGGTTCAGTCCCATGCAAAACAAATATCCAATCGGCATCCTCGGCGCGACCGGAATGGTTGGTCAGCGCTACATTCAGCTCCTCTCAGATCATCCATGGTTCGAGGTAGCTTGGTTAGCGGCCAGCGACCGCTCCAGCGGCAAGCCTTACGGTGAGGCTGTGAAGTGGAGACTCGATACTCCCCTTCCCGATCGCATTGCGAAGATGCCTGTTTCTTCGGCCGACCCCGGCGGCGCTCCGCGCATTATCTTTGCGTCAGTGGACGCGGCATTCGCCCGTGAGCTTGAGCCTAAGTTCGCCGAAGCGGGCTGCGCCGTGCTGTCGAACTCGAGCGCGTTCCGGATGGCGGAAAAAGTCCCGCTGGTGATTCCCGAGGTGAATGCAGATCACCTGGACCTTATCGAGGAACAGGAGTGGCGCAAGCGCTCGGGCGGCTACATGGTTACGAATCCCAACTGTTCGACGATTGGCCTGGTGATGGCGCTGAAGCCTCTCCAAGAGCGTTTCGGCATCGAGCAGATCTTCGTCAGCACGATGCAGGCGGTCAGCGGTGCCGGGTATCCGGGCGTCGCCTCGATGGACATTCTTGACAACGTGGTCCCCTATATCGGGAGCGAAGAAGAGAAGATGGAGGCCGAGACGCTGAAGCTGCTCGGGAAAACGGAAGCGCACGCCATCACTCCGCTCAATGCAGGGATCACCGCGCACTGCAATCGCGTGCCGGTGGTGGATGGCCATACGGAGTGCGTATCGATCAAGTTCCGCAAGTCCGCTACGCGTGAGCAGATTCTCGCGGCATGGGATGAATTCAAGCCCCTTGCCGGAATGGATCTGCCCTTCGCGCCCAAGCAACCCGTGCAGTTCGCCGAACAGCCCGATCGCCCGCAGCCGCGTCTCGACCGCAACCGCGAGCGCGGAATGGCAGTGACGGTGGGGCGTTTGCGCCCTTGCAACCTGCTCGACTGGAAGTTTGTGCTGCTCTCGCACAACACGGTACGCGGCGCGGCGGGTGCAACCATTCTGAATGCGGAACTGCTCGCAAAACTGGGCAAGCTCGAGTCCTCAGCTCCCGGCGGAAGGCAGGAACCTTCCGGGCGTTCGCGCCGGTGGGAGCCGGATTCCGAGACAGTGACTCGCGCCTGAATCGTGGAGCACAGACAGTTTTGGGTCAGGGCTCGACCTCAATCGGGCCGCACGGATCAAGAACATAAACGGGCTTAGCCCCTGAGGTTCGACAGCAAAGCATGAGTCTGGTTGTCATGAAATTCGGCGGCACGTCGGTCGAAGATCCGGCCGCGATTAACCGTACAGCTTCCATCGTGGCCGGCCGCGTGGCCTCGGGCAAGCAGACTGTGGTTGTTGTGAGTGCCATGGCCAAAGTCACTGACCTGCTCCTGCGCGCCGCAGCATCCGCGGCTCAGGGTGACAGGACTGGATCCCTCGCTATCAGTTCGCGACTGCGCGCGCGGCATCGCGACACTGCATGCGCCTTGATTAAGACTCCGTGCGACTCCTCCGCGCTCTGCAATCACATTGAGGAGGAATTCGACTCACTCGACGAGATTCTTCGCGGCCTGGCCGCCATTCTTGAACTCACGCCGCGAATCTCGGACCTCATCGTCAGCTACGGAGAGCGCCTTTCCAGCCGCATCATCGCCGGCGCGTTTCTTGAGCGCGGGATCAATGCCGCTCATGTGGATGCGCGGAATGTCATTGTCACCGACTCCCAGTTTCAGAAGGCGGCGCCTATCGATGCGCTCATTGAGAAGCGCGCCGAGGAGCACCTTCGTCCATTGCTGAAGGACGGCAAGGTTGTTGTCATGGGGGGATTCATCGCCTCGAACGAGGAAGGAATCACCACGACGCTTGGCCGCGGTGGTTCCGACTTTACCGGCGCGCTGGTCGGCGGAGCGCTGTCGGCCGATGGAATCGAAATCTGGACCGATGTCGACGGGATCATGACTTCCGATCCCCGTGTCTGTCCTGATGCTCTCCGCGTTAAAGTGATCAGCTTCGAGGAAGCGGCCGAGCTGGCTTACTTCGGAGCCAAGGTGCTGCACCCGGCGACCATACTTCCGGCGGTCAAGAAGAGTATCCCGGTATTTGTGCTCAACAGCAAGAATCCAGCGAACGAGGGCACGCGCATCATCTCTGTCGCGCCGCACTGCAAGAGCCCCTTCAAATCGATCGCCGTCAAGAAGAAGCTCAGCATCATCGACGTTGTCGCCAGCCGCATGCTGATGACGCACGGCTACCTGAAGGCCATCTTCGACATTTTTGACAAGCATCAGTGCCCGGTGGACATGGTCTCAACCAGCGAGGTCTCGGTCTCGCTGACGGTCGACTCGAATGACAAGCTGCCGCTCATTGCCGCTGATCTCAGCAAGCTGGCTGACGTGAACTACGAGGGCAAGAAAGCGCTTGTCTGCCTGGTAGGCGAGGATATCCGGGGGCAGAGCGGAATGGCTGCCCAGGTCTTCACGGCTGTCCGCCATGTCAACGTGCGGATGATTTCGCAGGGCGCCAGCGAAATCAACATGAGCTTCATGATCGACGAAGAGGACGCTGACGAAGCGGTCCGCTCACTGCACGCCGCCTTCTTCAAGGATCCTGATCCCAGCATCTTCGACGTTGAAGCGAGAAAGGCAGCTGTCAGTTCATAGCTGGTAGCTGTAGCCTGCAGCTCTGTGGACCACAATTTGAGCTCATGACCAGGGGCTAAAGCGGCCCGACTCGCTTAAGCTAGGAGCTAAAAGCTAACAGCAAGGAGCTTTGATCTCATGCTTCTCCTCGTTCTGGGTAAGGGAAAGACCGGTTCGCTTGTCGCCGAGGTGGCGCGCGAGCGAGGCCATGGCGTGCGCGCACTCGACATCAATGAAAACCAGCACGCATCGGCACTCAACGGACCTAACCTTGCGGGCGTCGATGCCGTCATTGATTTCACGGCACCTGATGCAGCGGTTGAGAACATCCGCGCGGTGCTTGCGCTTGGCTGCCGCATCGTGGTGGGAACGACGGGGTGGTACTCGCAATTACCCGAGTTGAAAGCGATTGCTCATCGGCGTGGCGGCGGGCTTCTCTACGGTACAAATTTCTCCATCGGCGTGCAGAAGCTATTCCGGCTGACGGCTGAGCTTGCCCGCATCGAGGGTTACAAGTTTTCCATCAGCGAGACGCATCACACTTCGAAGGTTGACGCGCCATCGGGGACTGCCATCACGCTGGAAGAGATCATTCACTCGGTTCAGCCCGGAATCGATGTTCCGATCGAGTCGCACAGGATCGGCGATGCCAAGGGCGAGCACATCGTCAGGGCAAGCAGCGAACATGATGTGATCGAGCTGCGCCATGATGCCTTCTCACGCCGGGGTTTCGCGTTGGGAGCGGTCCGTGCGGCAGAGTGGGTGCACGGCAAGTCCGGCGCGTGGGAATTCAGGGAGATCTTCGATCAGTTGTGATCGGGAAGACCTTTCCTATCTTGTGAATGGAAAGGTCCGCTAATCCGGGTGCTCACAGCAAGGGCGCCCGTGGAAGTAGTCGCGATCGACGACAACGAGCGCCCGTCTGAAACTAGCTACGATCTTCAGAAGCTAGGCTTTGCCGCCGAAGACGACTGTGACGTTGGTCTCCACCGCAACAGGCTGACCATCGAGCATATACGGCTTGTACTTCCAGGTCTTCACTGCGTCCACTGCCGCGGGAGCCAGAAGCTTTGGCCCGCTCAACACCTGGATACCTTCGATCGTGCCCTGTTTGGTAATGGTCGCCTTCAGCACCACGGTTCCGGTGATGTGCGCATCCTGCGCGAACCTCGGATAAAGCGGCGCAGTCTTGTGCACAATCATTCCCGCAGCAACACCTGCGGAGATTGGTACCACGTGCGGCATGACCTTGGCCTTCGTTCCGGATCCAAACACGGAGCCCGGCACCGAATTGTTGTCCTCGAGGGAGACGGGAGAGGGAGCGCTCGGTGGCGGCTCTTCCAAGGAAGCGGTTTTCTTAATCTGTCCGGCAATGCGTGTTGGCGCGACTAGCTGGGCCGCCATCGCATCCGGCGAAACCGAAGCGGGAGTCTGCGTCTCCTGCTCACTGGTCGGGACTACTGCTTGCGGCTGTCCCGCGCTTGGTTTTGAAGCTGCAGGCTGGGCGTTGCTGCCCGCTTTCCCTGTGGCGTTCACGATCAGACGATCGCTCGCTGTTGGATCATCTGCCTTGGTGGTCGCGGAATTTGGTGTAGTCACCGGGCTCTGCTTCGTGTTCACAGCGGCCGAAGTGGGCGTCGAAGACCGCGTGAAAACAACCAGCAATACGAGAGCGAGCACAACGGGACCCGCCGCGATCAGGATCCACTTCATCCAGTTCGCGCTCTGCTTTTCAACGGCCTCGCTTGTTTCAGCCTGGAACATCGCTGAACGAAAGATGTCGACGGACACCGGAGGGCGCTCGATTGCCGGAGCGATTGGCGCGGGTGCAGCTTCGACAACCGGCTCTGGCTCTTCAACTTTCGGCAGAACGCGGGCAGGTTCCGGGGCTTTGCGTTTTTCCGGCACAAGGCTCGGACGTGGACGTGCATCCGGTTTGGGAACGGGCGGCATGGATGCGCGACGGAGGTTAGCTGCATCCCACGCGGCGAAATCCGACTCATCGGCAGCCTTTGCCGCTTCTGTTTCCGGGGCAGACCTGGTCTTGTCAGCCTCTTTGAGAATGTCGGGAATGGAGGGTGTTTGCGCAGCCCGCGCCGGATTTGCCTCGACTGCCGGTTCGATTCGTTTCTCAGGAACAATCGGGGTCACGTTGGAGCGCTGTGCTACGGGAACTGGTGGAGTTATCGGCTTGGTCGCCGGCTGCGGATCTGTCTGTTTCGGCGCTGGTTTGGGTGCAGCTGGAGAGGACTTCGGTGCTGCGGATGCCGATGAGGATGCCGAGCCACCTTCGGAAGGCAGGGGCAGGAAGTCGCGTGCTCCTGCGCGCATGCAGCTCTTAAGCAGATCTTCGTCGGTCCGGGCGGAGTAGGCCATTACGGCGGGGCCCAGTTCTGCCAGCTTGGAGATGATTTGAAGCGCGTAGCTCTCGTCCGTGTCAACGTCAACCAGAACGACATCGAACTTGGTTTCCATCATCCTCGCGAGGTCGTTCAGAGTGGCGGGATAATCGATGAACTCGTGGACCTTTCGGCCGTCAGCGGAGGCGAGAGCCTTGGCAACAGTCTGTCGATGCGCATCATTCGGACCAATCAGCGCGACCGCCATCCCCTTGGTGCCGCTTGAGGCCTGCGGTTCGGCAATCTGCGTGTTGGTTGACATCTCAGCTCTGGCGATCATGTCCTTGATCCTCTTCTTATTGGCTGTCGATGCACCGTGCCGTCTGTAGCATCTCGCGGCGGTTCTGGGGTCGACACCGCCGACAACCAGTTGGGCTTTCGACCCACTTGGAGCCGGCTATGAAACGGATCTGGGAAATGGAAAAGCTCTGCGAGTCACTGCCGACGCCGCAGCATTAAGGTCCCCTGGATTCAGCTTGTTGCGCCTGCAGCTTATGTATTTGCTACAGCTTGCGCACGCCAAATTCCGGTCCTGTAACGGACATCGTAACGGGTCTGCGGCTCATATGGAACCACCGGACCATGAGACCTACATTCCTTTCGTCACGTGAGAGATCGGGATGACCCCGGACTTTCGTGTCCTCGTCAAGCCCTTGTGAGTCTCACAGTTAGCACTACCGATACAATTTGCCTATCCTTATGCCATTTCGCCTCGCTACCGTCGCCGACATCCCTGCAATCATGTCTCTCGAGGGCAATCCAGTCGCGCGTCAATTCGTTGGGCAATGGAGCGAAGATCGTCATCGTGCCACCCTGACCGGCAGTGATGGCCGCTATTACGTAAACGAGGACGGCGGCGCGATCGACGCTTATGTGATCCTGCGAGGGCTGGGAGAAGATTCGCGCTCAATCGAATTGAAGAGGGTGGTCGTCGCCGCCCCCGGCCAAGGCCTGGGCCGACGCATTCTCACCGAAGTGATCCGAATCGCATTCCGTGAACTCGGCGCCCACCGGCTCTTCCTGGATGTCTTTGAGGACAACGATCGCGCCCGCCACCTCTATGAGAGCCTCGGCTTCAAATACGAGGGAGTGATGAGGCAGGCGGCTCATCGCGATGGCCGCTGGGTCGATCTTCACCTTATGTCGATGCTCGAATCGGAATACAACTGACATTCGTCACAGCGCCCGGCCGCCCTCCATCGATATACACTTTTCATGATGGAAACAACAGGTTGTGGCACGGCAATCGTCACGCCCTTCCGGGCGGACGGAACGATCGACGAACCCGCGCTTTGGGCGCTTGTGAACTGGCAGGTGGATGCCGGCATCGACTTTATTGTCGCGTGCGGATCCACAGGCGAAGCCGCCACCCTCGATGAGCAAGAGTGGCTCCAGACCATTCGCATCGTTATTGAAGCCGCCGCGGGCCGCGTTCCGGTCTGGGCCGGTTGCACCCACAACTGTACCCGCGTTCTATTGCGACAGGCCGCCATGCTGCGGCAAATTCCTGGTGTCGACGCGGTGCTTTCGGCGAATCCTTATTACAACAAGCCAACGCAGGAAGGGCAGTTCCAGCACTTTCTTGCTCTGGCCAAGATGGTCGCCCCGCTTCCTGTATGCCTGTACAACGTTCCGGGCCGGACGGGCGTCAACCTCGATCCCGACACCGTAGTTCGACTGGCAGACTCGGCACCAAATATTCAGGCGATCAAAGAAGCCAGCGGCAAGCTGCCACAGATCGCTGAACTCGTGCATTCGCTGCCATCAACTTTCAAAGTATTCTCAGGCGACGACAATCTCGCTCTCGCCGCTGTCGGCGTCGGCGCTCAGGGACTGATCAGCGTCGCATCGAACGAGATTCCCGGCGAAATGGCCCGCATGGTGAATGCCGCGCTCCACGATGAATGGGCAGAGGCGCGCGAGATCGAGCGCCGGTTCGGGCGGCTGTTTGAGGCCAACTTCTGGGAATCGAACCCCGGTCCGGTAAAAGCAGTGCTCAATTTGATGGGCCGCACGTCGGACACTGTTCGCCTGCCATTGGTTCCACCTGCGGCGGCAACGCGCACCAAGCTGGAACGCCTCGCTGGAGAACTCGGCCTGCTGAAGTTTTCACCAGTCCCAGCGGGCGACATGCGCATGTACTGATGGAGATTTTCCAGCGGAGGGCCTGTTTCGCGGTCATATCCTTGCGGGATTGTCCTGCAGGAACGGCTGAGCCGCAGGACACGGTACTCGGCTAGCAAATGTTTCCGGTCACAGAATGACCGCGACGTCTTCTTGCCGCGTTCCGAAGGTTCCCGGCAAGATTGACCTTAGGAACGCGTGCATCACAATCCTTCCCCACCTCCGGGTCCAGGGCTTCTCTGTGCCAGGTATCGGACGCAGTCTCAAATCCATACTGCCAACCGCGGATGCCAACCACTCCGTCATGGGGACGGAAAAACCTGTCTTACGGCGTTTCGCAATACTCGCAGGCAGCGGATTCGACGGTACCCCTGCCAGCCAACGCTTGCCACGCCCATCCTTGAACATCGTGTGCATGCTCGCGAGAGCGTTGAGGAGGGCCGCATCCACCAGAGGAGTGCGCAACTCGAGGGAGTGCGCCATACTTGTCCAGTCGCTGTCTCGAAGAAGCATGTTCTTCAGGTACAACGTAGAATCCAGCATGCAGATCTGCCCGCCGACACTCGATGGCCGGTTTCCATTCATTGCGGGCGGAATTGCACCGAGTCGACGCATCCCCACCCGGGCGGCATCAGCTCCCATGAGCCAGGGGAGTTCGAACGGCATGAACAGTCCGCGTTTAAGGAAGTATTCGCCTTCAACGGATCCCATGAAGTCAGGAAGGCCTCTGACCTTGGGGTGAATTCTCCCGAGTGAAATTGCGTCAATCGCAGTCTTGACCAGCGCCCGACCTCCGGGAAAGTTTGCGACACTTCTTGCGATATCGAGACGCCGAGGGATTTCCCGAGTCAGACCGTAGCCATAGAAGAGTTCGTCGCCACCCACGCCGGAAAGCACCACTTTGTAGCCCCGCTCAGCGACCGCTTTGCTGGCAAACCAGGTGTTTACTCCATCGATGGTTGGCTGATCCATTGCCTCCATGAATCTCGGGATGTCTTCGTTGAACTCTGTCCGCGTCACGTATCGGACATGGTGCCTGAGCCCGTAGTGTTTCGCGAGCTCGGCAGCAACGGGCGCCTCGTCATGCTTTCCCTGAGCGAACTCCTCGAAAGCAATCGTGACACCCTCGACTTTTGCGCCCAGCTCGGAAAGAACTCCGGCCATGGTTCCAGAATCTATTCCGCCGGAGAGAAATACACTCACGGGAACATCGGCCACGAGGTGCGCGGACACCGAATCGGCAATCGCTGCGCGGACTCTCTCCTGCACATCGCGTTCGCCGAGCGTAATCTGCTCCCGGCTCCACGCTTCACTGATGTTGTGCCATTTGACGGGGGAAGAGGGAAGCGCGGATCGAATGATCATCCAGCTGCCGGCCGGAAGACTCAGGACATCCTTGAACGTGGTCCACGGCTCCGGCACGCTGCCCCAGAGATAGAATCCGGCTACTCCAGCCGGTTCGATTTCAGGCTCAATCAATTCACTCGCAAGCAGCGCCTTCACTTGCGAGGCAAAGAGCACGCCCTGCGGAGTCTGCGCATAGTAGAGAGGTTTTATCCCATAAGGATCGCGCGCAAGAAAGAGTTCGCGAGATTGCACATCCCAGATCGCAAAGGCGAACATGCCGCGCAGTCGCGGCAGCATCTTCGCTCCCATCCGGGCATAGAGCGCCAGAATTACTTCAGAATCCGACGCGGTATGGAACAGCTCGCCTTGCGATTCCAACTCTGACCTGAGCGCACGATAGTTATAAATCTCGCCGTTGAACACGAGTACGTAGCGTTCATTTGCGAATGACATTGGCTGATTCGAACGGGGATCAAGATCAATGATTGCGAGCCGCTTGTGTCCCAGCACCACACCGGGACCTGTCCAAAGGCCTTCCGCATCCGGCCCCCGGGAATTCATACGACGGATCATTCTCCGCACGGGCTCGACGTGAGCGACTTCGTTCGTCGAGTCTCCTTGAGGAACTACGAGCCCGGCAATGCCACACATCTTGAACCTGCCTACTGTCCCGTGTGTGCGGCCGGCAACGTGTACTCAAGAGGCCGAACAGACTACAAAGACTGCGCTCAGAGGCGCATGCTGAGTGAATTATACGTAGCAGTTTACTGAAGCCGGGGACGCAATTGCTTCTCTTTAATGGTTTGTTTACGAGAGAATGCGTGATTGCGAAACCAGCCAACAAACGCCAGCTAAAATGACGATGCTGTCATGCGGATCCGGCATGGCTGGCCTTCGCTGCTCGCGCGTCCGAGTCTCGTTGATGGCGGAATGCTGCGTATGTCTGCGGTGTCCAGGAGCAAGTTCTTGACCGTATGTTTGCCCGTGCCGCTGGGAAATCGCTTATCCTGTTAACACATCATTAAGCACGGCTTGCCTTCACAAATAGAACATTCATGAATCCAGTCGCTCTAGCGGTTGACGATCTACGGGATCAGTATCTCCGGGAAATGGCGCTTGTCCGCCAAACGTGTGAGCGGACCGGAGACGGCACGGCAGCAATCCGCCGGAGATCGGCCGTTGTGGACCGTATCCTCATTGAAATGTGGCGCCGGGCCTTTGCGGGTCAGCCTGCGCAGAACGTTTCACTACTTGCGCTAGGGGGGTATGGACGCAAGGATCTCTTTCCCTATTCCGATATCGACGTGTTGTTTGCCTTTGCGGATGAGAAAACGGAAGAGCAGACCAAAGAAGTGGTCCGGGCCATTATCCAGGGCATGTGGGATATCGGCCTGCGAGCCAGCCCGAGTTCGCGGACTGTGAAAGAAGCAGGGCGGTTCGACCCGGACAATCTGGAATTCACGCTGGCGACGCTCGATCGGCGATTCCTGGCCGGCCAGTTCCCTCTTTACCAGCAGCTGCATCAGAATGTTTTCCCGGGCCTTGTGCTGAGTGAGTGGAACACCATAACCCAGAAGCTGGGTGAGATTGCACGGGGCCGGCACGCGAAATACGGAAATACGATCTTTCATCTGGAGCCGAACCTGAAGGAGTGTCCGGGCGGGCTGCGGGATTATCACCTTGCGGTGTGGTTCGCCCTGCTGTTTCACCTGAAGGAGACGAAGGAGTGGCCACGGCAGCGCGGAGGCGTCTTCCAGAGCGCGCGGGGCGACGCGGAGGCAGCATTCGATTTTCTGGCAGCGGCGCGATGTTTTCTGCACTTCCGCCATGGACGGGATGACAACACGCTGGACTGGCAATCGCAGGATGAAGCAGCGGCGAATTCGATTGGGCTGGAGACGCGCGGGACGGCAGATCCGGCGTATTGGATGCGGACGTACTACCGCCATGCGCGGGTGATTTATCGCCGGGCCGCGCTGCTGATGGAGCACTTGCCGGCGCCTGTGAGCTTCTACCGGCAGTTCCGGCGGCGACGGACTCCGATTGCCGGAACGGATTTCATTCTGGATCAGGGCCGAATCGATATTCTGCCGGGTGCGCAGTTCAGCGATACGGCGGCGATTCTGCGGGTATTCAGCCTGATGGCTACGCATGGCTATGCGTTGTCGCAGGCGGCGGAGGATCGGATCACGGATGCGCTGCCGGCACTGGCGATTCATATTCCCGAAGGGCCATACCTGTGGAACGCCTTGCGTGAGGTGCTGCTGGGACCTCATGCCGCACACGCTTTGCGGACGATGCATGCATTGGGTGTGCTGGAGATGCTGATTCCGGAGTTTCACCTGATCGATGCGCTGGTGATTCGCGACAGCTATCACCGATACACCGTCGATGAGCACACGTTTCTGACGATTGATAATGTGCACAGCCTTCGCCAGCCGGCACACGACTATGAGCAGCGTCTGGCGCAACTTCTGCCGGAGATCGACAGGCTTGACTTGTTCCTGCTTTCGCTGCTGTTGCACGACACGGGCAAAGGAAGGCGAAACGGAGAGCATACGGGACAGAGTGTCGAACTGGCTGACGGGTTCCTGGCGCGGCTGGATTTTGACTCGGAAGAGCGCGACCAGGTGCTGAAGCTGATCAAGCTGCATCTGGATATGTCGAATGCGCTGCGTAGAGACATCTTCGATGCGGACAACATCAGGAATTTTGCGGAGAAGGTTGGAAGTCCGGCAATTCTGAAGATGCTGACGCTCATGACGTATGCGGACATTAAAGCGGTGAATCCGGAAGCCCTGACGCCGTGGAAAGCTGAGAATCTCTGGCAACTCTATATGGCGACAGCGAACTTCATGGATCGCAGCGTAGACGAGGTTCGATACCACTCGGCGATCGACCCTACGCTGCTGAACCGGATTCGATCGATGGTGCCGTCGAGCCAATACGATGCGCTCCGGCAATTTCTGGAAGGACTCCCGCAACGATATCTTCAGACCCGTCTTCCTGAACACATCCGCAATCACTTTCAGCTCGCTCTCAATCTTGATAAAAATCCCGTCCAGCTTGATCTCAGACCCCATCGACAACTCTTCGATTTGACCGTGATTGTCCGCGATCGCAGCAGGCTGTTCGCCGACGTTGCGGGTGCGCTGGCGGCATGGGGAATGAACATTGTGAAGGCGGGCGCGTTCTCAAACGACGCGGGCGTTGTTGTGGACAGCTTCCAATTTACCGATGTGTTCAGGACGATTGAACTGAATCCGAGCGAGAAAGATCGCTTTCTCGCGTACCTGCATGATGTGGTGGCACAGAAGTTACCCGTGGAGCAGCTGCTGGATTCGCGGCGGCACTTGAGCGGCGCCAACGGCGTGAAGGTTGAAGTTGCGACACGGCTGCAGTTTGATTCGGAATCGTCAAGTCACTCGACTCTGCTGCAGGTGGTGGCGCAGGATGGGCCGGGGCTTCTGCGACAGATCGCGCTCACGCTAAGTCAGCACAAGTGCAATATCGAAGTGGCATTGATCGATACGGAAGGCGAGACTGCGATCGACGTCTTCTACCTGACGCAAAACGGGGCGAAGCTGAGCAACGATGTGCAAAAGGTGCTGGCGACGGATCTGACTGCGGCGCTGGCGGATCTGCGGACACCGGCGAATGCGTGAGAAGACAGCTTCTTGCTCTTAGCTACTAGCCTTTGCGTTTGGATCGTTGGCCTTCTTGCACTCCGCAGGCGGCTGAGGTGCTCAACCACGCCCAGGTGAACCGATAGAATCGAATCTGACCTGAAGTGAAGGATGCTATATGGCTGCGCTGATTGATGCGATTGATGTGAAGCGGAAGATGTACTTCGAGTTTGAGAACACTCCTTATTACTGCCTGGATGTGGAGGTTTCGACTCCGACAGCGCGAGGCGGACAGACACTGGTTCGACTGAAGATGCGGAACCTGCTGACGCGCGCGGTCTTCGACAAGACGTTCAAAGCGGGTGAAAAATTCAAAGAACCCGACCTCGAGACTGTAGAGGCTTCGTATCTGTATTCCGATGGCGATGCATCGCACTTCATGGACCAGGAGACGTTCGATCAGATGGCGCTAACGCCGGAAAAGCTGGGCGATGCGCTGCAGTTCCTGACGGAAGGCCTGATTATCAAGATCGACAAGTTCAATGGGAACCCGATTGGGATTCAGCTGCCGGAAAAGGTGGAATTGAAGGTGGCCTATACAGAACCGGGAGCGCGCGGGAACACGGCGAGTGGCGCGGTGACAAAGCATGCGCGGCTGGAGACGGGGCTGGAGATCAGGGTGCCGTTCTTCGTGGAAGAGGGCGAGACGGTGAAGGTCTACACCGAGACCCGGGAGTTTGCGGGACGAGCGTAACGAAGTTGCCAGTTCTCAGTTCCCAGCCTATATACAATGATTCGGCGTCTGGTTCCGAGTCATGCCTGAGGCGATTCGCCTAACACTATTAGCGTTGGTCGCGTTCATTGCGGCGCTCCTGGCCGCCGTCACCTGCTTTGGCGGAGCGGCGGTGTTGCTGCCAATGCTCGTGTTCGTATTTGGGGTACGCGAAGCCATTCCCATACTCACGGTTGCACAACTGATTGGAAATGCGAGCCGCGTGTGGTTCAACCGGGGAGAACTGAACTGGCGCGTGGTGGGTTGGTTCGCACTGGGTGGAGTGCCGATGGCGCTGGTGGGTGGCGTGTTGTTTGCCCATGCGCCGCTGGCTGCCTTGACTCGGGTGCTCGGGGCGTTTTTGATTCTGATTGTCGTCCTCCGGCATATGCCGAAGATGAGAGCGTTCAAAACGCCGCTTAAGGGTTTCGCGGTAATCGGAGCGGCCTCGAGTTTTCTATCGGCCCTGCTGGGGAGCGTAGGCCCATTGATGGCGCCTTTCTTCCTGGCATACGGACTGGTAAAGGGCGCGTATATAGGGACAGAAGCGCTATCGACCGTGGTGATGCACGTCGCGAAGCTGATAGCTTACCGGCAGTCAGCGGTGTTGCCGCTGCATGCTGTGGTGAGTGGTCTCGCGCTGGGACCGATCATGGTGGCAGGGTCGTTTGTGGGGAAACGCGTGGTGGATCGGTTACCGGAGCGGGTGTTTGTACTGATTATCGACGTGACTCTGGTGGCTGCTGGACTGATGTTCCTGACGGATTGGGGTAAGGCATGATGGTCGAGTCAAGGGTGGGGATTCAGCAGCCCGTCCTTGCTGGAGGCAACGTCTGCGTCATGGATCTTTTCAATGATCTGCATCAATCCGCTCCAGCTTGGGTTGGTACAGCTTTTCCGCGAAGCAGATCGGAGAGGTCATCGATTCGCTCATCGAGAAGATGCATCTTTCTCGAAATGCCCTGAATCTCCAGTTCGGCGCGGCGGTTGACTTCGAAGTCGAGTTCGCTGCGAACGCGGTCCTTTGAGTCCTGACGATTCTGACTCATCATAATGACCGGCGCCTGAATGGCTGCCAGCATCGAGAGGAAAAGGTTGAGCAGAATGAACGGGTATGGGTCCCAGGCTTTGTGGCCGAGGATCACGTTGGTTGTTGTATAGACAATCAGAACGACGGAAAACGTGATGATGAAGGTCCATGAGCCGCCAAACCTGGCTACCGAGTCCGCAATGCCCTCACCGAAGGTTTCTTCCTGCTCGATGATTTCGTTGGGATTGCGTGTTGCGCGCAGCCGGACGAGCTGATGAGCAGCATGATACTGGTGAGCGAGCGTGGTGAGCAGATCCATTCCCGCATCCGGCTTGCGAAGCATCAGGGTCTGAATGTCATCGCGGGAGATTTCGAGGCAAACAGATTCCTCGACCGCGGTAGCGTTGGTCTGGTGAGAATTCTGCTCGAGCATGGAGGCGAATCCGAAGAATTCTCCGGGGCCGGGCTCGTCGACGACGACCTCCTGATGATCTTCGTCGATGGTTGTGACGCGGACTTTGCCGGAAACCGTAACGTAAGCCAATCCGACATCTCCGGCCTTGTAGATACGCTGACGGGGCGTATAGGTTTTGATATCGACCTGGGAGGCAAGGACGGCGATTTCATCGTCGTCAAGGAGGGAGAAGAGAGGCACGGTCTTGAGGACCTCGGGTTTGCAGCTCATGGAGTTCTCCGTTGCGATGGCGTGGTGGGTCCGATGATTGCGGATTTTATTTGAGAGGCGTGGCGGAGGGGAAAATCTATTTCGTAGCCGAACTGGCAGCCGATTTTTGGGCTGGCGATGTGGGCGCCGCCGAGGATGGCGAAGGTGAAGCTGGTTCGGCTGTTCAGGGCCCAAGAACCGCCGAGCAAGGCTTGTAGCTGGTCTTTTCCGAGGCCATTGTTGTCATCGACGGCTCCATAGAGTTCGCCGCCGAGGTTCAGGCGCGCAGTGAAATCGTGTGCGAGAGAGAGGCCGCCGGTGTAGACGTGGCCATGCGTGGTCTGGATTCCGAGGACGCCGGTACTGGTGTTCCCGGCAAAGAGGTAGCCAAAGTTTCCAGTAAGCCTTGTCTTGTCTGAGATCGGTTCCTGTGCGATGGAATTGAGGGCGTAGTCTGTCTCCCCGGAGCCGAGCGACTGAGCTTCATCGCCGGTGGGGAACTCGATATAAAGGCTGGCAGAAAGAGACGGTATGCGGCGAGGCCGAGGCGTTTTGTAGAAATTCCATTTGATCCCCATGTCCGCATCGCCATTACCAGAGGTGTTCTGAGAACTAGATGCGCGGTAGATTGCGAGCCAGGGAATGTCGAAGTCGAGTTCGAGATTGCGCGGAAGACCGTAATTGATTTTGAAGTTGGCAGTGTTCTGACGAAGGTCGGGGTACTGCGCGGACTGCAGGCGGTCGAGCTCGTTGTAGATCTCGAAGTGAAGAGTGCCCAGGTTGGTGACGTCGGCGTTGTCTGTGTAGAAGGGCATCTGGGCGGAGAGCGGCATCGTCATGGGGAGGAACAGAGAGAGCAGGAAAAGCCGCAGGGGAAGTTGCATGCAGGTTGAGAACTACTATAACGGGCGGCGAAATAACCCGGAGATGAACGGCGCGTAAAACGATCCTGTCTTCAACGGGTGCCGGCTTCCGCATTCTGTTGAGGAACGTTCGAGACCTTACAATGAGCTTGGGTTCTGAGGAGCGTGTTGATTGAGTCCGGATGTTGATCCGTGTGTTCTGGTGTACGACGTGGGAGGAAGTCACATTTCGGCGGCGGTGTGCCGGAGAGAAGGCTATCGGCTCGGCACCGTGGTGCGAGCGAACCTACCGGAAGAGCAGACAAGTAAGGCATTTATCGATGTGCTGCATTCGCTGGGCGTAAATGCGAGCGAACGCGCGACGGGTGTTGAGGGCGCGGAGTTCGCCATGCCGGGGCCGTTCGACTATGAAAAGGGCATCAGCTGGATGGAACACAAGATGCCGTATCTCTATGGCGTGAACGTGAGCGAAGCGCTGGCGGCTCGGTTCGGATGGAAGCCGGAACAGGTGCGATTTCTGAACGATGCGGCGGCGTATCTGCTGGGTGAGGTTGGCGCTGGCGCAGCACGAGGGGTACGGCGCGTAGTGTGCTTCACACTTGGAACGGGTCTTGGATCAGGATTTGCCGTCGATGGCAAGGTAGTGACGGAAGGCAAAGGAGTGCCGCCCGGCGGAGAGATCTGGAATGCTCCTTATGAGGGTGGAATTGCCGAGGACTATATTTCGACTCGTGCGATCAAGAAGGCCTACGCGGAGCGTAAGGGTCAGGAGCGCGAAGTTGCGTCGATTGCGCATTATGCGATCGGAGGCGATCCGGACGCTGTCGCGGTGTTTCAGGGGTTCGGGACGACGCTGGGGAAACTGATCAAGCGGCTGCTCAGCGATTTCGCGCCGGATGTGGTGGTGCTGGGCGGAGGGATCTCCCGATCTGCGCCCCTTTTCATAGACGCTGTGAAGGCGGAGCTGGCGGGCACGCAGATCGAGGTTCGAATTGCTGAGCTCGGGGATAATGCTCCGCTGGCCGGGGCCGGGGTGGCGTGGTTTGGTACGAACCTCTAGCTTTTTAGCTCCTAGCTGCTAGCTGCGGTTTCTCAAATGCTCTATTTGCTCGTGGCAGGCTTCTGTTTCGGGTCGGGCGGCAGCGTGTAGATCACTTCGCCCGGGCGCGCGTAGTGTAACTTCTCGCGGGCTTCATGCTCGATGGCGTCGGGATCTTTCTTCAGACGCTCGACGTGTTGCTTGAGGCGCGCGTTTTCGTCTTGCAGCTGCTGGATCTCGTTTTTGAGCTGTTTTTCCTGGGTGCGCTGGCCGTACCAGGTTGAGAGACCGTGGCGGCCATTGACGACACTCCAGGCGAATGCGAGGGCCAGAGCCACGGCGAAGACTGTGCCAGCTGGCCGCCAGCCATGCTGGAGCCATTCGGTAGCTCTCTGACGCAGCGGAAGCGGCTCGGCGGCCGCTTCCTTTTTTGGCGTGAACAGATTTGGGTGCTGCATTCGGCCTCGACGGCAAAGTTATGGCTTAGCCCTGAACGAACTTTTCGGCGGCGGAGCGGAGGGCGACCATATCTTTCTCGTCGCGTGCCTCGGTGTAGGCCCGCACCACCGGCTCAGTTCCGGAGAGGCGGAAGCACACCCACGATCCGTCGTCGAGGACCAGCTTGAGCCCGTCGGTGCGCACGACCTGCGAGACCTTGCGGCCGCCGAGCTCGGTTGGATCCTTCTTCAATTCTTCAGTGAACGCGGCCTTCCGTTGCGGGGTCAAGTGGAAGTTCTCGCGAACCGGGTAGTAGGAACCAACCTTGGCAAACAGTTCCTTGAGCTGGCGGCCGATGCTCTTGCCGCGAGCGGCGACCATCTCGGTGACGAGGAGGCCGGCGATGATGCCGTCCTTCTCGGGCACGTGGCCGCGGATAGTGAGACCAGCGGATTCTTCGCCGCCAATGGCAATCTTGTCGGCAATGATGAGCTCACCGATGTACTTGAAACCGACCGGCGTCTCGAATAGCGGCACCTTGTGATAGTCGGCGAGAGCGTTGACCAGGTTGGTGGTGGCGACGCTTTTGGCTACGCCGTTTTTCCAGCCACGCGTTTCGACAAGATAGTCGAAGAGGAGAGCGATGACGTAGTTGGGCTGGATGAAGGTGCCATCTTCGTCGACGATGCCGAAGCGGTCGGCGTCACCGTCGGTGGCGATGCCGATCTTTGCGCCGATTTCCTTCATCTTGTCTTTGCAGGTCTCAAGAAGGTGATCGTCTGGCTCGGGGGCGTGGCCACCGAAGAGGACATCACGATAATCGTGGACTGTTTCGACTTCGACTCCGGCTTCGCGAAGGAGGTGACAGCTGTAGCCGCGGCCTGCTCCCCAGAAGGGATCGAAGACGACTTTGATGTGGGATTTGGCAATAGTCTTGAGGTCGACGAGCTCGCCGAGGCGGTGAAGGAAGCCAGGCTTCACGTCGGCGGTCTCAAAGCCGCCCTTCGGGGGCTCGGCGTTAGGGATCTTGCCTTCGGCATTGGCGTTTATAGCGGCTTCGATCTGCTTTGTAACTTCGGGCAAAGCAGGGGCGCCATCATGGGTGGAAAACTTGATGCCGTTGTACTCGGGTGGATTGTGCGAGGCCGTGAAGTTGATCGCTCCGGAGGTTTTGAGCGCGCGCACAGCTTGAGAAATGGCCGGAGTAGGCGCGGCGTCGGGGATGACGATGGGGGTGATACCAGCGCCCGCGAGGATCTTTGCGGCTTCAGCGACGAACGACTCGCCCAGAAAGCGCGGATCCCGGCCTACGAGCACGCGATGTGGTTCAGGCTGTGTTTTGACGTAAGCGGCGATGCCTGCAATGGCGAGGCGGATGTTGGCCAACGTGAATTCGTCGGCAACGATGGCCCTCCAGCCGGAGGTGCCGAATTTGATTACGGAACTCATGGGATCGTTCTCCTGGGCGGCTCAAAGGCCAGTGAAGGTCAAGGATAAGATGCCGGAGCGATTTCGCCTCGACTGTTGAAATCGAAAGGATCTTGAACGTGGCGTTTTCTTAAGGAAAACGCCAGCCGGCTGTATCGGTCCTGCAAAGACCAGAGGCGAATCCTCCGGGGCCGCAAGGAACAATACTGCAACACGGGGCTGAAGTCGGCAAGTTGGAGCACAAGCGAGGGGCAAGGAAGGGCGATGATTACGTTAGGGCGGTTAGTTTGATTCGTGGGTTGAAAAATGTGATGGGGGCGACGGGCTTTGTCCGTACACTGGACCATACACCGAACGGGAGAACTGAATGCAAGAGCACGGATCGGGGCCGCAGGCACGGATTGTTCTGACGACCGAGAGCACTCTGGAAGAGGCCAACAAGCTGGGGCGAACGCTGGTGGAAGAGCGGCTCGTAGCATGCGCAACGCTGCTACCTGTAGTGCAGTCTATCTATCACTGGAACGAGCAGATCCAATCGGCGCCGGAGACCATGGTGCTGTTGAAGACCAGCAACGAGAAGCTCGAGGCGCTGGAAAAAAGACTGAAAGAGTTGCACAGCTATCGCGTGCCGGAGTTCCTTGTGGTGCCGGTGGAGAGCGGGAGTGCCGCTTATCTTGAATGGCTGTTCGGGTCGTTGGCAAAGTAGTCTGCGGTGTCATCGCAGAATTCGATAGCCGCTCCGAGGTTGGGGCTTCTTAATCTGGATGGAAACACCGGGTTCCGCCTCGCTTAATCCGGGGCTATTCTCGTTCCATCCCTCCGGGAGGACTGTCGCCGGAATACCAGCCTCTCCCGTGACATCTCTCCAGAAGGTCCCCATTCACTGTCTGATATTCTGAGCATCGGTCGTGATGCATTGGTTAATCATCGCGCTGGTGGTTTCTTTGGGAGGCCTGCTGTTAGCAGCCGCGGGTGTAGCGCGCCATGTTTGGCTGGACCGCAAGCGATTGAAACAAAATCACGTGCAGAATGACGCGGTGGTGGTAAGCACATCGGAAGAAGCCGATTTAGAGTCAGAAAGTTAAGGACAACAAACGTGGAAAACAGACTGCCGATTGCTTCAGAGATCGCGAGTTCTGCCGTCTCCAGCGGGCTGCGCGGGACGGGAGTGGTTCTGGCGGGAAGCGCGCTCGTTTCTGTGTGCTCGCACATTGCATTGCCCCTGTGGTTTACGCCGGTGCCGCTGACATTGCAGCCATTCGCGGTGCTGCTGCTGGGGTTGGTTCTGAGCCCAAGGCTGGCCGCGGCGACGCTTGGAGCCTATCTGCTGGAAGGTGCGGCTGGATTGCCGGTGTTTGCGCCGGGATTTGCGCTGGGCGCTGGAATTGCACATCTGCTTGGGCCAACGGGCGGATACCTGATGTCGTATCCGCTGGCAGCTGCGGCGGTGAGCTGGCTTCGTAAGCGAATTGCGCGTGGATTTGCAGGAGCGGCACTGAGCGCAGCGGCGGGAGATGCCCTGATTCTGCTGTGGGGTTTCGTGTGGCTGGCGGTGTGGACGCATGCCCCGGCCGGGTCGGCTTTCGCGCTTGCCGTACTTCCGTTTTTGCCGGGCGAAGCGCTGAAGGTGGTGGGCGCAGCGGGCATTGTCAACGGTCTGGATCGCATTAAGCGCCGGAATCGATAGACGTATCCTTAGAAGTGACGAGGCAAGGAAGTTTGCCGAAAGGATTTTTGTCTCAAGTGAGCACCAAGAGTTCTGGATCTGCAGTTTCTAGTTCCGTCCGGGAGATTTCGATTGCGCACAGCCCGGATTCGGATGACGCTTTCATGTTCTATGGCCTGGCAACGAACAAAGTTCGGGTGCCGGGCTACAAGTTCACGCACACGCTTACCGATATCGAGACACTGAACCGGAAGGCGCTAAACGAAGCGTTCTACGACGTGACGGCAATCAGCTTTCACGCTTATCCCTACCTTCAGGACAACTATGCCTTGATGGGCTGTGGGGGCAGCGTGGGTGAGGGCTATGGGCCTATGGTTGTGGCCCCGAGGCAGATCTCGCCGGAAAACCTGCGTCGCATTCGAGTGGCCGTTCCGGGCACGCTAACGACGGCTTACCTAGCATTGAAGATCTTCGATCCCGAGATCGAGACCGAGGTCGTGCCTTTCGATCAAATCATTCCCCAGGTGGTGGCGGGCAAGTACGAGGCGGGACTGATCATCCACGAGGGGCAGTTGACATATAACCGCA
>DATJEO010000011.1:0-19762 GCA_035496515.1 Occallatibacter sp.
ATGGGGCATGAGGCTTCCGGGATCGTCGAAGCTGTGGGCGCCGGCGTCAAAGAGTACCGACCTGGCGACAGAGTGACATTCGACTCCACGGTCTATTGCGGGCAATGCACCTATTGCCGTCGTGGCGAAGTGAACCTCTGCGATAACCGGCAGGTGATTGGCGTCTCCTGCGGCGACTACCGGAGGAACGGAGCTTTCGCCGAGTACATCGCCGTCCCGGAGCGCATCCTCTATCGGCTGCCTGCGCAAATGTCTTTTCCTGAGGCGGCGATGCTCGAGGCCACGTCTGTCGCGCTGCACGCGGTGAAGGTGAGCGAGGTGAAGAAGGGCGACACTGCGCTGGTTGTTGGCGCGGGGATGATCGGGTTGCTGACGATGCAGGCGCTGCGCGCGGCCGGAGTGGGACGCGTGATGATCGCAGACATCGATGAGACACGGCTGACGCTGGGCGAACTGCTGGGTGCTGACGAGGCACTGCGCGGCACCGGCGGCGATATTGCGCAGGCGATTCTAGAGCGGACGAACGGTGTTGGGGCCGATGCAGTTTTCGACGCAGTGGGACGCGCGAAGACGGTGCAGGAGTCGATCGACAGCGTGCGTAAGGGCGGCACCGTCACGCTGATCGGCAACATCACACCGGAGGTTTCTCTGCCGCTGCAGAAGGTGGTTTCGCGGCAGATCCGGCTGCAGGGGACTGCGGCTTCATCGGGCGAGTATCCTGAGGCGATTCAGCTCATCTCGACAGGGCGGATTCACGTTCGACCGCTCATTACGGCGGTTGCTCCGCTGGCGGAGGGACCGCGATGGTTCGAGCGGCTGCATGCGCAGGAGCCAAATTTGATGAAAGTTGTTCTTGCGCCCGGAGAAGAATAATGAGCGATTCGCTTTTTGATCTGTCCGGGCAAGTCGCAATTGTTACGGGAACGAGCCGCGGTCTCGGTCAGTATTTTGCGCGCGCACTGGCGCGGGCAGGCGCAGACCTGGTGCTGACCAGCAGAGATCGCAAAGCACTGCGCGAGATGGAAGAGGAAGTGAAGGGCCTGGGACGGCGTAGCGTCTCGCTCGAACTGGATGTCCGCGACTATGACAGCATCCAGAAGATGGCCGAAGAGGCGCAGAAGGCATTTGGTCAAATCCACATTCTCGTAAACAACGCGGGTTGCAACGTTCGCAAGCCGGCGGTGGATGTGACGTGGGACGACTGGAATCTTGTGCTCGACACCAATCTGCGGGGAAGCTTCTTCGTGGCGCAGGCAGTCGCACGCGGCATGATCGAACACGACTACGGGCGCATCATCAACATCGGTTCTGTCACCAGCGTATTTGGCTTTGCGGGATTGGGCCCGTACTGCGCGAGCCGCGGCGGCATCCGCCAGCTTACGATGAGTCTTGCCGATGACTGGGGCAAGAATGGGGTCACGGTGAATTGCCTCGCGCCAGGCTGGTTCAAGACGGCGCAGAACAAGGTGCTCTATGACGATCCGGAGTGGGTGGCGTATCTGACGGATCGCATTCCCGTGAAGCGACCCGGATTGCCCAGCGATCTCGATGGAGCAGTGGTCTTTCTTGCCTCAGAAGCGAGCCGGTACATCACAGGGCAGACGCTACTCGTGGACGGCGGCATTTCAACGGGCGCGACGCGCGCCACGGTCGCGAAGCCGAAGTAAGTCTATTCTTACTGTCCCAGCGATTCGACCTGGCTGCTTTCAATGGCAGCGGATTCCCTCTGCATTGGGGCGATATCTGAATACTGGCCGAGGTGGCCAGTTGACTTGCGGACCACCAGCTTGGGGTAGACCGTGATCGCTTCGGGGCGCGGATGCGGGATGTCGTCGCGTATCAGCGAAAGCAGGGTGGTTGCCGCAACCTGTCCCATGCTGCGCAAAGGCTGATGAATGGTTGTCAGTGGCGGATGGTGTGTGGCTGCAGAAAGAATATCGTCGAAGCCGAGTACGGAAACATCCTTGGGAATGCGCAATCCTGCTTCGCGAATTGCGGAGATAGCGCCGATGGCAGTGACGTCGTTGAAGGCAAAGATCGCGGTGAACGGGCGCTTTGTCTGCAAGAGCAGCCGAGTGACCTCCTGTCCGGGAGCAGGTCCGGGCTCAGGGCTCTGCAACTGTACGACGAGATGATCATCGATCTGAAGGTCCAGATCGCTGGCGGCCTGAACGATCGCCTGCCAACGGAGCTTTGTATCTGAGCTGAATTCCTGGCCTTTGATAAATGCGATCTGGCGGTGCCCCAGCGATTTGAGGTGCGAGAGCGCCAGGTGCGCAGCCTGATCGTGGTCGAGCTCGATATTGATGACCCCGTCGCGGCGATCGTGTCCGGAAATGGAAACGACAGGGACGGGCATGTCCTCGCTCATCGGCGAGTCGACCGCGATGATTCCTTCGACAGAGCGAGCCAGCATCATGCGCGGATAGCCTTCCAGCAGGTCTGGACGATGGCGATGGCTCACGACGAAGTAGAAGAACCCATCCTTGAGCAGTTCGTCCTCGATTCCGCTGAGAACGGTGGTCGAGTAGCCTTCGCTAATCTCGGGAACGATGACGCCGATGGTGTAGGTGCGCTTCTGGCGCAGGCCGCGGGCCATGGTGTTGGCCACGTAACCATTCAGTGCGGCGGCGTGCAAGACGCGGCGCTGTGTCTCTTCGGCGATGCGGTGCGCTGTTGCTTCACCGTTGATGATGCGGGAGACGGTGGACTGCGAGAGCTCGAGCATAGCTGCGAGCTCTTTCAACGTGATCGGTTTGACGGGCGCCTTTGCCAAAAATCTCTGCTCCGAGTTATCGCGTATATCAGCTTGCGTGGAATCCGGCGCGCTGCATTGCGGTTGTCATTTCCGGATTGCGCATGAATGTATTCCAAACCAAACCCGATCTTAGATTTTCTGCCATCACCACCGAGATGCCCTGATCGATGCCAAGCACGTCGGCATCGTACCAGTTTGCCGCCGGGTGGAATGCATCAACAAAACCGTATCGACCCCAGGCCTGCTGGCCCCACTTGTCGCGCATGGCTCGAAGCACCGCAATGCAATCGACAGGAAGGAAGGCAAGCGACCCAGCCGGCGCGCAAGGCACAACTGTCCCATCCAGTGGACCTTGCGGTGGTGGACCTCCCCACGCCGTGTAGCCGCCCTGGTAATCCGATGCTGAAATGCCCCAGTAATCCTCGTTATACCACTTGGGATAAGAGAGACAGAACGCTCTGTGTGCTTTGGTCGCCGTGACGGAGTTGTCGAAGTAATTGGCCCAGGTGTCGCGCTTGTTGCGGAAGTCAAACCATGCCTGCGAGTACTGGTGGGTAAAGAGCGGATCGTTGCCGCTGATGAAGGAGAACTCCTTGTAGTGCACGACGGGGCGTTCCCAGGCTTTCCAGGTGTCGGGGTCGACGGGATGAGTCGGAGATCCGATGCCGAGCAGGTAGATCATCATCAGTTCGCAGTAGTGGGACCATCGGCCATCGAGGAAGCCAGATTCCGGCCTCCAGCCCATGGAGAAAGCTTTGCCACCGTTGAGCATCCAGGGCCAGTCGACGCGCTCGTAAATCTGCTTTGACAGCGACTTGATCTTGGGATCGTCGAAGTATGCGTGTGCCATGAGCACACCGCAGAGGAGAAGGGAAGTATCGATGGAGGAGAGCTCGACATCTTTTACGCGTTCGCCGGTTTCAAGGTCGGAGAAGTGGTAGTAGAAGCCATGGACCTCGGGGAATTTGTTCAAGTGCCAATCGAGGGTGGTGCGAACCCGATCGACGATCTGGGCGTGAGGGAGGAATTTGCGTTTGTCGGCGATGCAAAGGGCGGTGAGACCGAAACCGGTGGCCGCGATGCTGGCCATGCGACGTGGATCGCGCTTGCCGTTCAGGTCATTGCGGGCGCGGTCGAGCACCTGGCCGGTCTTTTCGCTGGCCTGCTCCCAGAAGAAGAGGCAGCCCTGCCGTTGGAGATCGTCGAGGAAGGCTTCGTCACCGGGCTTGGGGCGCCACTGATTGTTTGCAGAGGCAGTTGAATGGGTGGGCAGGAGCGCACAACCGCCCGCCGCAGCGAGAGATTTAATGGCTTGCCGGCGAGTAAGAGCGGGCATATGAGGAATAGATCTCAAACTCGCGTTGGCGGCGGATTCAGGAGAAGTCATATCGTCCTAGCGCAATCGATTGCGCAGTGACATTTCTAGCATTCTGATAGACCTTCGTCAACTGAATTCGCACGGAGTTCGTGAGAGCTGTTCGCCAGAGAACAGAAGAATCACGAAATTTCACGATAGACGAAGCCCGGTGATGCCTCTACTTCCTGCGTGCATTCAGCGCGTTGAGTTTGTTCTTGAGCTGCTCCAGTTTTTGGCCGGCTTCGGCGAGCTTTCCCTGGGAAGTCAGGCGCTGGTAGTCATCAAAATCCCGCGCTGCCCCCTCGATGAGTCCATTCAGGTCCTGCGCGGGTTGCCATGCGTTCGCGGCATTAGGTGTGTTTGCGTGTTGCTGAGGAGGCGGCTGCTCTCCGCTGAGCGAGGGCGTTTCGTTACCGAAGAGAGAGCGAAGAGCTGCTTCGAAGGTCGATCCATATGCGAGGCGGTCTTGTACAGCAAGCACGACTAAGCGCAACTCCGGCATGGGACTGCGCTCAGCCTGGAGGTATATCGGTTCGGCGTAGATGAGCGCCTTGCCGCACGGAATGACGAGCAATGAGCCGCGACGTACGCGCGAGCCTTGCTGGTTCCAAAGCGAGAGCTGTCCGGAGAGTTGCGCGTTCTGATCGATGCGCGCTTCTACCTGCAGAGGCCCGTCGACCAGGCGCGTTTTGGGGAAGTCGTATACGACAGCTTTGCCGTAGTCCTCTCCGTCACTGCGCCCGGCGATCCAGCCGATCATGTTGTTGCGATTCGAGGGTGTGAACGGAAGGATTTCGACGAACTCAACGTTGGACTCGCCGGGGAGCTTCATCAACACGAAATTGGGATCCATGGGACGAGCGGCCTGATCGCCGGAAGACGACATACCAACTTCGGAAGCGACGGTCCATAGGTCCTCGCGGTTGTAGAACACGACTGGATCAGTCATGTGATAGAGCCCGTATGCGGCAGCCTGCATGCGCAGTAGGAGTTCTGGATAGCGCACGTGCTTGCGAAGGTCCTGAGGCATCTCCGCCGCGTCTCTAAAGAGCTGCGGAAAAACTTGCTGCCAGGCATTGATGATCGGATCCTGCGGATCGAAGACGTAGAAGGTAGTGTTCCCGTTGTACGCGTCGATGACGATCTTGACACTGTTCCGAAGGTAGTTGATGGAGCCATTTCCGATATCGAAGTGTGTCGAGTATGGATATTGATCCGTGGTGGTGAACGCATCGAGCATCCAGGAGAGCCTGCCGTCTTCTCCGATGACGATATATGGGTCCTGCTCAAAGGTAAGGAACGGAGCAATGGCTTTCACGCGCTCGAAAACGCTGCGCCTCATGAGCAGACGGCTCTCGGACGTGATGTCGTCGCTGAAGGGAACTTTGGCGAGGTCGCCGCGATCGAAGGCAATCAACGCGCGACGCAGAAAGGAGCCGAGCACGATTCCGCCGGTTCCCTGGTAGCTGGTCATGCTGTTGGTTTCGCCTTGAGGATAGTCAAATTCCTTCTGACGCGTCTTCACATAGACATCAGTGTTGGTCAACTCGCCGAAGTAAATCTCGGGCCGCGTCACCCGAATGGCAGGATCGGTGCTTTGTATCGGCATGTTGCTCAGGATCAATGTGGGAAGGCCTTCCGGTGTGAACCCGTTTACCCGGTTCATCGTGACGCCATAGCCATGCGTGTAGATCAGCTTTTCATTGATCCAGTTGCGGCTGCTCTCAGGCAGCTTCTCAACGTTGAGTTCACGCGCGGCGAGCATCACCTGCCTTTCCTCGCTGTTGATCTGATAGCGATCGATGTCGATGTCAGGGAAATCGTAGTAGGTGCGAATCTCCTGAAGCTGGCGAAGCGTATCTTGGAGAGCGCGCCAATCCCACAGGCGAATGTTCTGAAGGGTGGGCTGGTTGTTGGGCGCGTCGGCAGCCTCTACTGAGATTTCGGCTGGGAACTCGTGCTGGGTAATGCGGTCGAGGCCGAATGCATGTTGCGTGAACTGAATGTTGTTGGAGATGTAAGGTTGCTCCCTGACGAGCTGGTTCGGCTTGACGATAAAGCTGTCCACATACCATGCAGCAATCTGCACAAGAACAAAACATGCGACCGCCGGCACCGGTGCTGCGATCAGGCGTCCGACGCGCGGGCGCAGGAAGAGATTCATTGCGGCGATGCCGGCTCCGATGATGAGTGCAGCGCAGATGAGCAGGAGTCCGCCGAGAAGCACGTGAGCGTCTGTATACGTGACTCCATCGAAGATGGTGTGATCGCCGACGAGGCGATCGAAACGACCCAGAAACGTGCGCACCGCAATGACAATGAGTAGGAACGCGATTGCTCCCGAGAACCAGCGGAGCGGAATGGGAGACGACTCGTATCGGCGCTCGCGAATGAATTGCGAACTGGTGGTCATGAGCAGAAACAATCCTGCGACGGCGCAGCAGATGAGAGCAATGACAAGCAGCCATCCGACAAAGAACTGCACGGCAGGCAGAGTGAAAAGATAAAAACCGATCGTCTTGCCAAGGATCGGGTCGCGAGATTGAGCAGGATTGGCAGGAGCCATGAAGTACAGAGCGAACTGGCTCCACTCGCTCATGAACGCCGCGCCGGCGATGAGTGAAACTGTGACGGAGCCAAGCAGGCCTGCGACTCGCAGTACCGGCCCGACGGGAAGCTCATAGCTTTGGTTGCCGAACCGGACAGTGCCGGCACTGGCCAATTCTTCACGGCAACCATATCTCAGTGCTGAAAACCAGGCGTACAGAATTGCGAATGTAGCAGCAAAGGCGAGTGCGAAGGATAGCCACTCGTAGCCCAGGGTTCTCCAGAAGACGCTCGAGTATCCCAGAGAGGCGAACCAGAGCGAATCTACGTAGTAGGAAATGATTGTGCGCGTGCTGAAGAGAAGGACCGCAACAATAATGAGAACGAAAAGGAGAGTGCGGCGGGACCGAGAGGATCGATCGCGATGCCGAAAGACGTAAGGCTCCTGTGTCACATTGACCAGCTTTCACCGGCACTGTTCGCACTGTTAATCCGGCAAGCGCAATTGTACTGCGATAAAAGGCGTGGAATTTGTGCTGGAGGACAGGGGAAGTGGCAGGATGCGCTGTGGGCGTGAAGGGGACTCAATCACCAATCGTGGGCCAGTCGTTCTGCCACTTCAAAATCTTCAGCCATTGGTAGGGCGTGTTGCCCTTCTCGAGATTGTGCGCGTGGAAGACGATCAGACTCTCGGCATTTTCTCCATCGAGAAACGCCGTCCCCCCACCGGGAGCGTTCCAGGTAGTGTTGCCTTTCAGGAGTACGGTCCCGCCTCCATTCATCATGCGCGTACCGTTTACGTCGACGAAAGGTCCATGCGGGCTCACTGAACGTCCGACGGCCTGCTTGTAGTTGTTTTGCGCCTTGTTCTGCTCGCAGCAGTAATCTACCGAGACGAAGAGGTAATAGTAGTTTCCGTGGTGAATGAGAGATGCCCCTTCGATCGGGTTGTTGGGAATGCCCGGCCGGGTGGCGAGATCGTAACGAGTGCGGTTGGATGTAAGCAGCATCCCGGAAAGGGCATCGATCTGCCTCTGTTTGATCCCTGACCAGTAGCTTCCATAGGTAAGCCAGACCTTGTTGTCGGAGTCGATCAGGATCGCGGGATCGAGCGCATTGAAGTCATCGCCTTGTTTCGATTGCAGAACAATCCCGCGATCGAGCCATTTGTAGGCTGGATCGGCAGGGTCGAGTGTTTTGTTTGTGGCGAGACCGATGACAGTCTGCTGGGTGTGCAGCTTTGAACCGTTGTAATAGAGGTGATACTCCCCATTGAAGTAGGAGATATCGGGCGCCCAAAGGCCAATCACGCCCGGCACCCTCTGCTGTATCCATGCCGGCATGCCGTCAGGGAAAACACTTCCACACGCTGTCCAGTTCACCTTGTCCTGAGAACAGTGAATGGGAATGTTGCCGTTTCCGGGGAACCCAGCAACGTCGGTGCTGAAGGCATAGTAAGTAGAACCCTGGCGGATGATGCTGGGATCAAGGACGGGGTCGGTATCCCCGAGTTGCAGATAAGAGGCTAGCGGATCAGTACCTTCCGCGGCGTACGACAATTTGCCGGTCGGGAATATACCGCAGGAAGTGACAGCGACAAGGCACACGGAGAGCAGGCAAATCCCTGCAACCCGCTTGAAGCACAGCATGGGAAAAGAGACCTTTCGCGAGCGAGGCAACCTTTTTGGTGGACCTGCATCCAGTGTACCCGAAATTGTTTGTACCTTGGTGGATGATTATTCCGGCCGGCTCGGGAACGGTATCTTTTGATTGAAGTTCTTCTCTGCCGAGACGGGCCAACTTCATCCTCACAAACCGAATCCTAAAACCAACAAAAGTTTGCGGGATGCTAGTCTCCGCATTCATCGGCTCTCATAACTAGTTTTAGGTGTGGCGTCGCTTAGTAGATAAAGCCATTCGGATCAGTGTGTACCCTCTGCACGGCACCGCGCACGATCCTTCAAACCTTTGAGTGAATGTACGACAGAGCCGTTTTCTGACGACCATCGGATTAAAAGGCGAGGAGCGAGCGTGGGCCAAAAGAAACAGACCGCAGTGATCATCGGTGCAGGACCGGCGGGGCTCACCGCCGCCCTTGAACTATGTCGACAGTCGGATATCAAGCCTATAGTGCTTGAGGCAAGCGATCGTATTGGTGGAATCTCCTGCACGATCCAGTACAACGGGAACCGCATGGACATCGGCGGTCACCGGTTCTTTTCGAAATCGGACCGGGTGATGGACTGGTGGACAGAAATCATGCCCATTGCCGAGTCCGGACAGGGCGGCGGGGACCTGTCAATCCGATATCACAACCAGGAACGCCACGTTAAGAGCGCTAAGAACACCGGCAAAGAGGGACAGTCACGCGGCCCCGTCCCTGTTCCGGATCCGGACTGCGTCATGCTTGTGCGACCGCGGAAGAGCCGCATCTACTTCATGAGGTCGTTCTTCGATTACCCGCTATCGCTTTCGATGGGTACACTGGGTCGCCTCGGAATCGTGCGTACCGTACGCATTCTCTTCAGCTATCTCAAGGCGCAAATGCTCCCACGCAAGCCTGAGAACACGCTACAGGATTTTCTGATTAATCGATTCGGCCGCGAGCTGTACCTGACCTTTTTCAAGAGCTACACAGAAAAAGTGTGGGGTGTGCCCTGCGACCAGATCTCTGCAGCATGGGGAGCACAGCGCATCAAGGGACTCTCGCTGGTTTCGGCAGTCAAACACTTCGTGAAGAAGCTGTTTTCTTCCAGCAGAAGTAAGGGCGACATCCGCCAGAAAAACTCGGAGACTTCACTTATCGAGCAGTTTCTATATCCGAAGTATGGTCCAGGCCAATTGTGGGAGCATGTCGCCCGCCAGGTGCAGTCCAAAGGCGGGGAGGTGCGGCTGGGCTGGCGGGTCGAGGGCCTGAAAGTGGAACGCGCCCGCAATGGATCGATGCGGATCTCTTCGCTGGAAGCGCGTAGTCCAGAGGGAAATAGGGTGTGCATCGACGGGGACCACTTCTTCTCGACGATGCCGATTCGTGAACTGATCCGCGCGATCGATGCGCCGGTCCCTGAGGATGTGCGAGAGATCGCCGACGGGCTGATGTATCGCGACTTCATTACAGTTGGTCTGCTCGTCGATCGATTGCTGCTCACGGAGCCAGACGGCTCGATGATCAAAGATACCTGGATCTATGTGCAGGAGCCCGACGTGCTCGTGGGACGCATCCAGATCTTCAACAACTGGAGTCCCCACCTGGTGAGCGATCCTTCAAAGGTGTGGATTGGCCTGGAGTACTTCTGCTACGACACGGATGAACTCTGGAACAAGTCCAACGAGGAGATTGCGAAGTTCGCGATCGAGGAGGTTGCGCGCATCGGCATACTGCAGGCGGATGAAGTACGTGACTCCTGCGTTTTTCGCGTGCCAAAGACGTATCCGGCGTATTTCGGAACGTACGATCGCTTTGACGAAATAGTCCGCTATATGGAGCGGTACGAGAACCTGTTCCTGGTTGGCCGCAACGGCATGCACAAGTACAACAACCAGGACCACTCGATGCTCACAGCCATGCTGGCGGTGGAGAACATCATTGGGGGTCGCAGAAGCAAAGACAATCTGTGGCAGGTGAACACCGAGCAGGAGTACCACGAGCAGAAGGGCAAGCCAGAGACCGAGCAGCAGCCTGCGGTTGCACAGCGGCCTGAGCGGGTAGCAGAACAGCAGCCTGAAGAAAAGAGCGAAGAGGTTGCATGAGAAGCATGGGCTCCGCAGCGATAAGCGACGAGTGCTCATACCAGACTTCGATTAACTTGAGATCCCGCGGGGAGGGGATCATAGCCTGGCTTGACGCCCACCCGGCCGGAGCCTTCGCGGCTCTGACCGCGCTCTACTTCGCTGTGGTGTTTCTGCAGTCGTCGTTCAAGCTGATGTGGCTTGATGAGTTCATCACTCTTCACCTGGCTCGATTGGGAAGTCTGCGCGAGCTTTGGTATGCGTTATCGCAAGGCGCAGATCCAAATCCTCCTGTCACTTACATCCTGGTCCACTGGTGCCGTCAGATCTTCGGCGATCACGAGTGGGCTTATCGCCTTCCAGCGGCATTGGGTTGCTGGGTAGGTCTGGCTTCGCTGTTCGCTTTTCTCAAGCGCCGCGTATGTGCTTCGTGGGCCGTCTTCGGCTGTCTGGTCTGGATGGCAATGGCGGCGTTTGACTATAGCTTTGAGAGCCGCTCGTATGGAATCTTCTACGGTTTGGCTATGCTGGCGTTTCTGTGCTGGACTCTGTCGATTGATGAGGCCAAATCATCGTCAGTTCGATGGGCAGCGTTGATCGGAATGGTATTGGCCCTGGCTGCGGGAGTTTCAACGAACTATTTCGCTGTACTCGCGTTCTTGCCTCCGGCCGCGGGTGAACTGGTCAGGACCGCGGCACGCGTGAGACGGCCCTTACGTGGCTCTACTGTGGAGTTCAGGAGAAGCAAGCGAGATCGGCGCCCTGGCCTGATGAGTGCGATCGATTTCCGGATATGGATCGGGTTTGCTGTGGCTGCTGCGCCTCTGCTGGCGTATCGGCCGCTGATTGAGCATTCCATTGCCCAGTTCGCACCGCATGCATGGAACAAGGTATCGCTGGATCAGGTGTTTGATTCGTATACAGGAATGGTCGAAATCATTCTGTATCCCATCCTTGCGCTGCTCGCGGCGGCAGGCTTTGTGTTCTTTTCGAAGGAACGCGTTGCCGCGGCATCCCGTCAGTGTCGGAATGGATTACTGCCTCGCTGGCTCGATTCGATCTTTGCTCCACACCGCGGCAGAACTCCGATGACCCCGCACGAGGCTGCGGGCGTTTTCGTATTCATGACCTATCCGATCTGCGGATACATCATTGCTTCCATTCGAGGAGGAATGCTCTCGCCGCGTTTCGTAATACCGGTCTGCTACGGATTCGCGGTCGTAGCCGTAATTGCCGCTCGCTATTTGTTTCGAAACGTACGTCACGCTCCGATCATCTTGCTCGGCATCGCGTGTGCCTGGTTCCTAAGCAGAGAAGCGGTAGTGGGCTACTGGTACAAGCAGCAAAAAGATTCGTTCTACAAAATCGTCGACGGATTTCAGAATGCCGAAAGACGCGTGCCTGCCGGCGTGCCGATCGTCATTTCGGATCCGCTGCTGGCTCTGACATTTCAGCACTATGCGCCGGCAGAATTAGCGAGGCGCGTGGTCTTTCCGGTGGACTTCCCTGCGATACGGTATTTCCGGCACGACGACTCGCCGGAAGAAAACCTCTGGGCGGGGCGAAACGTGCTGTACTCGATGCGCATTGTTCCGCTTGCTGAGTTTCAGCATTCTGCCGGCTCTTACTTGATCGTTGCGAGCAAGAGCAACTGGCTGCTGAAAGACTTACTGAATCATCGGTACAATTTCGAACGACTGCCGATAGATTCGCACGCAACCGAGCTTGGCGGGTTTACGCCACTCGCACGGGGCGAACCTGAGTTCTATGAGGCTCAAGGCGATCGAGCTGCCGCGCGAGCATTCAGGTCGTACGGCCGTCCCCCCGCACCATTTCAGGTGTCACAGAATCTGCCGGAGGCCAAATGGTACGTTCCGCCGGAGCTCCTGAATGATGAGTGACGTTTCGACTGTCGCGGTGAAGACCCACGATTTCGTGCTGACCCGTCATCATCTGATCGTCGCGGTCGCCTTGCTGATCCTGTTCGCGGTGACTGTGCTTCTGTATCGACAACGGGCCATTGAAGTGCAACTGGTTTCCCCCGCATTCGAAGACATCGAAACCACCGTATCTGCAACGGGGAACGTGATACCAACGAACGATTTCGCGGCACGCGCAACGTTCGCGGGCATTGTCGACAACATTTACGTTCACCTAGGGCAGCAGGTCCGGCCGGGCGAAAAGCTGCTGCAACTGAGAGATCAATTCGCGGAGTCGCGACTCGACAACGCCCGCGCTGCCCTGGCGTCGGCGGAATTGAACGCGAAGAATGTGCAGATGAACGGGTCAAAAGAGGACCAGATTGCCCAGGCATCCGAACTGGCGCGAGCACAAAACGAGCAGAATGCGGCGTCGAAAGCGCTGGCTACGCTGCAGCAATTGCGGCAGGTTGGCAGCGCATCCGATGCGGAGGTCGCCGCAGCCACTCAACGGCTGAACACCGCGAATGCAGGCCTGCAGGCAGCGAAGGAGCGGTCTCAGGCGCGTTATCGGCCTGAGGATTTGAAGAGCACAGAAGCCAAGATCGCTGCGGACAAAGCGAACCTTGCGGGAGAAAAGGTCTCGTACAGAAACGCGAATGTGATATCTCCGATCACAGGTACGGTCTACCTACTGCCGTTAAAGCGCTATGACTTCGTCCAGATGGGCGCAGAACTCGTGCATGTTGCGGACCTCAAGAAGCTCTCAGTGCGCGCAAGTGTCTATGAGCCTGATATTCGGCTACTCAAGACGGGAGAGCCCGTCAGAATCACGTGGGGAAATGGCGCGCCTGGGCGCACATGGATCGGCAAGCTTGAATCAAAACCGATGGCGGTCACGGGCGATGGAGTTCTTCGCACTGGAATGTGTACTGTCGAGATCACAAGCGATACGGACGGATTGCCAGTAAACACAAGCGTCACCATCACCGCGACCGTACAGAAGCACCCGCATGTGATGACGTTGCCGCGAGAAGCGGTTCGTGATGAAGGCCCCAATCACTTCGTCTATCGGGTTGATGACGGTCGCCTGAAGAAGACTCGTGTTCAGATCGGACTGGTAAACGCAATGAGGGCAGAGATCACAGACGGTTTAAAGAACGACGACCAGGTCGCCGTTCATGCGTCAGGTGGCGAAAGCCTCAGGAACAATCTTCGAGTCAAATAGAGTTCCAAGTAACTTGCAGTCGAGGTGTCATTACCCGGATTAATCACAGCCGATCACGATGGAAACGTATCGATCCAAAGACGCGAGGGTGCGAACCTGGCATGCCTCTCGGGGTTTCGTTGTGCTGTGCTGCATCTGCATCTTTGTTCTTCCCGCCCGGTGCGCCTCGCCGACAACCTTCGCGTCCCTGGTTCGGCTTGCGATTCAGAACAGCCCCCGGGTTCGCGGCGCCGAGTTGGATCTCAAGAAGGCGCAACAGAATCTCGCGATTGCGAAGGACATATTCATCCCCAGCGTTGTGACGGGCGGCGGTCTTGGTTGGACGTACGGCATCACTCTTACGGTGCCGACGATTTTCACTGTGAATGCGCAGTCGCTGGTCTATAGCAACCAGCAGCGATTTACTATTCGAGCTGCACATGCTGAGGTCGAGGCGGCACAATTTGCTCTGATCGAAGCGCGGCAAGAGACAGAAGAAGATGTGGCGATTACCTGTGTCGCTCTTGATGAGAATCAATCAGTGCTGGAAGCCTTGTCACAGCAGCAGGAATTTGCAGCCAAACTGGTATCCATTCTCGAAGATCGCGTGCATGCGGGACTTGATTCAGAACTGGACCTGAACAAAGCGCGTCGAGGTGCGTTGCAGATGGACTTGCAGCGTATGCAAGCCGAGGACGACAGAGCTTCGCTGCTTGCGCATCTGACAGAGCTAACCGGGTTGCCGCGCTCTGAAATGGATCTTGGGCATGATTCAATTCCGTCCATTCCGGATGCGGACGTTTCAGCGGATTTCTCGACACACGACACGTTCTCAACACCCGGCCTTCACGCGGCAGAAGCAACAGCTCAGGCAAAGATGGAGCGTGCGAAAGGAGAATCTGGCTATACGTGGAAGCCGATCATCAATTTCGCCGCACAGTATGGAAGAGTGAGTCCCATCAACGATGTCTCCTCTTTCTACAACCTGCATGGAAACTACAACACTGCGAACGTCGGAGTGGTGTTTTCGTTTCCCGTGTTCGACAGGATCAGAAAAGACGCGGGCAGAATTTCAATGATAGAAGCGACGCGTTCGCAGATGAACCTGGGAAGGCAGCGCGCCGAGGAAGATGCCAATCGCGCCAAAATGCAGCGGTCGGTTCGCCAGATCGCCACACGAGCGAAGGTCGCGGAGCTGGATTTTGCCATCGCTAAGGACGAATTGAAGTCGACGGAAATTCAGTTGCATGGGTCCTCCGCTTCGGCAGCCCTGACTCCCAAGGAGGAGCAGCGGGCCAAAATCCAGGAACGCCAGAAGTATGTAGATTTGCTTGAGACGCAGATGCAGCTGAGCAAAGCCAGAATCTCGCTCCTCCGCCAGACAGGCCAGCTTGATGCGTGGATTCACTCTGAAGCCGTGTCGTCCGTTGCGCCTTGAGCGCAAGGGGCAAGCCCCGGAAATTAAAGGAGATTGTGGCGGACGGGTGCGGGCCAACTGCTCTGTTGTTTTCAGAATCTTACAGAACGGGCCGCGGTAATTGGCTGGCAGGTCTTTAGCGGAGCGAGTAAACAAGCAGGACCAAATCTGAACTCGTAAGACCCTTCTGATGCCAAGCTGAATCGGATTTTGCGCACTTTTACAGGAGATCCTGAACTTGGCAGCGACACAAACCCTTGTAGCCGGGCGAATCGAAAACCAGCGGCCTCAGGAGCGCGCTGGTTCAATCTCCTTGCTGGCGACAGCGGCGCTCACTGTGCTGGCGGTTCTGATTCACGGCTATCACCCGTACGCGGAAGATGGTGGCATCTATCTACCTGGCATCCTCAGGCTGATTCATCCTGAGCTCTACCCGACGTGGACCGGATTCGTCACGGCGCAGACTCGCTTCTCGCTATTCGCACCAGCCATAGCATCGTTTGTGCGGTTCACGGGCATCAGCCTGATGTCTTGCATCTTCGGTGTGTACGTTCTCAGCATTTGGGGCACGCTGTATGCGGCCTGGCTGCTTGCTTTGCGCTGCATGGAGAGCCAGGAAGCCCGCTATGGAGCAATCTCGATCCTTGCTCTCTGCATCACGGCGCCCGCTGCGGGGACATCATTGTTGCTTATCGATCCGTACGTTACTGCTCGAAGCCTCTCAACGCCGCTGGGGATTCTGGCACTTGTGGGGACACTGGATTTCGTCTCGGATTTCAAGCGATCGGCTCGCATGCGGAAAAGTCCAGTTGCGTTGGCGGCGGTGAGTCTACTGATCGCGGCCGCGATGCACCCATTGATGGCTTCATACGCCGCAGCCTGTGTCGTTATGCTTTTGTGCGCTTCGATATCGACTGCTCTGCTGCGAAGCCTCGCGCTAGCGGGATTAGGCTTTTTCACCTTGCTGGTTGCGACGCTGATCAACCTGCTCGCACCGGTTCCACCTCGTGGGTATGCGGAGGTTGCGCTCTCTCGCAGCTATTGGTTCCTGAGCGGCTGGCAGTGGTATGAAATTGCCGGCATCGTCGCACCGCTAATTCTGCTGTGGGCGATAGGCCGGAACACGACGATTCTGAATGAGCGGGGACGTTGGCTGGCAAGGATGGGGCTGTATGCCGGACTGATTGGTCTCGAGATATCTCTGATCTTTGCTCGCCAGTCCGCACACAACTATTCTGTAGCCATGCTCCAGCCATTGCGGATTTTCCACATGATCTACATTGTGATGTTCCTGCTCATAGGAGCGATGCTGGCTGCTGTATTTCTCGATAGGGATCGCCTGCGCTGGACCGCGACTTTCCTTGTATTTGGGGCCCTGATGTATTTTGTGCAGGTTGAGACGTTCCCACACTCGTCCCATATCGAGCTGCCTGGGCGCTCGCCGTCCAACGATTGGGAACAGGGCTTCTTCTGGATTCGAAATAGCACTCCATTGGACGCCACCTTTGCGCTGGATGCGAAGTACATCGAGAGTTTCGGGGAAGACGCGCAGAACTTCCGGGCGATTGCGGAGCGCAGTGCACTTCCTGATTACACAAAAGATGGGGGCATCGCCGCGGTTGATCCCGCGTTGACGCCAGAATGGTTGAAAGGGGAGGCGATTCAGATTGGCCTGGCGACCATGTCGGACGAGCAGCGGGTGGCGAAGCTAGCCCAGGCTCAGGTCCGGTGGCTGCTACTGCCTCGGTCATCTTCAACTGCCTTTGTCTGCCCTTATCAGAACCGGGTCCTGAGAGTTTGCCAGCTTCCGGCTCGCTAGATTTTAGATAAATCACAGTCAAATAGCGTTCCATACGGTTCGATACTGCGCATTGCGTGCCCCTCATTCGGGGGCTGGGTCTCTTTTAGAAGAAGCCGATTTCGGGGTGTGCGGAATTCTGAATACCTAGTTACGACTTCGAGATGCTCCCCGCGGGCAAGAATCTCCAGGGCAGTAACTTACGACACGAGTGCGTGCGGGTGCGCTGGTTTCTCGCTCCACTTTCGCGTAGGGATATCGTTTGCCCAGAGACAACAAATCCAGAAAACAAGATGCCCGTTTTCACACCTATCCCCGTTGGGCACTCAAGCGGCGTAAAGACCGGTATCCATGGACCGATCAGGCCTTTCTTTTCCTGTTGACAACGGTCTTCGAGCGACTCTAATATTCGCGCTGGTTACCACCTTAATCGGTTTACTTCAGGTTCGGGGATGAATGTGCTTCCCCACCGGACCAGTAAAGCGGTTTCGTCTGCTGTTAACTGCCTCAGTAGCTTCCCCGGTCTCCGGTAACTGAGGGCAGACATGGTTTCCTTCATCACTTTCAGGGGCCCGTTTAGGTGCCTCTCTTGATGTCGCAATGTTCAGCGCGAACGTGGAGCGATCTGTCTTCCGCTCAAGTGTCGAACCTGACACTGGGGAGATACCGGCCCAAAACAGCTGAAGAGAGGCTGTCCTGGGCACAACCAAAAGCGGGATAAACACCGCGACAGAGCTTTTGCAGTTTGGCAGATATGCGGACTTCAGAAGTAATGTGCAGCCAATTCATCGGAGAGTGACGCATGAAAGTGCAGTTAACCTCATTAGCGAGGTGCAGGATATTCCTGCTACCTCTCTTCCTGCTTCTAGTCAGCCTGACTGGAAGAGCGCAGCAAAACTCAACCATCACAGGAACAGTTGAGGACAAGGCCGGAGCGGTGATTCCGGGAGCGGAGGTTTCGCTTACCCAGCAGCAAACGGGCTTTGTCAGCAAGACGATCAGTAACGGCGCCGGCAACTTCACCTTCAATGGTCTGAATGTAGGAACGTATGACCTGAAGGTGACTGCGAAAGGCTTCAATGCCTTTCTGCAGACCGGCATCGTCGTCAACGTTTCACAGACAACACGCGTCGACGCGGCGATGGCAGTAGGCAGCGTTGACCAGACCGTGACTGTGCAATCGGATGTGCTGACCGTTCAGACCGACTCGAACGTGGTGAGCACGCTGGTCAGCGAAGAACAGATCACAGAAATCGCTACCGAGAACCGGAATTTTGCTTCTCTCGTGGCACTCGGACTCGGTGTCAGCTCCACGCTGCCCGACAACAACACGCCGACCTCGGTTGGTTCAAGCTCGAACATCAGCGTCAACGGTCTTCGTCAGAGCCACAATATCTGGTTGATCGATGGTGGCGAAGCGGATGACCGCGGCGGCGCCGGCGGCATCGACATTCTGCCTTCGCAGGATGCCATTGCCCAGATGGAGACTCTTTCCTCGAACTATCCGCCGGACTACGGCATCTCCTCGGGCGCAACCATCAGCCTCTCGCTGAAGAGCGGCACGCAGAACTACCACGGAGAACTGTGGGAGTTCAACCGCAATACGGCGTTCAACGCGAACAGCTATCAGAACAACAACAAGGCCGTACCAACGCCCCGTGCGAAGCTGAACTACAACATCTTCGGCGCCAACCTGGGCGGTCCGCTTTTCATTCCCGGTTTCTACAACACCGACAAGAAGAAGACGTTCTTCTTCTGGAACGAAGAGTGGCGCAAGCTGATCCAGGGCAATGCACCATCGCTCGTGAACGATTTGCCTGCGGCGGACTTCCCCACGGCGGGACAGAACCTGGCTTACGTTTCTCCAAAGTTTGCAGGTTCTCCGATCGTTCTGAAGGTGCCGACAGTCGGCGACCCAGCGTGGGCTGCCAAACTCGCTGCTGCGTGTCCGACCTGCGTGCAGGGTCAGCCGTTTCCTGGCGGCGTGATTCCGGCAGCACTGTTTGATGGCAACGCACTGTCGTATTTCGCGTCGGGCATCATTCCGAAGCCGAATACAGCCAACGACCAGTTCCTCGGTCAGGCAAGTTTGCCGATCAACGTGCGCGATGACGTTGTGCGCGGCGATCATCGCATCAACGACAAGATCCAACTCCTTGCTCACTACATGCACGACTCGGTTTCGCAGGCGTTCCCGGCACCGATGGTGGGCTGGTCAACGGGTAGCTGGCCGACGATCACCAGCACCCTTAACAACCCGGCGAATAGCGCGGCCATGAAGCTCACCGCGGCCATTTCGCCCCAACTGCTCGTCGAAGCCAGCATGAACTACGATGGCAACATCATTGACATCGTGAACAGCCCGACTGGCAACCTGCCGTCTGGCTTCGGTGTGAACAAGTTCTTTGCGAACGGTTCCGCGTCTGCTCCCAGCATGAACTGGGGCGGCGCTTACGGCGTGCAGGAAAACCCTGGTTCTGCTCCCTGGCACAACGCAGCCGAGGACCTCGAACCAAAGGTGGATATTTCGTACACCGTCGGAAAGCACGCCATGAAGTTCGGCGGAAGCTACAACCGCTATACCAAGAACCAGAAGCTCTTCCTGAACGCGGAAGGAAGCTACACGTGGGGTACGAACAGCGGCGATCCGTTCATGGACATGCTGCTGGGTCTGGCCTCGAGCTACTCTGAGTCTCAGGCTGCTCCGATCCGTCACTATGTCAACCAGACTCCATCGGCGTATGCGATGGATACGTGGAAGGTCACGCCGAATCTGAGTCTGCAAATCGGACTACGCTACGACGCGCTGCCGCAGGCGTGGGAGCGTTCGAACCAGGTGGCGACGTTTGACCCGGCTCTCTATCTGAGCGCTCAGGCTCCGACGTGGCTATCAAGCGGATCGATGGACCCGAATGGGGCTGGCTTCCAGACCGTCAATGGGGGCAAGTTCTACCTCAATGGCGTTCGCCTGGCAGGCCAGAACGGTACTCCAAGAGCGCTGGTGCACAACGATTACGCCACTCTGCAACC
>DATJEO010000012.1:0-64324 GCA_035496515.1 Occallatibacter sp.
ACGCCTCGCCATCTGAAGCTGTTGACTGATCGCAAAGCACAACAATATGCCCGCGAAACGCGTACTGCATGTTCCACGACGGACTTCCGACCCTGGGTTGAAAGTAGAACCATGCCTTCCGCAGCAGCTTGCTCAGCAGCCATGAATCGATGTTGCCGCCATTGTTGTGTCGCACATCGATGATCAGCCCCTGACGATCAAATACCGGATAAAACTCACGCGCCCACTGGTTCATATCCTCGGGACCCATTGCCTTGAGGTGCACGTATCCGATTGTGTTCCCCGACTCCTTCTCCACCGTCCGGCGTCGCGAGTACTCCCACTCCGCGTAACGCAAACGCCCCTCATCTCCATCCTTCATCGGCATCACCAGCACATCACGCGTCGCGCCCGCTGCGTTCTTCACCTTCAACAGCATCTGCGTTCCGGCCTTGCCCCGCAGCAACGCCCGCTCGTCCGTCACTCCAAGCAGATCCTGCCCATCCATCGAGACAATCACTTCTCCTTCCCGCACAAGCGACTCGGGCTTGGCCAGCGGCGGAGCCATGTCCGGCAAATCAGGATCGTGTAGATAGATATGCTCCACCACGAACCCGCCCGCCTTCTCATCTCGCCGCAACCGCGCACCCAGCGAAGCCAGATCCACTTGATCGGCCGGTTTGCGCGCATCGCCTCCCACCACAAATGTATGAAGCGTTGAAAGCTCGCCCACCATCTGCGCAATCACCGCGTTCAGTTCATCGCGATTCGCCACGCGATCCACCAGCGGCAGATACCGATCCCGCATCGCCGCCCAGTTCACTCCATGCATGTTCTTGTCATAGAAATAGTCCCGCTCCAGCCGCCAAGCATCCATAAAGATCCCGCGATACTCATCCACGGGCCTCGTAGAAAATGACCATCGCGACATGTTGATCGAAGACTTCGCTAATGCCTTCGCATCGCCCAGAGCCGCCGGCTTTACATCCGAATCCAGAATGTAAAACTCATCTCCCTTGCGCACCAGCAGCTTCTTCCGGTTCTCCGAAATCTCAAATGACTTCACGTCTCCCATCAGGTTGTCGACATCGTCGCCCTTATTGGCCACATCGACACACTGCAGCCCGAGATGCTGATGCGTGTTGTCTCCATCGTTCAGCCAGCACAGCCGCTTCTCCGTCGCCTGCAGATTGCCATAATTCCCCGCGGGCACCGGCACTTCGTTCAACCGCGACGACAGATCCGTAAAATCAATCTTTACCTCCGGCGGCTTCTTCTCATCCTTCTTGTCTTCCTTCTTCTCCTCTGCCTTCTTGTCATCCGTCTTCTTCGCGGTCTCCGCGGTCTTCTTCTCGTCCTTCTTCACATCTTTCGATTCGTCTGCCTTCTTCTCATCCTTTGCGGCATCACCATCTGGGTGCAGTTCATCTGGCGGCAAAAACGGCGAACGCAGATCCGGCACCAAAGCTAGTTGATAGATCTTCAGCTGATGATCGAAGAATGGCTCCGGCTGCCGCGGCCCCCACGGGGACTCCACCGTCGTCTTCAACGCCCGGTCCGACAGGAAATACATCCACTTCCCATCCGAGCTCCACACCGGATTGAGGCTGTCATATCGGTCCGACGTGATTTCCTTGATCTCTCCCGACCCCACATTCAGCACCTTGATCTGCGCAAACTGATCGTTCGCTGCCTGCACAAACGCCAGCCACTTGCTGTCCGGAGACCAATGCAGATCACCGAAATCGCCAGTCATCGACTCCGCAATCAGCTTCTCCTTCTTTGTTTTCACATCGAATAGCCAGAGCTTTTCATCCTTGTCGTGATGCGCCAGCCAATTCCCATCCGGCGAAACCACCCCATCCCATCGCAGCACCTTCGCATCATTCGTCCATTGTTCTGGCTTCCCCACCCCGTTCGCTGGAAATTTCCAGAACTCCGTCTCTCCGCTCTCGGTCGACAACGCCAGGATGCTCTTCCCATCCGGCAAAAACCGCGCCTCGCGATACCGCACCGCCGAGTTTGCTGCCACCTTCACAATGCGCCCGTTCCTTACCGGTAGCGTGAAGACCTCCCCGCGCGCCGTGAACACCGCGCTTCCGCCATCGGGCGCAATATGAACCGCCGTCAAATAGTCCGACGGCTTCTTCACCCAGTGCTCCCTTAGTTGCTCGAAATCCGATGTCAGCGTGATCGGAACTACCTGCTCCTTCTCCGTCTTCAAATCCAGAACCCACAGATCCGCTCCGCTCGCATACACGATCCGCCCCTGATCCATCGCCGCTGACAAGATATCGAATTCCTTCTGATGGCTCTCCTGCTTGACACCCTTGCCGTCCTCATCCATGGAGTAGACGTTCATCACGCCATCGCGATCGCTCAGGAAGTACACCCGCTTGTTCCAGAACATCGGCTGCGTCGACGCGCCCTCATAATCGCCTGTCAGCGCCACTGCCTCATTCTTCCCGTCGAACTTCCAGATGCTCTCCGCCGTTCCACCCTTGTAGCGCTTCGTCTCGCTCGGCTGCTTGAACCACCGCGTGAAAAACAGATTGTGATCCTCCGGCGAATACGCCCCCTGAGCTGCCTCCGCAAGCGGCACAATTTCCCGCGTACCCACATCATTCACCAGGACCAGTTGCATTCCCGGTAGCGTTGCATACCGCGAAGTCGAAATCATGAGCCGTCCATCCGGCGCAAATCCCGCAGGCCGCGAATCGCCATCCCACGTCCGACGCTGCGGAATCCCGCCATCCAGTGGCATCGTGTAAACCTCGGTCGGCCCCTCAAAATTTGCGCTGAACGCCACCTTCTTTCCATCCGCCGACAGCACCGCAGCCCACTCCGTCCCCGAATTCGAAGTCAGCCGTCGCGCCACCCCGCCATTCACACCCACCACCCACAGATCGCCCTCCGCCGTGAACACGATAGTCTCGCCGCGCACTGCCGGATACGCGTAGTACCCGCGATGCATCGATGCCATCGAACTTCCCGAACTCTGCGCCTGCCCCATCGTCACGGACGTATTCCATCCAACTACGCCAAGCACAAACGCAAAAACCGGTACAAGACGGCGAACCGCAAATGAAATCTGCATACCCAATTCCTCTGCATTCTGAAATTCAGACAGACGTGGAACGATCCCGCACAAGCAGGTCGATCAGCTGGATAAGGACGACTGAGAGGGAAGTTTACTACGATCGTGCTCCGAACCTGATCCGAAGCATCTATTTGTGATCAACTGCGCTAACGGAGGGAGCAGGAAGCTCATACACATGGATCGCATCTCCATTCAGAATCGCAACCCTCTTGCCCGAAGGCGATATCGCCACATTGCCTCCGCCGTCATAGATCGGGGCAACCGGAGCCTCCATTACGACCTTGCCCGTCGCCGCATCGAAGACCCTCACCATCTGCCCCTGTACATCCTCGATCCGCACCCCGCTCGTGTACTTCTCCGCCGACCGCTTCAGCACCAGAGTCTCGCGCGCCACTCGCGAACCATTGCGGTCCGTCATCAACAGAGGCCACATCGTGTTGCTTCCAATCCTCGTCTCCCACAGCATCTTCCCCGACGTGACCGAAGCCTTCAGCCTCCACCCCTCCTGCGGATCGCACCTGCTGATAAGCAGCTCAGAATCCGTCACAAAGCTGTACTGCGGTACGCAAACCGAATCCGACTCTGCAACTGCCCAGCCTTTATTCCCTCCATGGGGCACAACTCGCATCACCCAGCGCATGCCCTTCTCATGCGCCATCTCCACATATCCCTCTGAGTTCATCGGCCAATCCGCCGTTTGCGATGTCCAGGGTGCTTGAGTCGTTCGAACAACCTCTCCTGTCTCTCTCTTCACTGTCCGAATCGTCAGAACGTCTTTCTTCCCCGCCGGCTTTGCGGCCGCGACCAGCTTCTCTCCCCCCGCTGTTCCCCCGTTACCAGACGCCTGCTCTCCACTCACAAGTGAGTTCGCTACGATGTACGTCTGCTCCGGGTCCATCTCTATCCACATCAGTCGTCCCGGCCAGCGCAGATATTCCGTGGTCTTCAGCTCCAGGTCGCCTTTATCGAGCCCATCTGCCGTGCGCAACAGAAAATGCCCGTCATTCAGCATCCACAGATAACGCCTCCGGTCAGGCATGGTCCATTCAGCCTCCGGTCCCGCCTTGCCGGTCAACACATCGACTACCGTCGCATGGATCTGTTGGCGGCTCTCCTGGTCACCATCCGTACCGCGCTCCCTCAGCCCCGACGCAACATGAAAACTGAACAGCAGTCGATCCTCATCGATGAAATCAAGACTCACAAGCTGCTGCTGGCGCAAAAGGTAGCTGTTCCCTGGAACCGAAAATCCCATCGGGCTGACAGGAATCGTGAACTTGGGTTCTAAGCTCGGCTTTTCCGGAAATGTCTCTACATACTTCTTCGCCGGCCCTGCTCCATGCGGCCCGTTCGGTATCACCGGCATCGATGGCACACTGAAATTCGTCTGCCCGCGCAAAGGAGCCGCGCCCGCCACAAGAAGCAGCAGCCCCGCCCAAACTAACCCTATGTGAACCCGACTCATCTAAGACTCAATTCTAGCCATTCGCCAGCTCGTTCGTTTCGCCCTAACCCTTTCGGGCTACTCCACAGTCACCGACTTCGCCAGGTTCCGCGGCTGATCCACATCGCACCCACGCCTCACAGCAATGTAATACGCCAGCAACTGTAGCGGCACAATCTCTATCAGCGGCGACAGTAGCTCAAACGCCGGCGGAATATGAATAACTTGCTCCACCAGCCCCGCAATCGTCTCGTCGCCCTCCGTCGCAATCGCAATCACCCGTCCCGACCGCGCCGTCACTTCCTGTATGTTCGACAACGTCTTCTCATACCGCAGCTTCGATGCCGGATCACCCCCATCGCGCGTCGCCAGCACAACCACCGGCAGCGTCTCATCGATCAGCGCATTGGGCCCGTGCTTCATCTCGCCCGCCGGATACCCCTCCGCGTGAATATACGAAATCTCCTTCAGCTTCAGCGCTCCTTCCAGCGCAATCGGGAAATGTATTCCCCGCCCCAGGTAGAGAAAGTCCCGCGCATTCGCAAAACTCGAAGCCAGTTGCTCGCACTGCCCCGAGCAACTCTTCAGCACTTCCTCGATCTTCGCCGGTACGCGACTCAACTCCTCGATCAGCTCGACCGACCGTTCCTTATTCAGGCGCCCTCTCAGCTGCCCCAGCTTCACCGCCAGTAGAAACAGCGCCGTCAACTGCGACGTAAACGCCTTCGTCGACGCAACCCCGATCTCTGGCCCTGCATGCGTATAGATTGCCCCGTGTGCCTCGCGCGCCACCATCGCGCCCACCACGTTGCAAATCGCCACCGTCTTCGACCCCAGCGTCTTCATCTCGCGCTGCGCCGCCAGGGTGTCTGCCGTCTCGCCCGATTGCGTAATCAGCAGCCCCAGCGCATTCCTGTCCGGAATCGGATTCCGATACCGGTACTCGCTCGCGTAGTCCACGTCAACCGGCAGCCGTGCCAGCCGCTCGATCATGTACTTCCCCGCAAGCGCAGCATGCCAGCTTGTCCCGCACGCCGCGATATTGATGCTCGAAGCCGCAGCTAGCTCCTCGTCATCAATCTCCATCTCGCCCAGAAAAATGCTTCCTGAATCCAGGCTCACCCGCCCCAGCGTCGTATCCCGAATCGCCCGCGGCTGCTCCCAGATTTCCTTCAGCATGAAGTGCTTGTAGCCGCCCTTTTCCGCCTGAATCGGATCCCACTGAATCCTCTGCAATTGCCGCTCGATCGCCTTCCCATTGAAGTCCGTCAGCTTCACGCCATCCAGCGTCAGAATTGCCATATCCCCGTCGGCCAGAAAATAAATATCCCGTGTGTGATGCAGAATTCCCGGTACATCCGACGCAACAAAGAATTCGCCTTCGCCCACCCCAATCACGACCGGAGGCCCCGACCGCGCTGCGATAATCTTGTCCGGCTCAGCCGACGACAGAATCCCCAGCGCGAACGCGCCAGTCAGATGCTTTACCGCGCGACGCACCGCGTCCTCCAGCGAAATGGGGCCGCCGTCCTTCTCCGCACCTTTCTGAATCTCCTCGATCAGGTGCGCGATGATCTCCGTATCCGTCTCGGTAACGAACTTGTGCCCCTTCGCCGTCAGCTCCCGCTTCAGCTCGAGATAGTTCTCGACTATCCCGTTGTGTACCACCACAATCCGCCCCGAACAGTCCCTGTGTGGATGCGCATTCTCTTCCGTCGGTCGTCCATGCGTCGCCCAACGCGTATGACCAATGCCGAACGTGCCCTCCAGTGGCTTCTCGCGCAGAACATCTTCCAGATTCCCAAGCTTTCCAGGCGCACGGCACACCTCCAGCAGCGCCGAGTTGGGTCCTCCTACCGCAATCCCCGCCGAGTCATATCCGCGATACTCAAGCCGTCGCAGCCCCTCGATGATGACCGGGACCACCTTCTTGCGCCCGACGTACCCCACGATTCCACACATGCCCTGATTCTATGCGAGCCGTCAGCGGCTCCATAACCGCGATCGGGGCAGGTCGCTCTGCAACATTCGTAATCAGTACTCGGATCCTCGTAACCTCAAATCGGTAATTTGAAAGTCCGCGGATTCAAGACGATGATTGAACTCGTGAAAGCCTACGCAATCAACTACGGCCTCGATCTCACCACGCAGGTGAAAGTTCAATACAGCTCGGAACCGACCCCCGATTCACGCTATTCAACAAGGGAGCAGGCTGCGCTCGACTGCGTGCGCCTCAATCAGAACGATTTTCAAGCCGGATCGCATCGCTGCGCCTTCGCAGTCGACAAACTCCCTGACGGCGGCTTCGGCATCATCTGCGCATGCCACCCGCACTAATTCAGTTCTCTCAGTCCGCTCGCTTGCATGCAGTGCATAGTCTGCCGCCCGTTCATCATCGCCTTCCCGTTATGAATGGATCGTGAGAACCAGCTTCGATACAGACTGCCGCACAGAGATGGCCCCACGTGCCTGACTTGTCGTTTCCCTCGCCCTTTGTCACCTCGCTCCCTTCTCCCTTGCCCTTTGCATCCTATTTCGCCTAAAAGCGCATACTCGAATCAAAGCTCACAGGATGCGAGCAGTCCAAGGACCTCACCATGAGCGGTAGGATACGGACCGTGAGCCCGGCCGGAGACTTGTCTGGTACCTAAGTCCTTTGCTCAGATATCTCTATAGCTAAGTCCAATGACAAGATATATTTTTGCCGCTCACATAGGCTATAAGTATCCCTAGAATCTGATCCTTACAGCCAGAGATATAGGGGGGTAGGTTCGTGGTGGTTCGGCCGGGGGCACTCCTGACATTTCGAGAACAAGCAGCGTGAGATGTGCTTTGCCTTTGAGTGTGAGCGCGATGAGCAGGACGAAACAGTAGAAGTTAGGAGTTGACCGCTGAGGCTATTCTTCAATCCGGTATGTGAACTCCTCGATCACCGGATTCGTCAGGACTTCCCGGGCAATCCGCTCCACCTGCGTCTTCGCCGCCTGCTGGTCTAACCCATCCGCCAGAGAAAGGGCAAAGTACTTCCCTTGCCTCACTGCCGCGACATCCGAGAAACCGATCTTACGCAGTGCATTGTGGATGGTCTGGCCCTGCGGATCCAGGACCGAAGTCTTCAGCGTAACGTAGACATGCGCCTTCATCTTCCGCGATTATAGTAGTTCAGGTGGTGCCCGGTAAGTGCTCGCGCAGTCGCCGGCTCCCTTCATGGCACCCCTCATAGGTTCCCCTCGAGTCACACAAAGCGCGCAGATTGGTGCGCATCTAAAGAATCTCCGGCGTCCTCCGCTTGCCGGACCCAACCCCGAGAGGATGTAGAAACAGAATGGTTAATTATTTGGAGCTCCCCATTGGTGAACGCTCGCCCGAGGTCTTCCGGGCTGTCATCGAGATCCCTAAAGATGGTACAAACAAATTCGAGTACGACAAGCAGCTGCACGTCTTCAAGCTCGACCGCAACCTGCACTCACCCGTTCACTATCCCGGCGACTACGGCTTCATACCTTCTACTTTGAGCGACGACGGTGACCCCCTCGACGTCCTTGTTCTTGTCCCTCACGCCACATTCGCCGGCTGCGTTCACGAAGTCCGCCCCATCGGCCTCCTCGAGATGCTTGACCAGGGCACTCTCGATGAGAAAGTCCTCGCCGTCGGCAAGAACAATCCTCGCTACACAAATGTCTGGAACTACACCGACATCTACCCGCACATGCTCAAGGAAATCACACATTTCTTCTCGATATATAAGGACCTTGAAGGCAAGCGCGTAGAGATTAAAGCCTGGCACGATGCCGCTTATGCCCGCGATCGCGTTGTTCGCGCCGCCAAACTCTTCGAAGAAGCGCACAAAGGCGACGACGCCAAGATGAAGCCGGTTGCGGTCAAGCAAAAACTCGCGGCCAAGTAGCATCTGGACAAAGAAAGAGCCCGGGCCGCGCCGATCGAAGCAGTTACGGAGCACGGCCTTTCTACTTGCTTTTGCAGAACAAAGGCTGATTTCCGCTATAATCCAGACTGAGCACGGAGAGATGGCCGAGAGGCTGAAGGCGGCGGTTTGCTAAACCGTTATAGGGGCTAAAACCTCTATCGGGGGTTCGAATCCCCCTCTCTCCGCCATTCCGCTCACCTGTCGACCCCTCACGCTAAAACCAGAGAAACCAGCCTCTCCAGATCGATCGCAGAGTTCGATTCAGTCCCGCGAGGCATCGAAGGGCCGATCGCTACAGCTTGATTGTGGCCCTCAAACCAAGCTATGAATCCTGATCCCTCCGACCCCGGCAACCTTTGCTGATTAATCCAGTGATAGTACGCCCCCATCTCCGCATCTATCAGCGAGCCAGAGGGATCAAGTTCCGCTTCGCCGTGCTCTCCAGCCAGCAACTCATTCAATGGGCGCTGCCTCTGCCGCGGTGCATATCTGACCAGCAATGTCCGAGCCTGAGCTCGGCGCAATATTTCGCGAGACGTCCACTGTACAAATGTCGTGCTGTAGATTTGAGTTCCTGAACCCTCGGTAAACAACTTCAACTGGAAGCGGCTCAGAACCGGATCCATGTTCCCTTCCATCCCGACATCAGCCGGATTCAATCGGGCCAGCACGGTTCGAAGCTCTTCAGGACCCATCCCCGGCCGACTGATCTCCGCCTGCATTCGCTTCAGCAAAGAGTTGCGCACTGGTGCGAGTGCGTCGTAAGCAACCGACGTAATACGATCGCTGTGCGCCACCGGTGAACCACCATCCACGTACCAATGTGCATACCGCGCTTGGTCAGCTTCTGCACGCTTTTCGACAGCAGCTAAAAGCGACTTGAGACCATTTTGAGGACTGACACTCGTGAAGTAAGTTCCATGCTTGCGAAGGTTCTTGAACAGCAGCCCATCGTATGTCGACACATCCCGACCAACCACAGCGATGCCAAGTCTGCGAAGATCATTGGGTTCCGGTTCCTTCAGCCTTTCCAGTCGATCGCCATAATCCTTCGCCGCCTTTCGGAATGAATCCAGTTGATGCGTCGACCAGAGGTAAGCAGCTTCTTGCTCTACAAACTGAGCGGGAAGATCCACCCAACTGAAGGTCGTCAGACTGGACGACAGCGAAATCGCGGCAAATTCAGTGAACCACTCATGGACCTCAGCATCTTTCAGAGACTTGAGAGCTGAGATCTCTTTTTCGATCGTTGAGCGTTCAACAGGGAATTTGTAGTCGTAATCGATCAACTCGCGCAGGAGGCTGGGCACAAATGACAAAGGCAGCCGTCGCAATGTTTCAAGGTGATCGATGGCAATCCTTCGAGCCTCCGGCGGGTAGCTCGCGAAACTCTCTGCTTTCAGGTCGCGGGGCAGCATCGCTATACCAACTCTCGAATGAGCTTCCCACTCGATTGCGAGGGCGAGAAGCCCATCATTGCCCCGATGCTCGGCACAAGGTCAATCGACTGTACCGGAGTGTCATAAACAACGCCTTGCCTCGCCCCGGCGCCGAGCACCATCATCCATGTCGTCCTGCTCGCCGCATCACCAGTCCTGTGGTGCTGAAATCCATTCCCTCCCGCGTCGAAGTCGGAATCACGACCAAAATCAGGCAACACAAACATGGTCGTGTTGCCCGCATACTCCGGCTCAGTCTGGATTGTCTTCCACAACTCTGCGCAAAGCCGGTCCGTTCTTCGAATTCCGTCGATATAGAGAGAAAATGCGCCTGAGTGAGCCACATCAATGTCGTGCATCGTGATCCAAAGTAGACTTGGCGCCTCTTCGCGCATAAGACGCTTCGCAATATACAACGAGAGCTCGTCGGGACTGGAGAGTGTACGCGCGTGCGAAGCAAAGTCCCCAACCGAAAGCTTGAGAATCGTTTCCATCTGATGCAGTTCCACTTCTCCGCCTGCCAGCACCGGCGTGTAGAGAGGAGTCTCGTAGTTGTCATGCAACAGATGCTCCAAGTCAACATCGCGCCCCGCGCTCGCGAGCCCAAGCAGCCGCTTCGGCAAGATGACCCGAGCCCCCTGTCCGGGACCGAACCCCCTCACTTCGCTTTCTCCGATTCGATGGAATCCGTTGCTCGGAGCCACAACCCAAGCATCTGACGAGGGCCTTTTCAGCTCTTTCCTGAAGTATTCGAAGATAGTTGGATGTTCGGGCGCAACCGAAGCGAAGTTGTTCAGCGTTTCATATACGCCCGTCGCGAGACTCGCGGTCGCTACATAATGCCCCAGAATGCCTTTATTCGTCACATGCGTGAAGAAGCTCGATTGCGGAGCCATTTCGCTCAGCATGTGAGGAATATTTTCCTGACCTTCGGGGGCAAATGTCTCCTGATCTCTCGCGCCGCCCCCGAATGTAACCACAACCACTTTGCGCTTCTTTCGCACGGATTCCCCACGGGCGAACGGGCTTGCCTGCAATACAGCACCGCCCGCTACCAGACCCGCAGCATCCCGCAGAAACTCCCTACGGGTACGGCTCACGAGACAGGCAGCTTCAGAGTGGGAGAACGAGTGATTCACTTTCATGGCCTTTCGGTGTTCGTTGCTTTCTCCGAATAAACGAACTGCCGAACCTCATCGTGTTCTTTTTGCACTTCGGCCAAGTGCTCAGCTCGCAGACTCTGGTAAACAGCGAATTCCTTCTGCGCTCTCTCCTTTTGTCCCATGTGTATCAGGTCTGTCCCCAGCCTGTAATGCGCATCCGGCAGATTCGGATCCAGCTCAAGTGCACGCTCATACTGCGGAACGGATTTAGCGTACTGGTGCTGATCGGCATATAGATTGCCAAGCTGCACATGGGCATCCGCCAGAGAATCATCGAGCGCAATCGATTTCTTCAGCAAGGCTTCTATCAATCCCATATCCACAGTTGAATTTTCAACCCGCTTGCCCTTCCACAAGCTCACAGCGTAGTAATACTGCGCCAAGGCGTTTTCCGGCTTGAGATCAGCATACCGTTTGAATCGATTCACGACCTCATCAGCCTGCAAAGGTGAGCTGTTGTATGCCTTTGACAGAAACAAGTAGCAGCGATCATCTTTTGGACTCAGATCGGACGCCGCAATGAGAGCCTGGACGGCTTTGTCATAGATCCCACGCGAATATAGAGCCAATCCGAGGCCAATGAGAATGCGAGGAGATTTCGGGTACATCTCTGAAGCTTTCTGGAATATGGCTATTGCCGGCTCGTATGTGCGGTGTAGCAGCATCTCGCTCGCCCATGCGAACAGGTTATCCTCACTCGGATCGAGATGAGCTGCAGTTTCGTAGTCGTTAGCTGCTGCGACGAACTTCCCGTCTTTCTCATTGATCTGCCCGAGCAGATTGTGCAACTCGCCCGTATTCTTTTGCTTCAACAATGCCTGCACTACCATCCTGGCCTCATCGAGCCGACCGAGGGCTAGCTCCGCCATCGCAAGATCATAGGCATTGTCATACGCTCCGGGATTGATTTGATAGGCTTGTTTCAGCAAGGGCAACGCTTCAGAGATCTTCCCGGTCTGGATGTAGAACTCACCCAAGTTGTGATTCGCATCGTAATTTGTTGGCTTGAGAACAAGAGCCTTTCTAAACTGCTCGCCCGCCAGATCGGCTTTCCCGAAGCGCAACAATGTCGCCCCAAGATTGGTTCGTGCCTCGCCCGAATCTGGATTGATCAGGACCGCCGCCTGCAACTGTTCGATCGCCTTCTCGGCCTCAGGAATCGAGGCGTACACCATCCCCAGTAGTTCGTGGAGTTCAAAACTCTTCGGCGCAAAAGGAACGAGGGCCTCAAGCCGAGATCTGGCTTGGGCGAAGCGCCCCGCCTCGTAGTCAGCGACTGCCGACTGATACTGCTGATCCAGCTTTTGGGTGTCTTTCTTTTGCCCGATCAAGCAGCTTGCGCAGAACACCACAAAAATCGTGACCAAGGCGTGTCTTAGAAAATTGTTGCTCACAATCCGCCTCCGCGTGAGCAGCGTCGCTAGATTGAAACACCCCGGCCGGGGATGGTCCCGAACCGGGGTGTACTCAATCTTAGCCTAGTAGTACAGCTTCAGTGCAAATTGGATCTGCCTAGGATCGAATGGCTCGTCGCGAGTCGATCCAACTTGGCCGAAGTGCGGATCGGTGAAGTTGCCCGAACCGCCAATCGCCACCACGCCGTTACCGCCGAAGTTGGGAGCGTTGAAATTCGGGTGGTTGAGGATGTTGAAGAACTCCGCTCGGAACTGTGTGGAGAACCGTTCGGTGATCTTGAAGTTTTTAAACAGTGAGTAATCCAGTCGGTGGAATCCCGGTCCTGCAATCTGACCCGGTTTGCTTCCAAGCGCATCCGCACCGTTCAGCGGGATACACCCCTTTGGAGAGTCCGGTATCGGAGCAAGGCTGCCTGGGTTCGTGCCATCCCACCCCAGTTGGCAGGGCTGGTTGAACGCGGCCGCATTGTTAACCCAGAAGGGCCGTGGAGCACCATCGATGACCTTGGTTTTTATGCCGAGTTTGGGACTTTGTCCTGCTACCAGAATGTCATTGCACTGCGGTCCAGCAGCTGTTCCGGTCGGACAGGTAAAATTCAGAGGCTGACCTCCCTGTAGGGTGACAATCCAGTTCATAGCCCAGCCGCCAAGAACGAGGTCTGCCGCACCCCCGTGGTTCATGTACTGCTTACCCTTGCCAAACGGCAACTCGTATCCACCACTGAAGTGCACGACGTGGCGAATATCGAAGTTGGCCAGAGCATAATCGAAATCGGGGCCGAGCCCTGGAATCGAGTATGCACGCAGTCCACCAGTGGTTCCCCCGTTCAGCAAGTCTCCGGCGTTCGACATCGTCTTGGAGAACGTGTACGTCAGCAGAAAGGTGAGACCGTTCGCGTATTGCTTTTCGAGCTTCGTTTGCAGGCCATGATACTGGCTCCTGCCATATGTGGCCTGGTAGCTGCCGCCTCCGAAGTCCTTGAAGGGTACGCAGCTCCCGCCTGGGAACTTGGCGAACGGGCCGCAGTTCTTTGTGTCCATTCCAGAAGGCAGCAGTTGTGTTACATTCTGATACCCTACGCCGCCCTGCAGGTCCGCTCCGTGCGTCATGACATACGAGGCCGTCGCAGCTAGGGTGTTCGTGAACGAGTACTGAAGCGTCAGGTTGGCACTGTAGGTCCGGGGTGTCGCGTAGTCGAACTGCAGGCCCTGCAGACCGAGCCCCAAGGCATTCAGAGCTGCCGGGTCCAGCGGAATACACGAGAATCCAGACTCGAACGACGCTGTTCCGCCAGGGCCGCTGGTGGGACAGCTTGCGTAAGGCGAGTTGTAGCGAATCGGCGCAACCTGGGAAGACTCACTGGGATCCGCTGGGTTCGATTGTGGGAAGTAAGAGAGATTGAACACGAACGGATAGTTCTCTCCGATATTCGGCCCATACCCCTGGTTTTCAAATGAGTTATAGAAGAGTCCAAACCCGCCGCGCACGACAAATCTGGGTGTTGTCTCCCATGCGAATCCGACTCGCGGTGCGAAGTTGTGCTTCTGCGTTTGCAGTAAGCCTTGCCCATACTTGTCCGTTGAGTTGAGCGCGATTCCATCTTGCGCCAGCAGATCAACAAATCCAACGCAACCAATGCCTGCGCACGTCGCGTTGGTTGAGAGCGTGCGATTATCTTTGCCCTTGGCGGGGATAATGAACTCCGGTTTTCCGTCAGGAGGTCCTCCAGGAACGAAATTCGCTTGTCCACCGTTGGTCTCGTTTATGGGGCCGAAATAATCCCAGCGCAGCCCGAGATTCAACGTTAGCCTCGGAGAGACTTTGAAGTCGTCCTGGAAATATGAAGCAAAGTACATCTTCTGGTCGTAGGTCTTGTTGATGTTCGACGCGAAGACGCCGTCAGAGCCGCCTGAGTAGCTGAATCCATTCGGATTTGGATTGCCGGCGATTGTTGCCGGAGCCGCTACCGGAGTCAGTAGAAATTGAGCGATGCCTCCTGTGGTGTTCGAAGCATTAGGAATATCCGTGAAGCCGCCATTGTATTGGAACTGTCCATGCGACCACGCCGGCTGCAAGGTCGAGAACTTCACGTGTTGGTACTCAATCCCCATCTTGAAGCTGTGCTTGCCGTAAATCTTCGTAAAGTCATCCGTGATTTGAAGCGTCTGGCTGACTTCGTCTGAAGGAAGGAAGGCGTTGCTTCCAAGAGTCTGAAGGTTCCCGATCGAGAAGGCCGGCAGGCCACCATTCTCCTGTCCCTGCGGGATATCCGCAATTCCATACTGGTCTGGGATACCATCTACCGTGCCCTCGGGTCCGAATCGCGTGGTGTGCAGGTGATTGAATCCAGCGCGAACCTGGTTGACTGTCGAGCCGCTGAAGACGTGCGTATATCCTGCGACAGCCTGATCGGATTTCGCAGTCTGCACGCCCTGCTGGAACGATCCGCCATCCGCGATGCCTCCGAAAATGCCGGGGATGTAGATCGGATCGTCGGAATAGCTGAAGCGAAAGAAAATCTGGTTATGCTCGGTCGGGTTGAAATCTTCGCGAGTGTCGAAGGTGTTTTGGTGCTCGAACAGGTTCGGACTCACCGCGTAGGTCTGCAATCCGGAGTTCGGAGCGGGGTAGAGATTCAGCAGTTTGACAGCCGCCTGATCAATGCGCCCGGCCGGAAGCTGGTTGAGGTCGGAGCAACCTGCCAACGTGAAGCTTGCTGTCGCCGGTCCGCAGTTAGCACTGAAGGGGTCGCGAACATAACCGGCCTTGCCGGATGTGTTGGTTCGTCCAGAGACAGGATCAACCGCACCTGCTGCCACGTACCGCGTTGTCGATGGATCGAGAACCGTTCCTTTTTGAATGGCACGACCCAGAATATCTGGACGCGTGGTTCCATCACTGAGCGCCAGAATATCCGCAAGGTTCGTGTAATTGCTGCTTCGCATGGCGGCAGTCGGCACGTTAGCATTTTCCGCCGTTCCCTGAACGCGACGCTTCCCTTCGTAATCGCCAAAGAAGAACAGCTTATTTCTAATAATCGGGCCGCCGGCGGAAACACCGAACTGGTTCAGCCGAAGCTCGCCCTTCTTGATCCCATTGTTGTTTTCGAAATAGTCGGCTGCATCAAGCTTGTCATTCCGGAAGAACTCCCAGGCAGCGCCGTGGAGCGAGTTGGTGCCGGACTTGATCGTGGCATTCATCACGGCGCCGGCGGAACGCCCCAGTTCCGCACTGAAATCCGCCGTTTGCACTTTGAACTCCTGAATGGCATCGACTGGAGGCAGGATCACGAAGTTCGTGCCATTCAAAAAGTCAACGGCATTCGAGTTGTTGTCGATTCCATCGAGAAGGTAGTTGTTCTGCGCCGGACGCAGGCCATTGGCCGAGAACGCACCAGAAGCCGCGTTACCACGAGTATCAGCTTGAGGCGTTTGCATACCGGCCCCGAGTTGGGCGAGGAACGTGAAGTTACGCCCATTGAGGGGAAGATTATTTACTTCCTGGCCGCTGACCACCTGGCCAACCGACGCTTCTTCGGTCTGCAACTGAGGCGGCGTCGTATTGACTTCAACCGTCTCGGTCGCGCCTCCGAGTTTGAGCGAAATGTTGACTTGAAGACTCTGAGCGACATTGACTGTGACGTTCTTCTGGGTCGTCTTGGCAAAGCCTTGCGCTGTCACTGTAACCGAGTAGTGTCCGGGGCGTACAGGAGAGAACGTGTATATGCCGCTAGCGTTTGATTTCGTTTCAAGGCTGATGCCCTGGTCTGTGTTCAACAGAGTGACATCTGCATTAGGAACTACGGCACCACTCGAATCCTGAACCGTCCCGGTAATGGCTCCTTGGTCTACCTGGCCGAAGATGGGATTGGCATGCAAGAGGAGAACGCACACAATTGCGAAAACTGCATACCGTAGTGCTCTCATCATCCGAAGCTCGCTGAAGTCACGGCCCATGTGAATTACCTCCAATAATTTCTCAGTTTCCTCGTCTCGGACACACTTCTTATCGGTGGAGCAAGGTTGTTGCGGATACACGGGGAAGAAATGAAATCGTTTTCCTGTAAACGATTTCATTGCTAGCGACAAAAAGTATGCGATTCCAACGATGTTTGTCAATCAAAAGTTGTAGCTTGCTCTAATGCCAAGATCTCAGATCAGTGTTTGTGCCTCTTCTTGGAAACCGATCCGGACGGGAAATTCAAGCACATGTTTTTGATTCTGCAAAGCTTATGATGCAGCGCTTGACTGATCCCTTACGGCAAGCTGGTCTGGCGGTTGGAGGAAACAAAATTTGACGAGATCGAAAGCTCTCAAGTTCTCTTTGGTTGAGGTTAGGGTGCGAAGGCCTTTTCATCGAGCATTCCTCCCCGTCAATCGGGCGATGTTATGATTCCGAGAATTGCGCCCAACCACACCGAATGAAGCCTCACCGAAAACCGCACCCCCGGAATATCTCCAGACGTTCGATCCTCAAATCGCTCAGTTTAGCGCCCATCTTGTTTCGTCCAGCAGAAATTTTCCCTTTCTGCCTCCCCATCACCTCGGACCACCCACATGGGGATACACTTTCATTGGCAGATGTCCGGCTCTCACCGCACTATCCCACCGAGTCTCCGCTTTCTGACATTTTCCGGATGGTCCCACCCGGTTCGGATGAATATCCCCTCGAGCGTTTTGCCGTGGAAATTGAGTTTCTCCTTGACCAGTGGGGCAAAACGCTCCAAAGGGGGACTGAGCACGTCACCTTCATCGCTTCACTTCTCGACGATAAGATCGAGGCCTTCGATCTTAGCTCCGCCTTTGAGACCATCCTGCGAACAGGATTTGGCGTCGACTCGGTCAGACGCACCTTCAATGGACAGCCAACGCTAGATCGCGAGCGGTTCCTACTGAGCCTTGCAAAATGGCTCGAACCAGGCAACTCGGTAAAAACTGCGGAGTTTGAGATCTTTGGCATCGATCAGACCAATGCCACCCCCCTAACGCTGCACATCGATCTTCGCTATAACATCGTCTCCGATTTGAGCAATCAAAAACGCGAAGAGCGTGTGGGGACCTGGAAGATGGAGTGGTTCCATGACAGCTCTCAATCATGGAAAGTGCGAACCTGGCACTTGATCGGTGAGACGGTCTGCACTGCGCAAAATCCCGCTTTCGTCGACATCACTTCCAAAAGCTTAGGATCAATTGAGTCTTACCACTCGCAGCTACTGCACGGCGCCGACTACTGGCGCACTGTCCTGGATGGAGCGATCGGAATTGACATCTACGGCAACAACGGGGTGGCGGTCGGCGATTTCGACGGCGACGGATTCGATGACCTCTACATCTGCCAACCCGCAGGTCTGCCGAACCGGCTCTATCGCAATCGAGGAGACGGTTCATTTGAAGACGTGACTGAAAAGGCCGGCGTTGGCGTTCTCGATCGCACTGCGTGTGCACTGTTCGCTGACTTCCTGAATCGTGGACGGCAAGATCTCCTCGTAGTATGCGGCACGGGTCCTCTCTTATTTTTGAGCAACGGGGACGGCACCTTTTCTCTTAAGCGGGATGCGTTCAAATTCGCGCGAGCGCCTCAAGGGTCCTTCACCCATGCGGCAGTGGCCGACTACGACAACGACGGTCACTTGGACGTGTACTTTTGCCTCTACATGTATTACCTCGGATTGGATCAGTACAACTACCCAGTTCCGTATTACGACGCGCGGAACGGACCACCAAACTGTCTGTTCCGAAATCAGGGGAACGGAACATTCATTGAAACCACCGAAGCATCAGGTCTGAACCTCAATAACGACCGGTACAGTTTTGCATGCGCGTGGGGAAACTCGACTGGCAAGGGATTTCCGGATCTTTTCGTCGCCAACGACTTCGGCAGTTCACAGCTATACCGCAATACTGGCAATGGAACCTTCAAAGATGTCTCGAAAGACGCGCACATCGAAAGTGTCGGAGCCGGCATGGGCTGTTGCTGGGCCGACTTCGATAACGATGGCAATCAGGACATTTACGTTCCAAGCATGTGGGAGGCCGCGGGACAGCGTGTTTCGGCACAGTCACAATTCCATCGAGACGCTCCCGACGCCATCCGCGAAATGTATGCGCGGCACGCTCGAGGGAACGCCCTCTATCGCAACCAGGGCGGCGGGGTATTCGAAAACGTCGGACGCTCAGCAGCAGTTGAGATGGGGCGCTGGTCATGGTCCTCCGATTTTTGGGATTGGGATCACGACGGCTACAGCGATCTCTATGTTGCGAATGGATACCTTTCGAGCCCCAAACGCGATGAACTCGCTGGCTTCTTCTGGCGTCAGGTCGTCGCCAAGTCGCCGGAGGATACGACCCCTCTTAGCGCATACGAACGGGGATGGAATGCCATCAACGAACTCATCCGCGCCGATTACACTTGGCACGGTCATGCTCGGAATGTCGCCTTTGCGAATAATCGCGATGGAACATTCACCGAAGCCTCGGGAGCCCTGCTCATGGATTTTAGTGAGGACTCTCGCGCCTTCGCTCTTGCCGATTTTGATCACGATGGTCGGCTTGAGCTCGTTCTGAAGAATCGCAACGCACCGCAAATCCGCGTACTTCACAACGTACTGACGCAAATTGGCTCCTCTGTCTCATTTCGCTTGCGCGGCACCAAAAGCAATAGAGATGCAATTGGAGCTTCCATCACCGTCACAGCCGGCGAGCTGAAGCAAATCAAATACCTTCAGGCTGGATCAGGATTTCTCTCCCAGCACACCAAGGAGCTCTTCTTCGGTCTCGGATCTCATCAGGATTCATTGAGCGCAACCATCAGGTGGCCATCTGGCAACGTGCAGACCTTCACAGATCTCCCTGTAGCTCATCGCGTCCATATCGTAGAAGGAAGCTCCAACTTCCATGCCGAGCCATTTTCTACTCACACTGGGCCCGTGCAATCTCCTCCCGTCGTGTCCGATGAGAGCCTCCCTGTCATCTCGGAGACATGGCTGATTCAGCCGCTCAAAGCCCCGGCATTCAAACTACCCGATCTTGACGGCATCGAACATACGCTCGATCGTTTGTCTGGCGGTCCTGCGCTCCTAATCTTCTGGTCAACCGCTTCCGAAGAGAGCCTTCGCTTACTGAATCAGCTTAAGCCGGGATTATCGAGACAAAGCGGCGGGTTGAAAGTCTTCGCTATCAATCTCGACGAATCTACTCGGCTCAACGCAGCACGCAAAGCGGCCGCTCATTATCAAACGGCAGTCACAGTCCTTTTCTCGACGGAAGAAACCGCCGGGGTTTACAACATCCTCTATCGTCATATGTTCGACCGTCAGCGCAATATGCCGATTCCGTTATCACTTCTCCTTGATCGTGAGGGCATGATTGTCAAGGTCTATCAAGGTTTCATTGATAGCTCGCGCTTACTGCCTGACAGCACTTCAATCCCCACCGATCAGCAGTTGCGGATGAAGCGCGCTTTGCCCTTTCCAGGTTTGCTGGTTCAGGATGCTTTCACGCGAAATGATTTCACCTACGGGGTCGCGCTATACCAGCATGGGTTTCTTGATCAGGCCTCGGAATCCTTTCAACAGGTAATCGCAGCAAAGCCTGACAACGCTGATGCCTATTACAATCTCGGAACATTGAATCTGCGCCGAAATCATCTCGACGAGGCGAAGCAATTTCTCGAGAAAACGGTGGAATTGCGGCCGAAGTTCGCGGAGGCTTGGAATAACCTGGGGATGCTGGCAGCTCAACAGGGCAATACAGATGAAGCAATCCAGAATTTCCAGCAATCAATATTTATTCGTCCGAATTACTTCACGGCGCACATGAACCTCGGCAACTTATACCGGCGCCAACGAGCTTTCGACAAGGCGCAGGATGCGCTATCCCGTGCTCTGTCCCTACGTCCCGACGATCCTGAGATTCAGTACAGCCTCGGAATGCTCTTCGCTCAGCAAGGTAAGCTCGAACAGGCTGCGCAATATCTCGAGCGGGCGATTGCTTTGCGACCCAGCTATCCAGAGGCTCTCAACAATTTGGGCGTACTTCACGTCAGGCAAAACAAGCTGCCCAATGCCGAGGAGGATTTCAGATCAGCCATCAGAGTCGCCCCAGCTTATGACCAGTCATACCTCAATCTCGCACGACTCTACGCCATGCAAGACGATCGGCAAAAAGCTCGCGATGTGCTGCAGCGCTTGCTCAAGGTCCTACCCGACAACGCAGACGCGAGAGATGCTCTGACGGTGCTACAATCGGCGCCATAAGCACGTTACTCATAGGTGTCCAGACGTTGAATTCCCGCATGTCACTGAAGCCAGCGCTTGCACGCGGCCGGGCCTCTGCTCGTCGGGTCACTGCCATTCTGTTTTTCTGTACGACGGCGCTAGCGCAACAAACGACAGCGACATCGCCCTTCCGAGATGCAGAAAACCTGCTCGCGGAACACAGGCTTGCGGAAGCCAGGACAGAAACTCTCAAACAGCTTGGCGCGCATCCGACAGTGGATGGTTACAACCTGCTCGGGATCATCGAATCGAACCAGCAGGCATTCTCCGCTGCGATCGAAGCTTTTCAACACGCGCTTCGCCTCAAGCCGGGATCTCCCAAGACACTGAATAATTTAGGCAATGTATATGCCGCTCAGCATCAATTCGCTCTTGCCGAGCGCCAATTCCGATCTGCTCTTCGTGCCGATGCAGCAAACGCCGATGCCAACTACAATTTAGGCGTGTTGCTGATGATGAAAGGCTCCTCAGCAGTGGCAATCCCCTACCTGCAGCGCGTGCACTCTCCACAGGCGCAATTGAATCTAGTTCGGGCGTACCTTCAGACGCATCGGACTGCGGAAGCCATGCGCACGGCCGAAAACGCCGCAGAACAAAACAAGAACAACGTTCAAGTACAGTTCTCGCTGGGGGTGCTGATGGCATCTGAGCATCAATATCAGTTCTCCGAGCGAGTTCTAGCGCAGGCCGCTTCCCTCCAGCCAGAAAGCATGGAGATTCTGTACAACTTCGCTCAGGTGCTTCTCCACACGGGAGAGAACGCGAAGGCCGAACTAATCCTGAATCGCGCGATCAAATTACAGCCTGAAAATGCAGATGCGCTCTACCTCCTGGCCCAGAGTTATTCGGGACAGTCACGTCCGCTGGATGCCCTGGACGCTTTAGTCCGAGCTCACAAGATCGCCCCTGAAAATGTCGACATCATCTCCCTTATGGCGCAGATCACGATGTCGCAGAACTACTTCGAAGACGCCATCCCTCTTCTAGAATCGGGACTGAGGCTTGCTCCAAAGCGTCCCGATCTCCTCGCAGCTCTCGGGCAGAGTTATTTCATGGCCGGAAAGACTGAGAAAGCTATTGAAGAATTCAATCTTCTGCTCGACATTGAGAAATCTGCACGTTCCTACGCTTTCCTTGGTCTCTCTTACCGCAACCTCGGGCGATTCGATGAGGCGAAGACGTACTTTCAGCGGGGCATAGCGCTCGATCCGCATAGTTCCACTTGTCTTTTCAATCTAGGCTTTATCGCTGAGCGCCAGGGAGATGCAGTAGCAGCCGAGCGGTACTTTAAGGAAACACTGAAATACAACCCAAAGTACTCTGACGCCCTACTCGAGCTCGCAAACCTTCATAGCGCTGCAAAAAGGCTGTCTCAGGCCGAAGAGTTGCTGCGTCGATATGTGAAGGTTGCGCCTGAACCTGCCAACGGATACTACAAGCTCGCCATGATCGAAAGAAGCCTGCACGAGACCGAGGCTGCCAACCGGGATCTAAATGTCTTCAGGACTATGTCAAAGAATGCTCAAGCGGGGCCGTACCCATTCGAGCACCTGTTTGACTATCTAAACACCCGGTCCGAACTGGGTGCAGGCGCGCGTACGCAACTCGACATCACCGAACTTCAGGCGGAGATAGGGCGCCACCCGAATCAGCCGCAGAACCTCTACATGCTTGCGGAAGCCTACCTCAAGGCTGGAAAGATTGATGAAGCCAGGGACACGATAGGTGCACTCGACAAACTGAGTTCGAATGACTATCGAACTCTGAACGGAACGGGTGTCCTTTTATCGCGCTATCGTTGCTATGACGACGCGGTTGAGCACTTCAAATTAGCGATGCAGGCGAATCCGAACTCCGACGAGGTGAGGTTTAATCTAGCCAACGCATACTTTGAAAAACACCAATATTCACAGGCTCTCGATCTCGCGAACCAGATCTCCGAACAGGGCAAGAATGACGATGCGTATCTTACGTTGAAGGGAGACATCTACGCGCATCTCGGCGAGAACGAGAAGGCAGCGGAGATCTTCCGCAATGCCGTTGCTCGTAACCCCGACAATGACCAGAATTATCTCTCGCTTGCCCTGATCGATCTGCGCTCGAACGAACTTATTGAGGCTCAACGGACCCTAGCGAAAGGGCAACAGCGAATACCTGGATCTGGCAAGATTTCGTGGGGGCTTGGCCTCGCAGCTGTGATGGCGGGCGATACTGAGGAAGCCGCTTCTCGATTCGAACGTACGATTGAACTTCTGCCGGAATGGGCCGGTGCTTACTCGACCTTAGGTGTACTTTATTTTCAGGTCGGCAAGATCGAGAAAGCCAGAGAAGTCCTGAATCGGTTCAAGGAAAGCAGCGTTGGACCCAGCCTGGATATCAGCCGCATTGAGCAAGTCTTGGAACGCGCCTCTTCTCCGTCTGCCAAAACGACTGGCGCCCTCTCAGCTGAAAATCGGCAGCAACTTCTGCAGTTCGCCCTCTCGCTTTCGGATCGAACGCTATGATATCGCGGTCCTGCACGGCGGCTACTCTTGCGCTCACCCTCACAACGATTCTTCCCAATGCGGGACAAATAGTCTTGGGGCAGCGGGTTGGGAAATCCTCGAGTTCTGGGATAGCCCATTCCTCACCGGCCGTACGGTTCACGGACATTCGCGAGGCCGCCGGAATCGATTTCGTTCAGGATTCGACGCAGACCGAGGAGAAGTATTATTTGGAGACCATGGGCACCGGCGTTGCCTGGATTGACTACGATCAGGACGGACTGTTGGATCTCTATTTTGTGCAATCGGCCGCAACGGAAGCATATAAACCCACGCATCCGCTGCACTCAGCTCTCTATCACAACAATGGTGACGGAACATTTACTGACGTGACTGAGAAAGCACACCTCGCTGGTGAAGGGCATTATGGTCAGGGCGTTGCTGTCGGCGATTTTGACAACAATGGCTATCCCGATCTCTACGTCACCGGTTATGGCAGCGCAATTCTGTACCGGAATAATGGCGACGGAACATTCACTGACGTGACTGCCCACGCAGGAGTGGAAGACACAAGGAACTGGTCGTCAAGCGCGGGATGGTTCGATTTCGACAAGGATGGTTGGCTGGATCTGGTCGTCACCAATTACATCGAATGGTCGCCTAAAAATAATCTCTGGTGCGGGGAACACAAACCGGGCTACAGATCCTACTGCAACCCGAACAACTATCGCGGCCAGAAGACCACGTTGTATCGCAACAATCATGATGGCACGTTCACGGACGTGAGCGAAAAATCAGGAGTCGCCGACCCGGAGTCGAAGGGCATGAGCATGGTCCTCGCCGACCTGAACAATGACGGCTGGCCCGACATCGCCGTAGCCAACGACACTTGGCCCAATTTTCTCTTCGAGAACAACGGTGACGGAACCTTTACAGACGTCTCATTGATATCCGGGCTAGCTGCCAGCGAAGATGGCCGTTACGAAGCCGGCATGGGTATTGATGCAGCCGACGTGGACGGAGACGGAAATCTCGACATCTACATTACCCATCTCGATTTCGAACTAAACCGCCTGTATCACAACAACGGCGATGGCACTTTCTCAGATGCGACATACAGCTCTGGCATCGGCAACAAGGCGATCTTGCTTAGCGGTGTAGCAGCCAAATTCATGGATTACGACAATGACGGGTGGCCCGACATCCTTCAGGCAAACGGGGCGATGCTGGATAATGTACAGCTCTATCACAGCCTAGTCAGCTACAAGGAGCCGCTACTGATGTTTCGAAATCTTGGCCATGGCAAGTTCGAAAAAACTTCTGATTCGCTGGGCCCCGACTTCAACCGACCCATGGCCGGACGCGGGCTCGCGACAGCCGACTTCTTCAACGACGGTCAAGTCGGAATTGCGGTCAACTGCCGTGGAGAAGCCCCCTTGATTCTCCGCAATGCGGGCACGCCAAATCACTGGATCGAAGTCCTCCTCATAGGTACAAAATCCAACCGCGACGGAATCGGTTCTCTGTTAAAACTCTCTTCCGGTGGGGTTGTGCAGGTGGACCAGTCCAAAGGCGGAACCAGCTATATGTCTGCCAGCGATCCGAGAATCCACTTCGGCCTTGGCAAACGAAACAAGGTCGATTCGCTTCAGATCACCTGGCCTAGTGGACAGGTCGATAAACTGAGCAGCGTCCCCGTCGACACGATCATTGCGGTGAAGGAAGGCGTTGGAATTGTACCGCGCCGCTTCCCAAAGGTCAGACCTAAGTGAATTAGATTTCCCTTACCGTCTCTGGTGTTTCTATAATCGCGAAATCGCATGATTATTCCACGACGTCGCTTCCTCGGATCCACAGCACTGCTCCTTGGCAACACACTTCTTGATCACCTCACAACGCCCATCACCGCCGCCACCGGTTCGACGCAGGTAAAGACTGCCACAGCATCTACTCCGTCATCTCCCGTGCAATTCATTGACGTCGCCGAACATGCAGGGCTGAAGGTTCCCAACGTCTGGGGAGGTGCCGAACATAAGCGCGTCATTATCGAGACCAAAGGCAGCGGCATCGCTTTTTTCGATTACGACAACGATGGATGGCTGGATATCTATCTCACAAACGGAAGCCGACTCGATGCAAAGTGGCCTGCCGGTGGTGCACCGACGACGCATCTGTTTAAGAATAATCGCGATGGTACGTTCACGGACGTAACTGAAAAATCGGGTATAGGACGTAGCGGCTGGCAAACCGGCGTGTGCGTCGGTGACTACGACAACGACGGATGGGATGACCTCTTTTGCACCTTCTGGGGTCACAACATTCTCTTCCACAACAACGGGAATGGGACCTTCTCCGATGTAACTAAAAAGGCCGGCCTTGCCCAGGAAAAGGGGCGCTGGGGGACTGGCAGCAGCTTTCTCGACTACGATCGCGACGGTCATCTTGATCTCTTCGTCTGCAACTTCGTACATCTCGATCCGGACAATCCCCCTTCGATCGACAACGCAAGCTTCTGCCAGTGGAAAGGTGTGCCCACAATGTGCGGGCCTCGAGGACTCCCCGGCGACACAAACATCCTTTACCACAATAATGGAGATGGAACTTTCATCGATGTGTCAGAAAAGGCAGGCATTCTGAAGCCGGGCCCAAGGTATTCAATCACATCCGTGTGTTGTGATTTCGATAACGACGGCTGGCCCGACATCTATGTCGCCGTCGACTCCATGCCTAGCATCCTGTATCAGAACAATCACGACGGCACGTTCACTGACATCGCCGTGATTTCCGGATGTGCTTATAACGCAGATGGCCACGAGCAGGCCGGCATGGGCCTCGGCGTTGCCGATTACGACTGCGACGGGTGGTTCGACATCTTTAAGACCAACTTCGCCGACGACACCAGTAACCTGTACCACAACAACGGCGATGGCACTTTCACCGATCTTTCCTTCAATTCTGGTCTAGGGATCAACAATACATACGTCGGTTGGGGCTGCGGATTCATTGACTATGACAATGATGGATGGTCCGACATTGTGCAGATCAACGGACATGTGTACCCAGAGATCGACAAGTACAACTTCGGAGAGAACTTCAAAAACCCGCGCCTCGTCTATAAGAACCTTGGCAACGGTAGTTTCAAAGATGTATCTGCAGAGATGGGTCCTGGAATTACCAGCCGCTACTCGAGCCGCGGGGCCGCGTTCGGTGACTACGACAACGATGGGGGTATGGATATGCTAATCCTGAACATGAACGACATCCCATCGCTTTTGCACAATGTGGGTGGAAGCAAACAGAACTGGATCAAGCTGAAGCTGATGGGAACCAAGTGCAATCGAACTGCTATTGGGGCGCGGGCGCGTGTGATTACGGGTAAACACATCCAAATGGCCGAGGTTCAAAGTGGGGCCAGCGTTATGTCGCAAAACGACCTTAGGCTCCACTTCGGTCTAGGTGCAAATAAGACTGTGGATGCGATCGAAGTGAAATGGCCTACCACACAAAAGGTCGAGCGGTTTGCACAAGTCAAGGCCAATCAGATCTTGACGATTCGCGAAGGTGCGGGTATCGTCTCCGCACATTCCTCGTCATAGAATTACGGCTGTGCGGATTTGTCTAACCCGTTTCCGCCAACTTGCACGAGAAACTGCTTAACTTCTTTTCTCTGACGTTCAACCGTCGCAGCTTGTTCTTTTTCGAGTTCTCCGTGTCGTCTGAACTCCTCAGCTGCTCTCTGCTTATTCCCGAGCCGGTCAAAGGCGACTCCAAGCCGATAGTGCGCTTCCGTTGACTGCGGGTTCGCTTCGATCGCCTTTTCATAGGAATCGGAAGCCGTCGCAAAGTCCCCGCGCGATGCCTCCATAATCCCAAGCTGCAGGTAAGCATCACTGCATTTGGGATCCGCTTTCACTGCTCTATTCAGATATGTCTTCACGCGATCCACTGTTTCCGGATCGACTCTCTTTCCGTGTTCTTTCCAGTACGAAACCGCGTAGTAGAAATTGGCCAAGGGATTGCCTGGGTGCATCTGAACGAATCTTTGCAGCTTGGCTTCTATGCATGGAAGAGATTTCGGAGTTGCAGCCTCAACCTTTCCCATGAACAGATACGTCTGGGCATCGGTGGGCATCAAGTCTGAAGCCTCACATAATCGCGTGGCAGCCTCTTCATAAAGGGCTGCACCGAAAAGAGCTGTACCCCAGGCAGTCAACATCCGCGCTGATTTAGGATAGGTCCTTGCACCCGCCTCGAAGACATCCTTTGCCTGCCAGATTGCGCGGTGTTCCAGCAACTCGGAACCCCATGCAAAGTAATTCTCTTCGCTGGGATCGGCTTTCGCTGCTCGCTCGAACTCGTGAACTGCAGTGAGAGAGTCCCCGGATTTCTCGGCCAGCTCTCCAGCTATTCGATGCCAAGCCGGTCGATCTCCTTTTGAAAGCAGCCTCACCAAATGCTTGCGCGCATTCACCAGACTTCCGCTGCGAAGGAGAGCCACTGCCAGCTCGTATTCAGTCTCTGGGTTATCAGTGTCCAACTCATGAGCGGTCTCCAATAGCGGTACCGCATCCGAATAGCGCTCCTCAGCAAGATAAAAGCGACCAAGATCTTCATTTGCCTTCAGATCTTTTGGCGTCTGTTTGAGAATGGCGCGGAGATTCTGCTCGCTTACGTTGCTACCCGCAACAACCGAGGACGAAATTGAGGCATCGGGTTTCAGATTCAAAGTCTCGCGAGTCAATGCTTCGCTTGTTCGAAGACTGGTGTCCGATCCATGTCCCCCCGCTGCGGTCCAGTCCGTAACGGCCGCGACGGTGAAGTTCGGCGCGTCCGAGTATTCCATCTCCGGTTTCAGACGCTCGTTATCCCCAGGTGGAAATACTAGATCAATACGCTGAACTGCGCCCGCTGCCGTGATGGTAACGATCACCTCGGAGCTGTGCCGTTCGCCTTTCGATGCACTTAAGACATAGGATCCCGTCTTTAGTCCTGAAAACCCGAAACTGCCGGTCGGATCCGTCTTACGCTCCTCGGCCCTGGTGTCACCCTGCGCCTGAAGACGAACGGAGGCGTCTGCCACGCCATTTCCCGAGCCATCGTGGACTGTGCCGGTGATAGCAGAAGAACCGTGGCTTTGCGGCTGAGCGAGTCGCGCACAATGCACCGCCGTCATCAGGCTGAGAACAGACAAGATCACGCGGGAATGAACGATCGTTTTTGAGTGGTTCATATGGAAGATCGGTTAATAGCCAGCACTCTTAATCACGCACCTGGACCAAATCTTCAGGTCCCTCAATCACATCCGCGCCTCCGCCTCATTGTTCCACGCGACCACGCGTCTTGAAAAGTGAACGCTTGAATGCAGTTCGCGGCCTCTCTTCGGATGCAGTCGATCAAGGACTATCTCAGAGCCGTGTTGCAACAAATTGTGCCTGCAGTTGGGATCAGGCGCAATGGACTTAAGCGCCGGTTGAGAATCAAGACCGCTCAAAATCAAATTCCAATACAACTTGCGGGATGACGATTGTTTTGCGATGATGGTTGACCTACGCGCGGCTTCGCCCACGCACCCGGAGACGCGACGGAACTGGATAGCGAACACTCGGTCAACAAGCAACCTGTAGCGCATCCCGAACGGAGGCCATCAACCCTCTTCCTCTTCTGTTCGACTTGCACTTGAATTTGCGAGTCAGGCACGAACCCTGACTCTCTCATTGAGGTCGAATGTGTGCAATAAGGGTTGAACTGCTACCGTTGAGGCGCTCGTCATTAAGAGGTATTCCGAATGAGGTTTCCTCGTCATCAGATCCTCCGATTAGCGTGTCTTTGCTTTGCCCTCCACTACCCGTGCTGCCTGTCATCGGCGCTTGGATCTGAAAATGCGGACGCCTTGAATCATACGGATGATTCCATCGTCATCCCAGGTCCCCTCCGCTCCTTCTTACGCATGGCAGGCATCAGCCAGGAGGTGACGCCCGACCAGGTGCTTCCTATGCTCGCCCGGAACGTTTCTCTCTACGGCTACAGCGGCGGAAGCCAGAAAGAATATCTTGTTCTCCTTGATCGATACGTCCACCTCGCGAGAGATATCCAACGCCTCTCAGATTCGCAAGGGATCATTCGCATCAGCGGCTGCAAGGATGCGAATGAGCTGTTGAATGCTTTGGGGTACCGGCTTGAGAAAGCCTGCGGACATCGAGACACCGCGCTTATGACCGCGAACTCCGAGCGGGCTTTCCTGACGATCGACTCAGGATTTCCGCTTTCTGCACTGGAGCGAGCGCTTCAAAAGGATGCTCCGTTTGAATATGAATTCGCCGGCACCAAAGTCTCCATTCTCCTTCCGGAGAGAGACTGGATTTCTGCATCAAAATGGCGGCGAAGTGGTAACGACACTCTACTCGATGTCCTGCTGCACGACCAAGATCTTGATCGGCTTTACTCTGCCTTTGCAAGATACGATAGTGAGACTCGTCAGGCTCTGAATGAATCGCCGGGTATCAAGAAACTCGTGCCAGTTGCAGCTGTAATCGATTTATATGGCGGCCAGATTTGTATAAAGTCGGGGCGTGTAATAGTGCCCGGAGATGTCGATAAGCCCTGGGAAGAGCTCGCAGGAGAAAGCCCTCATTCACCCGGAAAATTCGTGGTCAGCCTTCTCTCAAAAGATGGCGGATGGCTGGCGGCATATTTCGATACGCTGAGCCGACTTAACCAATCGCAGCAGGTTCACTTCACCGAGGGTGCGCGGCTGAAGCGCTTTTACAACGTTTACCGATCGACAGCCGCTCGCTCCGACGCCTCCAAGGGCGTGTATCCGAGAAATGGTGATCTACTCGTTCTTCTCTCTACTTTGAAATGGCATCCCGATGGGGATGTAGCGATTCCGGGCGACGTAGCAACCTGGGATGCAATTTTTGCTCAGATGGCTAAGTCCCGCGAACTACGCCCTTGGCTGGGTCGAAGTCACGAGTGGAACACGTCGGGACGACTCTTGGAAACCTTGATCGGCTCCTCGAACTATCGTTCTGAGAATGGTCCCATTCAGGTCTTTTTGATGCTGAGTGCGATCGACTCTGCGCGGCCGTCGGACCGCCAATTGAATGCGGAAACAGAAAAACTTATCGCTCATCGATATCCGCAGTTCAGTCGCTGGTTCCGGACCTTCGCTGAATTCCCTGCTCTCACGGATGAAGGCATCTCGCAATTTGTCAATGCGGCCGACAAAATAGACGGCATATCCAACACAGCTTTGCGTGCTAATGCACTCGGATCTTTTCAAGCGGACGTTGGACTGTGGCAGATTCTCGCGCGACAGCACCAGATTCCTGAGAGCCAATTGAATTCCTCCTGGCTTGCCGTCGTGCAACCGTTCCTGCGAGTCACGTCGTCCTCACAAGTCTTCGATGCGGCACGAGCTGGATTGCAGGCCACCTTGCGGGCGGCTGCGAGCAACGGGAACCTAACTCAGGATCAGATCGTTGAGCTGCTTGCAGGTCCAGTTAAGCAGGATCGAGATAGCCAGCGCGTTCACCGGGATATGGCGAACAGGATACGTGCCGTACTCGAGGATCAGCGACTCGCATCGCTCGACGACCTGTTCGGACTGTATGACGGTTTGAGCCAGATGGCGCACGGATCGGCTACCGGGAACTCCTTGCTTCCGTTCGCCGAATCACTTCGGGAGTTCGAGATGCCTCGGCCAATCTTCAGCGGCAACGAGCGGAGCTCTTGGGCGCCCATCATCTATTCGAGTAGGCATGCCGAGTTGCAAATAAGAACAGATTTGACAAAGATCCTGAAATCTCCCGCTGCTCCAGCCCAGCTGGAAACTGCGCGTGGGCAGCTAACGCCCTTCTTGCGCGATACTCTTGTTGGGCTCAACTACGCTTACTATGAACCGCCGGGCGCGGAGGTTCTGCACAACAACCCGCTGTTCGTTCGGTCCCACGACTTCTCATCAGTGTCGGTCCAGGGTGTGACTGAGATCTGGGATGTACCCCGTCTTGTGGGAGTGGGAGTTACCGCAGGTGGTGGTGCATACTTGCTGGGCTCTCTCGCAGACCTGCCTTATGCGCTGGCAATGACCGAAGAAGACTTTATCGTCCCTAAGAATGTCCAAGCATTGATTTGGCGAGAAGTTGTTCCAAACCTGCTGGTCGGCGCTACTCTTCCGCGCTGGTGGGAAGTGGGCCCCACCGAATTGCACATCGCGGCTCTTTATCAAAGGACCGGCGAGGAGCTCGTAAACTCTTCGTTGCATGATCCAGATTTGCGCGCGAAAGTGATTGAGCTTCTCTCAGATCGCGTAACTCCAATTCGGCTGGAACAGGTGTCAACTGCGTTACAATCGGGCGGCGATATCAGGCGAATCGTGTCGGCGTTGCCGCCCGCCGATCTGTTCTATCTCGCATTCTCGTTTCGGAGGAAATACCCGGACGCCACGGAAAAGTCGGGGCCAGCGGGGCGGGAGTTGAATATCCTCTGCTCGCAAGCCCCTTCCGACTCCACATGGGAGCGCCTATCGGCTGACTTTGGCGTTCCTCATCCCTCATTCAGGGTTACCAATTCATCATCCCTCCTCAACCTCAAAGCAGCTTCCAGCTACGGAGGAAATGCGGGAAAAATCTTTGCGGAATCCTGGGATTCGAATAATCTCTATTGGGCCAGAATCGCCGACGAAATGGGCTATCAACCAGTGGAGTTGAATCTCCTCGTCCCAGAACTGACTCGAAATATGATCACCAACATTTTTGCCAGTAATACTGATGATTGGCCTGCCCTTCAGCGCGCGATGCTGCTGACCGGCGAAGAATTCCGCAAGGGCAAAATCAATCTGGAGGCGGCGGTCGCAAATCCAGCAGAGTAAACGAAAACAAGTTAGAGAATGATGGGTGTGAAACAATGCGAAAAACATCCCTGGCCATATTTGGATTAGTTCCTTGTATCCTCCTTCAGCCTGCCAAGACCCAGTCCGCACCTCAAGATGATTCCACGCATCTGAGGATGAACGTTGTTCTGGTTCAGCTCAGTATTGCGGTCACTGACGGCAAAGGCAATTACGTAAACGGACTTCGCCCTGAAGATTTTGAGGTGACCGAAGATAAGATTCCACAGAAGATTTCCAGCTTCGAAGAAGGAAGTGGGACTACGAACGATGCAGGCTCCCAAGGCGATGATCAGCCTCAAATCTCAAGAACTGCTGTCCCTGCAGATAGCCAAGATGCTGAGTCCCACATGCAGATCGCATCCACCGCGCTGCCCGAGCCGCACGGAAACCAGGCGAGCGTGTTTGTATTGTTCGATACAAGCAATTACATGTACCGCGGCTTTGTATTTGCTCAGGACGCTATAACAGACTTTATCCGATCCATGGACAATGCTAGCAGAGTGGCTTTTTATTCCTACTGTCGCGATCTTTCGCGCGCTATGAAATTGACATCTGATCATTTCAGCATCGTTAATGCGGTGCGCAGTACGGTTGCCGGGGATGATGCCGCACTTTACAACAGCCTGCTATTAACGGTAAAAGACGCAGCGCCCCTCAAAGGCCGCAAAGCGATCGTGGTGTTTTCCAACGGCCCCGACAACGCGAGTTCCGTGCCACCAGAGGACGTTGCCGAGCTCGCTCAATCCACCGGGACCATCATCTACATCATCAGCACTCGCCAAGCTGAAGAAGATCCTGCCTCCGCAGCCGCGTTTGAGCGGATGAGCAAAGTCTCTGGCGGAAAAGCCTACTTTGCAAAGAACTGGCTAGATGAGAAGAAAGCATTTGCCTCGATCCGCAACGATTTGGTTCACCTTTATACAGTGAGCTACTATCCTCAGGCGAACCCGAATCGAGGATGGCGATCAATCAAGGTAAGACTTGTCGGGAAGAATCTGCAGAAGTACCATCTCCGAACCCGGGATGGATATCGTTTGGTTGCGCAGAGATGATTCATCGTTTTAGGAGATCAAAATACTAAGACGAGTGCTTCTCTTGGGGTTCTCGCAGAATGCGATCTGAATCTCGCAGGGAAAGCAGCTGCTGGACGGCAGCCATCGGGGTTGTCGTCCCTGCCGCGACGTCGTGCTCTAGCTCTGCCAATCGCTGCCGCACGATAGGAACGGATACGAACATCTGCATCAGAGCTTGCTCAAGATCCTCGTGAAACCAGCTCAGGTTTTGCTCGCGCCTGACTCGCTCTAGATATCCGCCTCGAGTGACTAGTTTGTGGTGTTCCAGAATGAGCGACCAGATTTCTTCCACCCCAAGCCCCGTGCGAGCAGAACAAACAATCGCCCGCGGAGCCCAGCCCGATGGCGTTGAGGGAAAACAACACAGAGCGCTCTCAGCGTCTGAACGCGCCTTCTCGGCTTGGCGCACGTTGTCACCGTCTGCCTTGTTCACTGCGACGACGTCAGCCATCTCCATCACGCCGCGTTTGATCCCTTGTAGTTCATCGCCTGCACCAGCCAGTATGACAAGCAGCAAGAAATCCACCATCTCTCGCACAGCAGTCTCAGACTGTCCGACGCCGACGGTTTCGACGAACACATTGCGAAAACCGGCGGCTTTGCACAACGCAATAGCGTCGCGGGTGTGTGCAGCAACGCCTCCCAACTTTCCTTTACTCGGCGAAGGTCGGATAAAAGCCATTTCGCTGGAAGCCAGATACGGCATACGCGTCTTGTCGCCAAGAATGCTCCCTCCGCTAAGACGACTGCTGGGATCGATCGCAATGACTGCGACCTTTTCTTCGTATTGCGTGATGATGTGCTTTCCCAGCGCGTCTATGAGACTGCTTTTGCCCGCTCCCGGCACCCCGCTTACCCCAACAACAATCGAGTCGCTATCTTGCTTCTGGCAGATCTCCAGGATTTCGACCGCCAATTTGCAGTCTGACGGATGAGAACTCTCGACAAGGGTAAGAGCCCTGGCCAGGATCGACGGATCACATGTCAGTATTCCTTCGATGTACTGCGACACTGAAAGCCGCCTCGGAAGACAGGTGTCAAATCTCTCAAGTTCTGCTTCCGATTTCTCAGGCGACCTGGCCGTCATCCTGTCTCCGCTCCCGATCCAATCAACTACGCTTTCCTACGCACCGAGCACTAATCACCCGCACAATCCGCTGTGCTGCAATCGGAATCACCGTGCCCGGACCGAATATTTCCGAAACTCCTGTATTGTAAAGGAACGCATAATCCTGTGGAGGAATCACTCCTCCTGCCACTACCGCAATGTCTTCTTGTCCCCTGCGGCGAAGTTCTTCAATCAATTCAGGAATCAGCGTCATGTGCCCCGCGGCCAGAGATGACACTCCTACAACGTGAACGTCGCTCTCCACAGCAAACCGGGCGACCTCTGCCGGGGCCTGGAAAAGAGGGCCTATGTCAACATCGAAACCAATGTCCGCGAGTGCGGTTGCGATCACCTTCGCTCCGCGATCGTGACCATCTTGTCCCATTTTTGCGACAAGTATCCGAGGTCTTCTACCCTCTTCCTGCTCGAACTCGATGACCATTGCGCGAGCCCTTTGAAATTCTTTTGAGTTCGCCGCCGAGGCTGAGTAGACGCCGGAGGTTATCCGCGTCACCGCCTCATACCGACCCCAACTCTTCTCTAGGGCGGATGAGATCTCTCCGAGTGTCGCCCGGGCGCGTGCTGCCGCAACTGAGAGTTCCAGTAAGTTTCCCTCTCCCGAGATGGCGCACTCCTCGATTCTCGCCAGCGCCTTATTCACCGAAGCGGAATCGCGCTCGCGCCTCAGCTGTTCCAAACGTCTGATTTGCGTGCTGCGGACCTGTGCGTCATCAATGGTAAGGACCGGTATGTCCAGATTTTCCTCCACTCGGTATGTATTGACACCCACGATGGTCTGTTTGCCCGAGTCGATATCCGCTTGCCTCCGCGCTGCGGCCTCTTCGATTCTCATCTTTGGGATTCCGACCTCTATCGCTTTCGTCATTCCACCCAACTGTTCTACTTCTTCAATCAGTGCCCACGCTCTGTGCATTAGCTCGTGTGTCAAACGCTCGACATAATACGAACCACCGCATGGATCGATTACCTTCGTGATTCCCGTTTCCTGTTGCAGGTGAATTTGCGTGTTACGTGCGATGCGAGCGGAAAACTCGGTTGGCAACGCTAAAGCTTCATCGAGTGCGTTCGTATGCAGCGACTGTGTGTGTCCTAGAACGGCCGCCAAACCTTCAACACATGTACGAACAACGTTGTTGTAAGGATCCTGAGCCGCAAGGCTCCATCCCGAGGTCTGGCAGTGCGCTCTCAATGCCAGTGATTTTGGGTTTTTAGGATTGAACTGCCGCACAATCTTGGCCCACAGGACACGAGCAGCGCGCAGCTTTGCAATTTCCATGAAGTGGTTCATGCCGATTCCCCAGAAGAAGGAAATCCGGGGCGCGAAATCGTCGACCATCAATCCGGCGTTAATGCCTGTTCGCAGGTACTCCAACCCATCCGCCAGTGTATAAGCCAATTCGAGATCGGCTGTAGCTCCCGCCTCCTGCATGTGGTACCCGCTCACGCTGATGCAGTTGAACTTCGGCATTTTCTCCGCGCAATATCTGAAGATGTCTCCGACGATCCGCATCGACTGTGCAGGCGGATATATATAGGTGTTGCGGACCATGAACTCCTTGAGGATGTCGTTCTGGATGGTTCCACTGAGCCTCTCTGGCGCAACTCCCTGCTCCTCCGCGGTGACGATATAAAAAGCCATGATCGGAAGAACGGCTCCGTTCATCGTCATCGATACAGACATCTGATCCAATGGGATCTTGTCGAACAGGATCTTCATATCGAGGACGGAATCAACAGCTACGCCGGCCTTGCCGACGTCGCCTCGAACTCTTTCGTGGTCTGAGTCGTATCCACGATGCGTCGGCAAATCGAAGGCTACGGAAAGGCCCTTTTGCCCCGCGGCTAAATTCCGCCGATAGAAGGCATTCGATTCTTCCGCTGTCGAGAACCCCGCATATTGCCTGATGGTCCAGGGCCGCAGCACATACATCGTGCTGTAGGGTCCCCGGAGATAAGGTTGAATTCCCGCTGCGAAGTCAAGATGTTCGAGATCGGCAAGATCTTCAGCAGAGTATGCGGGCTTAACGGAGATATGCTCCGGCGAGAGCCAGCCCTCGCCCTCTACCGCCTCTCGGTGAACAACCGAGGATGTGAGTGAGATCTTCGAAAAGTCCGGACGCATGGTTCAGCCCTCGATTCCCAACTTCTGTTGAAGGCTGGTCAACACCCCAACTGCATCGCTTCGCAGATGAATGAACTCGGAAACGCCGATGCGCTTCAACTGTTCGGCGTTCTCGGGATTTCCGACGATCACCACCTGTGCGCTGCTGTTGCGCTGGGCCAGCAGTGGCATCAACTTATCGGTGAATGACATGTACTCCGGGTCGGAACTGCAAAGCAAAATCAAGTCGGCTTTGGCATCAGCAAGTTCCGGCGGCCTCTCAAAATAACGAGTATCCCCCGTTAGGCCCGCGCATGCCAGAAACTCCGCGGAAAAATGCGAACGCACACTTCGCATTTTGGCATCTCCAAACTCGGCGAACAGAATCGTTGGCAATTTACCTCTATCTGCCGCTCGCTCTGTGCGAAACCGCAGTTCTTCAAAGTCGCGTGCAGCCCTTTGCGATCGGTTCCACTGATTGGGATCTACACGATCCGCAGCCTTCTCGTTAGGATTTGCAAACCGATTGATTCCTGTCAGCACGAGTCGACGGAGGCGTGCAGATGCGTCTCGATCTGCGGCCCTGCGCTCAACGATGGAACGGATGGTTCCATCAGCTTTGGCCTTGCGAAAGCCGCCTGCCGCCTCAAGCTCCTGAAACGTTTTCCAGGCCTTGGTCGCGATTGAGTTCGTTAAGACTTCAACTACATAGGACCCGCCGAGCGGATCGGCCACACGCGCGAATTCGGCCTCGTGCTTCAAAATCAGCTGCAAGTTGCGCGCGAGCCTTCGACTTGCTTGACCCGGCTTTTGGTAGCACTCATCGTATGGAGCCACTTCGAGCGAGTCCGTTCCCCCGAGAATGGCTGACATTGCCGCTGTCGTCGCGCGCAGTAGATTAACGTGCGGATCGTACACTGTTTCATTCCAGCGTGCGGTACGGGAATAGACCACAGGCTTAGCACTCTCTACATCGCCGCCGAAGCTCTCCACAATTCGCGCCCAGGCCAGACGGAAAGCTCTTAGCTTAGCAATTTCTACGAGGAATTGTGGCCCTATGGCGAAGGAGAATCCTAACGCTTTCGTGACTAGAGAAATGTCCACGCCACGTCCCAGAATCGCATCGAGGAACTCGACTCCAGCTGAGAGCACGAACGCAACTTGCTCGATCGCGCCAACGCCTCGTTCCTCATAATCGTCCGCGGAAATTGTGAACGGGCGCCAGTCCGGCGGAGAACATAACAATTCCGCAGAAAAGTCGAGGTCTGCCAATGGATCGATAGCCGCCGAAATCTCCGCAGTATGGCGATGTGCAAGAAGATAATCGGCAGTAATGCGTGCAGTTCGCGGGTTCAAACCATGGATCCGCACCGGGATCTGTTCCAAACTCCCGAGTAATCGCGCGAGATCACCCTCGCTCTCAATTAATGCGCCATCAAAAGCAATCTCCTCCGCACCCGCGCCTATGGCCTCGATCGCGGCCTGATTGGCTTTCTCCGGAGCTGCAATTTCAACCGCTTCACGAATTCGCCAGTCAGCCGAGGCGCGATTATTCCGTACATAGGGGAACTCTCCCACAGCGGCTTTCAAAAACTGAAGCCCTTGGATATCCTCGGCCCGATAGTATGGCTTTACGGAGAGACCTTCTTCCGGATGCCAGATGAGTTTTGCGGCATACTCCGGTCCCCCTACGGTCTCCCGAACGGCGTGTTCCCAATCCGCGGTCGGAACAGGCAGAAAGTCTGACAGGAAGCTTCCACTCGCCATCTCACTTAACCCCCGGCTTTTCCACGATCTCTATCAGCACCCCAAATGGGCTTTCTGCCTTCGACTTCGGATGGACAAAAAAAACTGTTGTGCCTCGTGATCCTGGTCGTGGAGCAGGATCGACGATCCTGAACCCCTTGTTCTGCAACGACTCGAAGGCTATCCTCGCGTTCTCGACTCGGAACGCAACATGCGCCAATCCGCCATGGCCGCCATTCTTTGCAATCAGCTTCGCGATTGGAGAATCAGAGTTTAGTGGTTCGAGCAACTGAATGAGATTCGGGCCCTCGCCCACTTGCATTAAAACCTCCCGAACCTGATCTGATCCCCATACCTCCTCGCGATGGATCGTTCGGAATCCGAGAGACTCGTACGCCCTCACCTGACCTTCCAGTTCTCCAGGCCGTACCGCAATTGCCACGTGATCGACAAACTGAATGCCCGGAATGCAATCGAGTTCCGGCGAATATCCTGCCTCCGCTTCCAATACCCCACGGCCCGTCATACAAACTCCACCATCAGCTCGTCCACTTTCACCGCCGCTCCCGGTGCGACCGCTACGCGTTTCACCAGACCTCCCCGCGGTGCTGTGATTTGCATTTCCATCTTCATTGACTCGAGCACGACAACAACCTCATCGGGTTGCACCTCCTGCCCAGGCTCGACGTTCACCTTGATTACCATTCCAGTAACCGGGCTGCGGCATTCCTTTCCCTCGTTCCGCTCCGGCTCGACATGGATTGCAGGCTCCGGCAATGTTGCCGGAACAAACGTCGTCAGTGCCGGCGGATAAGGCGGATACTCCGGCGCGCTTTCCTGAGAGTCGAGAATCTCGACTTCGGCTTCGTAAGTCTTACCATCGATTTTGATTCGAAGCCTCAATCTTCCTCCTCGTTACCTCTGCACTCGCAGGTTGTGCCCGCCCTGGACAAGCACACGCCCCTGTTGCGTCCACGGGCTCGTAGCCGCTTTGACCGAATGCACCACAGCATTCGGCCCCAGAGTCGCAACCGCCGCTGCAGCGAGCGCTGCCTGGATCTCTGGCGCAATCTCCGTGCCTTCCTCATTTCGATTCTCGGGAGTACTCTCTTCATCGACTTCCCCCAGATTCGTAGCGCCTCGTGAATGCTCTAGCGGAGATGATTGCGGTTGGTGCTTGGCAATCCGTGTCTCTAGCGCACGGATTGCTAAGTCGAGCTTCTCCATCTGATCTGCCAATTTCGACTCACGATCATCCAGCATTACATGCAGCTTTCGCAGCAAAAGCACATAGCACCCCACGAGGCTGCCCACGATCATGGCGGTGATACCAATCAGCTCAGTTCCATGTAATGTCAACGTAGCCTCCTCAAAGGGGAATCAAACCATGCTTCTTCGCCGGCCGAAGTTCCCGCTTGCCGTGCAGCGACTCCAGCGCTAGTGCGAGATATCTGCGCGTTTCAGCAGGCTCAATGATTTCGTCTACCAGTCGCCGGCCTGCGGCTACATATGGGTTGGCGAACGTCTCCCGATACTCCTCTACCAGTTCCTGTCTTCGAGTCGCCTGATCATGCGACGCCTCGATCTCATGCCGGAACACAATCTCGGCCGCACCCTCTGCCCCCATTACTGCAATTTCGGCTGTCGGCCAGGCAACGACTCGATCTGCCCCTAGTCCTTTGGAGCACATGGCGATGTACGCACCGCCATACGCTTTGCGTAAGACGACCGTGATCTTCGGGACCGTAGCCGCCGAATACGCAAACAGCAGCTTTGCTCCATGCCGAATGATTCCGCCCCGCTCCTGCTCCACTCCGGGTAGAAAACCCGGAACATCCACGAAGGTCAGCAGAGGAATGTTGAATGCGTTGCAGAAGCGCACAAAGCGAGCTGCTTTGTCGGATGCATTGATGTCCAGCACCCCAGCCATCACGCTCGGCTGGTTGGCGATGATCCCAACAGGGCGACCTTGCAACCGTCCGAACCCAATAACAACGTTCGGCGCAAAACCCGGTTGAATCTCCAGAAAGTCGTTGTAGTCCACCACCCGGGTCACGATCGATCGCACGTCGTATGCGATTTTAGGATCGACCGGCATAACAGAATTCATGTCCGCGTCCGACTTGATCCGGGAGTTGAAGGGCATTCGCGGCGGATCCTCAAGATTATTCGCCGGCATAAAGCCGAGAAGCCGGCGACACAGCGAGAGAGCCTCTTTATCATCTTGTGCGATCAGATGCACCACTCCAGAACGGTTCATCTGCGATTGCGGCCCGCCAAGCTCTTCTGCGCTCACATCTTCGCCAGTAACCTGCTTGATGACTTGCGGTCCTGTGATGAACATCCGAGCCTGGCGCGTCTGAATTACGAAGTCGGTTAAGGCGGGGCTATATGCAGCTCCACCGGCACAAGGACCGCAAATCACCGCGATCTGTGGCACAGTGCCTGAAAGCTGGACATTCCTATAGAAGACGCGGGCATAGCCATCCAGGCTGTCGATACCTTCCTGCACGCGGGCTCCGCCCGAATCATTGATGAAGACAAACGGAGTCCCCGTTTTAAGGGACATAATCATCATCTCGACGATCTTGCTGCAGTGCACTTCGCCTGCGGCCCCGCCCAGTACCGTGAAGTCCTGGCTCGCCAGGTGGACGAGTCTGCCATCAACGGTTCCAGCGCCGGTCACTACCCCGTCGGCGGGTGTCTCTTTTCCCGCCATGCCAAACAGAGTCGCACGATGTAAGGCGTAGACACCGATCTCCTCAAAGCTCCCTTTGTCGACGAGCGCATTGACGCGCTCCCGCGCTGTGAGCTTTCCCGAAGCATGCTGTTTTTCGATCCGGTCCTTACCCCCGCCAAGCTCGAGTTCGGCGCGACGTGCGCGAAGCTCGACGATTCGGTCCTGCATGCTCTTTGTTGTTGGGCGTTCTTGCAGCCTCGCCATCCATTCTCCAGAATCCCAGGTGCTGCGCACCCGTTCAGAAACGGATCAGACCTAATGAATTGAACCTGACGAGGTCACCGATCCGTCCGCTACCTCCGCAATTCTAGGGGCGGAATGGGATCAGGCGATGTGATCTAGTTCACGCTGGAATTCGATGAGCCGCATCGACTCTTGGAATCGCGGGCACAGGCTAAGACAAACAAATGATTACAATTATCGAATGAATAGATGAGTTCCGAAAGCATGCTTTAATTTCACTAGCTCGATATCTGATCGACGACACTCAATTTCCCACGACGAGCACTTGGAAGCTGCTGTCAGCGGGGGAAACTTTCAGTGGCGCTGGCCTCCCGTTCGTCATTGGGGCATTCATTGCGGCTCCATACATAACGCTGGTCAGGTACACATTGCCGCTTGACGGATCAATGGCCAAGGTTCTCGCATGCTGGCGAGTAGGTAGCGTTTGAACTACAGCGTACGTATCCGTGACATCCTGACGGATAATGGTCAGGCTGCCATCCCCTGCTCCGTTGGCCGTGAAGATCAAGCCTCGATTTGGGTCATATGCGATGGCATCGGCCCCCGGTCCGATCGGCAGCGCCGCAACTATTCTCGAAGATTGTGGATCCACAACAACCAACTTGAAATTGCTACAGGCTGCGAATAAGCGCGCATGCGTTGGATCGATGGCCATTGCTCGAGGTCCGTCACAGGCAGTGCCGAGAGAAATGAAGGATGGCAGGGCCTCCTGAGGAGGATTCGCCGCGGCACCGGGGTACCAATCCAGGATGGGGGGCTTTTCGTTCTGAACACGTGCTTTCTCGATCGTTCCAGTTTGTGCCGATTTCGATGTGGGCCTGAATCTGGTATCCGCATCGATAATCCTGTGCAGCGCATTTCCAATCGCATGCGCATCCAAACGCATGATTTGATTGCGATCTCGGTTCGTGACGTACACTAGTCCGTCGTTATCGCCTTCCGCAAATCCCAGTTCTCCCGGAATAACGAGTTGCGCCAGTTGCACCCGGCGTCCAATATCGATGACAGTGATCGAGGACTGAGTTCCCCGAGTTGTGGCCCTGGGCGGCAGAGCGACAGCAGTTCTCGAGACTTGTGCACGGGCTTGAGTCGCACTGGCCGCTTGCCCGCCAACAACAAAGAGCAACCCGCTCGGTGCATCCAGCGCCATGGATCGCGGCGCGGGACCCGTCGGGATATTCGCGACAATCTGGAAGGATCGGCGGTCAAAGACGCGCACAACATCCGCCTGGCCGTCACTTGCATATCCATAAACACCTTGTGCATCGAGCACGATAGCATGTGCCTGCCGGAACCCTTTGACAGCCCCTGCCACGGTGCCAGTATCCACGTTCACGACCTGGACCATGGGTCCATGCGCGATGAACAACTCTCTCGTCGCAGGATCCATCGTGAGGTAGTCCCAGTCTCCGACCCCGCCGACAATCCATGTCTTGGTGATGAAAAAGGGATGCGATGGAGTCCCGGTGGGCGGAGGTGGAACGGGTGTCAACTGCTGCCCCGTTGCAACGGCTCGACCGATAAGCGTCAAACACACCCATACCATCAGGCTGACGATTGCCCGCATCCTGGTTCGCTCCTCTACCAACTTTGACGCCTTAAGTCGTTCTCACGCTCGCATTTTCGACCGGAAAAGTACACGAGAGCTGTACTATCGAGTGCGAACATCGCTGACTTCGGCAGCATCAGACAAGCGGAGGATCCTTTCACGCCAAATCTAGCGACACCAGCATATTAGGTCCTCCCAAGTCGCTGAGGCCGGGCGGAAGAGGAAGGTTGGAGAACAAACTCTGTATCGGATTATCACGACCTTCAAACGGAAGCAGAAACCGCTAGCTTCGATTGTTTACACAGAAGGAAGGGATTCCGATAACCATGGAGAAGCAATGACTGGAAAGCAGTTTTTGAGGGACTTCCGCATCGTGCCCGGCGATCATATCCGTCTCCGCGACTTCAATCCGGGCCACAAAGGCAACTACCAAAAGAATGAAGCACTGGAAAAGATCGAAGATCTGAGCCAGAAAATGAGCGATCTCCAACAGCGCCTGTTCGCAGAACGCAAGCGCTCCCTGCTCATCGTCCTTCAAGCTCTTGACGCGGGTGGCAAGGACGGAGTCATCAAGCACGTCATCGGTTCAATGAATCCTGACGGCTGCCATGTCGCTAATTTCAAAGAGCCCACCCAGCAGGAACTCGCCCATGATTTTCTCTGGCGCATTGAAGCCCAGACACCAGCAAAAGGCGAAGTCGCTATTTTCAATCGTTCTCACTACGAGGACGTACTCATCGTCCGCGTTCACAATCTCGTACCCAGGTCCATCTGGTCTCAGCGCTACAAGCTGATCAACGACTTCGAGCGCCGCCTGATCCAGAACGGCACGCGTATATTGAAGTTCTTTCTGCATATCAGCAAAGAAGAACAGCTGCAGCGCTTCGAGCAGCGCCTCGACGATCCTGCCAAACGATGGAAAATCAGCGAAGCTGACTATGCCGAACGCAAATACTGGGATGATTACCTTCGGGCATACGAAGATGTCTTCGTTCGCTGTAATAACGATGACGCACCCTGGTTCGTGATCCCCGCTGACCATAAGTGGTTCCGTGATCTTGCCATCTCTGAAATCATCGTTTCCACCATGGAAGAGATGAACTTTCAGGTCCCGCAACCAACCGTCAATATTGAAGAAATCCGCCGCAAGTATCACTCAGCGGCCGCCGAAGGAAAACGCCGCAACAGATCCCGGAGACGTACCCGCTGAACAGGCTCTATGCCATTGCGTTATGCTGTATCCCGTGCCAGCCCGCCCGGCGCTGAGGTGCTCCCGCGATGAGCAAATTCCTTCTCCACATTAATGGACAAAAGTACCCCGTCGACGCTCCAGATAATGAATCGCTGTTATCAGTCCTCCGCAACCGTCTCAGCTTGACCGGGACTAAGTACGGATGCGGTGAAGGCCAGTGCGGTGCCTGCACCGTTCTCATGGACGGTACAGCTGCCCGTTCATGTCAGATTCCGGCGGCAGCTGCTGCCGAGGCGAAGATCACAACTATCGAAGGACTTGAAGTAAACGGCCGCCTTACCCCCATTCAAGAAGCTTTCCTCGAGGAAGGCGCCTACCAATGCGGCTACTGCACATCAGGGATGATTATGAGTGCCTCGGCTCTGCTCCACGATAACCACTCGCCCTCCGACGAGCAGATCGTTACTGCCATGAACGGAAACGTCTGCCGCTGCGGCACGTACCCCCGCATCCTCGCAGCTATCAGGCGTGCTGCTACACACTCCTCCGGAGGTGCACAATGACGACTCGCGATCTTCAGCTCGCTAGAAACGACGTCGACCGCCGCGAGTTCCTCAAGCTTCTGGGCGGAGGTCTGTTAGTTTGCCTCTCCCCAGTCTCCGCCCTTGCACAAGAATCGGGCCGCGCAGCAAACCGCCACGAGCTTCCAACCGACCTCAGCGCCTGGATTCACATCGGCGCCGACGGCCGCGTCAAGGTCTTCACTGGCAAAGTTGAAGTCGGCCAGAATATCCGTACTTCTCTCGCGCAGGCCGTCGCGGAAGAACTCCGAGTGTCCTTTGACTCGATAACAATGATCATGGGCGATACCGACCTTGTCCCCTGGGACATGGGCACATTCGGAAGCCGCACCACACCCACGATGTCTCCCCAACTCAGGAATATGGCTGTCGCCGCCCGAGAGTTGCTTGTGGAGACCGCCGCCCAGCGTTGGAATATAGATGGATCCAAACTCATTGCGAACCAGGGGAAGATCACGACTCCCGATGGCAAAAAGTTCATCACCTATGGCAATCTGACCCGCGGCGAAAACCTAGTCAAATCTGTTCCCGGCGACCCCCCGCTGACGCCTGCAACGGAATGGAAGATTGCCGGAACCCCGATCCCCAAGGCCAACGGCCGCGACTTCGTCACGGGCAAGCACCAGTTTCCATCAGACATCGCTCGACCAGGAATGATCTATGGCGCCGTCCTTCGCCCCGAAGCTTACGACGCAAAGTTGGAATCCATAGATACTAGTGCTGCGGAAAAACTCTCAAATCTGAAAGTCATTCGTGATGGCGACTTCACCGGGGTTGTTGCGGACAGCGCATTCACAGCACATCAGGCTCTCGGCGCGATCAAGACCAGGTGGACCGTTCCCGCTCAACCCTCGAACAAAAGCATCTTCGATTACTTCAAGGCCAATCCGGACGGCGAGGGCAAACCTGAGCACCAGTCAGGTTCCGTTGCCGATGCTTTCGCCTCGGCCGATGTGAAAGTTGAATCGCGCTATACGATCGAGTACATCGCGCACACTCCTCTCGAACCCCGAGCGGCTGTAGCCGAATGGAGAGACGGAAAGTTGACGGTCTGGACCGGCACACAGCGACCGTTCGGCGTTCATGAAGAGCTGATGCAAGCCTTCCAACTCTCACCCAAACAGGTTCGCGTCATCCAGCCTGACATGGGCAGCGGATACGGCGGCAAGCACACCGGAGAAGCTGCGATCGAAGCTGCGCGCCTTGCACGCGCCGCAGGCAAGCCTGTGAAGGTCGTGTGGTCACGCGAAGAAGAATTCACCTGGGCCTACTTTCGGCCGGCCGGGTTCGTCGAGATAAAGTCCGCAGCGCGTCACGATGGAACCGTCGTCGCGTGGGAGTTCCACAACTACAACTCAGGACCCGCCGCAATCGGAACACCTTACGAAGTACAGAATCAGCTCATTCAATTCCATTCCTGCAAATCCCCGCTTCGTCAAGGCTCTTATCGAGGGCTCGCTGCAACTTTCAACCACTTTGCCCGCGAGTCGCAGATGGACGAGATGGCCCATGCGCTGAAAATGGACCCCTTCGCCTTTCGTCTCAAAAACATTACCAACCCGCGACTGAAAGCTGTGCTTCAAGCGGCAGCCGAAAAGTTCAGATGGGAAGTGAACCGATCTTCTCCCGAGCGCGGTTTCGGGATTGCATGTGGAACAGACAAAGGCGGTTACGTTGCCACTTGTGCTGAAGTCACGATCGATCCGTCAACGAATAGAGTGAAGATCCAACGTGCCGTGCAAGCTTGGGAATGCGGCGCCATCATCAACCCCGACGGACTCCGTAACCAGGTGCAGGGCGCCCTCGTTCAGGGCATTGGCGGAGCGCTCTTCGAACGAATCCTCTTTTCGAACGGCCGAATCGAAAACCCACACCTCTCGAAATACCGCGTTCCACGTTTCAGCGACACACCTCAAATTGACGTTGTACTCATCGATCGCAAGGACCTTCCCTCCGCTGGCGCAGGAGAGACTGGCATTGTCGGAATTGCTCCCGCGATCGGAAACGCCATCTTTGCCGCAACTGGAACTCGACTGAAGCATATGCCGCTCACGCCGGAAGACAACACCGTTCGAACCTGAGACCCGCGGTATTCCCTTCAAGGCAGACCCCTACTTGCCTGTCTGCGCCTTGAGAGACCACTTCTTGCCATCGTCGCTCACCCAAATCTCCTGCTTGTCGGTAGTCAACTCAAATCGCGAGATCGAGTGCTTCAACACGCCTCCCACTGCTGCGACGGTCGGGGCCACCTTCACCAGAACAGCACGCCCGCTCCATATTGCGTTTACCGTTTGCCAGTGCTTGCCCGCATCCTCACTCAAAAAGAGCGACCCAGCTGTATCGACGGCGAGTGTTCTCTTCGCAGAGGTTGCCTCCGAAATCACGCCAAGTTTGCTGGGCAGAACCGCGCTCCGCGCTTTGAGCTTCGCGAAATCACTTTCGGATACGATTGCGCTCTCGATCTGCGCTGTAGGCACAATCGGCGCCGCGGAAGGTGCTGGAGAAACCGGCAACGGTCCGCCAATCGCATCTACTGCAATCGTTTGCGTCGACTTACCCGTGCGTCCCGCAGATGATATCGGCTTGTTCGCAGAATCGGCTAGGCCCCCTGCCTGCCGTTCCTCATTCGCATAGTTCTGCTGCAACTGCGTACTATTCTGCTGCTGCACCTGGTTCTGCGCGGTAGGTCCGCCAACAGCCGATGTCTTGGCACGCGCCTTAAGCGTTCCGTTAAGCGAACGAGTCGACTCCTGAGGAGCAGTCGCGCTCACTGAGTCAGTTTCCTTTACCGCATCATCTTTCTTCTGCGCGAGGCTGTTCCTCTCATCAAGAGACTTACGATCCAGCATGGCGTCTCGGTCCGAGCGCTCATGTGCTGCTGGCTTCTGGTTGAACTGCTCGCGGCGTGGCTGCCTCGTTTGTGGTTCCGGAGAGGGACTCGCAGCACCCTTCGTCGCCGGCACGCTCTGAACCATCTTTGAAGGAGCAACATCCTGCGCCATCCGCGTCTCGGAAACGGACGCACGGTTCATATGTCTTACCACCGCAAAACCGACGATTCCGGCAAGCGCCGCTACTGGAATCCATGACCATCGCCAGACGGTAAGCAATCCTCCGCCTGTCTTGCGTTGTGAAATCTGTGCCTCCGAGGAAGCCTTCTCCTCTGCTTCCATTGCCTTCTGCGCAAGGAATACCACCTCTCTGCACCTGCCGCAGAAAGTCATGTGCGCGATGACGTCCTTCCGCTCCAAGTCAGAGAGTTGCTGCTCCGCGAAGGCGCTCAGAATCTGGGCATCGGGATGGCTTCCAGGTTGGATCATCGGCTTCATCTCTCGCTGCCTGCCTCACTCGATCGCGGACCCTTGGTATCGGACAGCAAAGCTCCCGTCAGATTCTGGCTCTTTCTCCCCGGCTCAGAAGGCACCTGTTCCGAGAACGGTTCTGAAGCCGAATGTTGCAGCAGTTTTTTCAAGTCTATTCCTAGTTTCAAATCCCGCGGATCTGTTCCGAGCGCCTCTTGCGCTGCCCTTCGACTGAGTCCACTCGTTTCCAGTTTCTTCAACAGTTCCTTACGAACAGCTTCCGTAGCCCTCTTCAGTCTTCTGCTTATCGTTGCCTCGTGTACATTCAGGATCTTGCCAATCTCAGCCAGTGTCCTCTCATCCAGATAATAGGACGCGAGCAGAAAGCGCTCTTCATTCGGCAGTTTGCTCAGAGCATCTTGGATGGCATTACGCAACGTTCTCTGAAAAGCAGTATCCAGTTCAGGTGAACTCGTCGTCGCTGACAGATCATGCTTGTCATCTTCGAGCGCCTCTTCACGGTATCTCCGGCGGTAATGATCAATGAACCTCTGCGACAGCGTCGTTCGCAACCAGCCAATCAGCGAGCCGCGCCCCCGATACGATTCCAAGGGGCACTTGCGTCTTCCTTCACGCGTATCGAGGCCGTAAATCTCGGCATAAAATGCATCGGCGAGATCACGTCCAACCGTCTCATTCCCGCTGATCGCAATGGCTGCACGAGTCAGTTGCGATCCATAGGCGGCCATGAAGTAAGCCCATGCGCGCTCATTGCCATCCGCGCACGCGCTCGCGAGCACCAGGTCGGGAAGCTTTATTCCACTAAAGAACGCTGCCTGTTCTCTCTTATCCGCGACCCTACCGGCAGTGAGCCCAAAGTTCTGCCGCAGAGCTGCGACCAGAACGATGCGATCGAAATCGCTGCGGGCGAGTCCCCACGATGCAGCCCCGCTCTCAGCCCAAAGCTGGTCCAGCAGTGCAGGTTCCAGTGCGATCGTAGCCGCCGCAAAATCGATCCTCAAAGGCTCATCGACGGGCTCGGAAGGCGCTAGGTCGTCCACGTCACGAAGATACGCCAAAAATTCCTTGCAAGAAACCCGGGGAACTCCGTTCCGGAATTGAGCCGGAACTATTGGCGGAGGAACGCAATGAGACTCTCGATCAGATCAATGCTTCTCACATTATCGACAGCCGTCGCAACGACAGTGGTATTCTTCGCAGCCCATCGCCAGAATCTAGTCTTAGGAGCTGCTGGTCCAATAAATCCTCAACTCACTTCCTATCGCGTCCTCGCACCCATTGAGAGCGGCAACCTGATGCTTTTCCCGGTTGTCCAGACCGGAAAAGAGCCCGGAGCTCCTTTCATGACCCTCGATGAAGGACTCAAAACCGGAGAGGTCGAAGTGACTGAAGCCGGCAGAGTTCGAGGCCTCGTGCGACCACGCCCCTCCCAAAACCGATTGCCGAACGATGGCGTTGCAAGGCCAGCACCTGAATACCGCGGCGATCAGGTCAACACTCTCGTCCTCGTCAACAATTCGACTAAGCCGTTGCTCCTCCTAGCTGGCGAAATCGTCACCGGGGGCAAGCAGGATCGCGTAATTGCTAAAGATCGCATCGTACCTGCCGGTAGCAATCCCATAGATCTTGGCGTCTTCTGCATCGAACCCGGCCGTTGGACTGAAGATACCGCTAATTTTCATGCCTCAGCCAAAGCCTCAGCCCAGAGCATGATGGTTCAACCCATGGTTCGCGAAAAAGCCATGGTTGCCAAAGACCAGCACGAAGTCTGGGATTCAGTGCATGGCGCTATCGGCGGGGCCCTGAAGTCGCGTTCATCCTCGAGGGTCACAGTGGAGGGCACGGATCCCGCCAGCCTCGGCACAACCAGCTATGCGCGTGCAATGCAGAACAGCGCAGTGAGCGCCAAGGTTGATGAAGCTGCTGCCCCCGTCTCGAAGTCGCGTGATCAAATTCTGAGCCAACTTCAACAGGAACATGCTGTAGGAGTGGTAGTCGCAATTCGCGGTGAGATCGTATGGGCCGATATCTTCTCGGACACCGATCTGCTCGCCCGGTACTGGACAAAGCTGGTCCGCTCCTATGCAGCGGAGAGCTTGCTCGAGGGACCAAGTCACAGAAATCCGACCATCGCAGATGCGCAGCACTTTCTCGACGAGCCCAACGGCGGGACTGAAACCAGCATCGGAGATGTCGGCATCTATCGCTACCTTGAGCTCCGCTCCGGAGCTAACGAGACCTTTATCCTCGAGTCGCTGCTCCCGGGAACCGGTTATGACGTACATCTCAGCAAGCTGAAGGTGCGCGGAGCACCGCATCAGCCCGCATCCGCTGTACTTCGGTGAAAAATAGACACCCGGCGCTTAGCATCGCACTGAACGACCTTCTGGGCCGAGACGATACGATTGAGGTGGGGAGATCAATGAATGGCAAGGGTCCTTGACGGGGCGGCAATCGCGGCGGCAATCAAGAACGAGGTCGCGCAAGAGGTCAAAGGCCTGGCGGCGCACGGAGTTCGGCCGGGGCTGGCGGCTGTGCTTGTAGGTCACGTGCCGGCCTCGGAGATTTATGTCGCGAGCAAGGTGAAGACCTGTGGCGAACTCGGCTTGTACAGCGATCTGATCACTCCGCCGGACACGGTCACGACCGAGGAGATGCTTGACCTCGTTCGATCACTCAATGATCGGGACGATATTGATGGCATTCTGATCCAGCTTCCGCTGCCGAAGTATGTGGATGCGAAGTTCCTGCTCGATTCGGTTTCTCCAGATAAGGACGTTGATGGCTTTCATCCCGTAAATGCCGGGAAGCTGCAGGCGGGCCGTCCTGCGCTGGCTCCGTGCACGCCCGCGGGTGTGATCGAGATCCTGAAGCGCAGCAATCTGCCGATCAGTGGACAGCATGCGGTCGTTGTGGGGCGAAGCGATATTGTGGGCAAGCCCGTCGCAATGCTGCTGCTGCACGAGAATGCCACAGTGACGATCTGTCACTCGAAGACGCGCGATCTTGGCGCGGTTACGCGCGAGGCGGACATCCTGGTTGCGGCGATCGGCAGGCCGGGATTCATTACGCCGGAGATGGTCAAGCCGGGAGCAACGATCATCGACGTCGGGATCAACCGGATCACGACGCTCGAGGAGTTCAACCAGTTCTTTGCAGGCGATCCGAAGCGCGAAGCAGCGTTTGCCAAGCGCGGATCGACGATTGTGGGCGATGTGGACCCGAAGGCCTTTGAAGTGACAGGCGCTTACACCCCGGTGCCGGGTGGAGTTGGGCCGCTGACGATCGCGATGCTGATGGCGAACACGGTGCGGGCGGCCAAGATGCGGAGAGGTCTATAACCGATGTTGCGCGTTGGACTCACGGGCGGTCTCGGGAGCGGCAAGAGCACCGTTGCGCAGATGCTGAGGCAGCTTGGCGCAGAGGTGATTGAGTCAGATGAACTTGGACGGGCCCTAATGGAGCCCGGACATGCTGCGTATGACAAGATCGTTCGGGCCTTCGGCCCAGGGGTCGTTGGGGCGGATGGGCGATTGAACCGGCCTCGACTGGCGGATCTGGCGTTTAAGGCCAACCGGGTTAAGGAGCTGAATGCAATCGTGCATCCGGCTGTGATCGAAGCTCAAGCTGAGTGGATGAAGGAGGTCTTCGCTCGGGATGCGGCAGCGGTGGCAGTGGTGGTGTCAGCGCTGATCTTCGAGGTCGAACGCGATGCGAAAGATGGGGGGGAGGCGACCGCAGCTTATGCCGACCTGCGGAAGCGCATCGATCGGATCGTGCTGGTCACGGCATCGGATGAGGACAAGATTGCTCGATACGTCGGTCGCGTCTGCACTTGCGGGATGGGAATGGAGAAAGCCGAAGCTGATGCGCGAGCGCGGCTGGCACATCAGATCTCAGACGGGGAGAAGGTCGGGCGGGCCGACTACGTGGTTGAAAACACCGGCGATCTCGATTCGTTGCGCTCGCAGGTGGAACAGCTGTGGCCGAGGTTGAAGCAGGAGAGCAACTTAAACGTTAGCGGCGAGTCATTAAAATAGAAGCAGCATGGAATTTGTTATGACGGTGCTGTGCCGTTTCCCTTAGGAACTGTTTGACCGCGGCATCGTAACTGTATTGAAAGGTAATCAGGTTTTAAAGAAGGATATGAAACTGCGCCAGTTCGTCTTGATCGTTGCACTGGTAGGCGGATTCTGGTTCGCCACCACTCATTTCCCCTCCGGTTTGAATCGCCTGGCATTGAGCGGCGCGGGAGGTTCCCGATCGCCACTTGAGCTGACGGAGGCGCACGCGGCTCCGGAGTTTGATGCGGAAGAGCAGAATAACATTTCCGTCTACAAGCGGGTGCTGCCCTCAGTGGTGAACATCACGTCGCGTGCCGTGATCATGAATTTCTTCTACGGAGCGGTTCCGCAGGAGGGTCAGGGATCGGGCTTCATTCTCGACAAATCGGGTCACGTGCTGACCAACTTTCACGTGGTCGAGGGCGCTAACCGCGGCATCGAAGTGAAACTGAGCAACAAGCGGAGTTTCAAAGCCAAGGTTATCGGTACGGATAAGATTCACGATCTGGCACTGCTGCAGATCGACGCGCCTGATCTGCAACCTGTTACGCTGGCCGACTCGAGCCAGATTGCTGTGGGCGAAAAAGTTTATGCCATTGGAAACCCGTTCGGACTGAGCGGCACGATGACGCAGGGCATCATCAGCTCCATTCGTTCGATCCGAAACGGCGACGGCGCTCCGATCGAGGATGCGATTCAGACGGATGCAGCAATCAATCCCGGCAACTCGGGGGGTCCGCTGCTGAACTCGCACGGAGAGGTGATCGGCATCAACACGATGATCGCTTCGAATGGGGCTGAGCAGAGCTCGGGCATCGGGTTTGCGATTCCGATCAACACAGCCAAGGCTGTGCTGTCGGACCTGACCCGGTATGGGCAGATCCGCCGACCGTCACTTGGCATCGAATCCTACGCAATCGGTCCGGATCTGGCGGAGCAGATGGGGCTGTCTGCCGACTATGGTGTGCTGATCCAGCGGGTGATACCTGGCGGAGCGGCTGACCGCGCTGGACTGCGTGGAGGCAATGAGAAGGCCTATGTCGGAAACCAACCAGTGATGCTGGGCGGCGACCTCATCGTCGCCATGGACGGGCAGCAGATTACCGATCCGCAGGACATCGCCGTGGTTCTCGACAAGCACCAGTCGGGAGATACGATCAGCGTGACGGTGATGCGCGGCCGCCGGCAGATGACGGTGAAGGTTACGCTTGGTCAGGCGCGGTCGGTGAACACGTAAAGAGTTGAGAGTTGCCAGTCTTCAGTTTCCAGTCCTCATCCCTTCCCCATCCATTGAGCTAACTTCGCTCGATGGATGGGGTACGGACAATTCGAACGAAAGCTCAGAACTTGACGCCGAGCGTCGCCAGGAAAACTTTGACCTCGGGCCAGACGGCTTTCAGGTCTTTGGCAGTCTGAATGTCCAGAGCGATGTTGAGCGGATTTGAGGCGGCGCCGGCCAGCTCAGCCATCGGCTTTTCGACGGCGGCGATGAGCGTGGCGAGAGCTGCTACCACTTGAGGAGCGGCCTTGAGCGCTTTGTTAGCACCGCCGAGCCACTTGAGAACATCCTCAGCGGCGATCTCGATTCCCTTTTCTATGTTGACGAGTATGTTTGCCATTCAACGTTTCCTTTTCCCGCCGGCCGTGTGCCGGCATAAGTTCCCACTCGAGGACCACGAGTTCACCGGGGTTGTGGTGGATGGCCCTCGGAGCGAGCAGCAGAGACAGCACCCCTTCGGACCCGCGCTGGTTCACGCGAGGCGAGCACGCTGATGCGTGTGGAGATTCTTGTCTGGGCTATAGCTTCGAGCTTAGAGAAATTGTGGAATTAGCCTGCAAATCGGCGCCTGGAATTCTTCCCGCAAGAATGGGAGCTTTCAGCGGTCCTGACGAATGTGACTGTTGACAGCATCGAGAGTGGGCTCGAACCCCCCTCCACTGCATGTGCTTTCGCATGAAGTCTTAGACCCGAAGTCTCTGACCGTCGTCCCAACCCCCAAATCTTGTATTAACAGATTCTGGAGTGCTTACACGTTCATACAAAACAAAGCACTTACGCGACGATTCAAACTGGGGTTGGTTTTCCGCGTTTGTTCAGAGCCTGTTTTTTGCAGTTAATAGATTCTGAAGAGCTCTGATTTCTACCCCATGTTGCAGTCAGTACATTTCAAGGCTATCTTTTACGAAACAAAGCAGATGCACCTATCACCCTTTTCCGCTCCTTGTCGAATGCACACACTGTTTTTGACATAACCTTCTAAGGAAAAGAGTTAGCTCCATATCCATTGCGACGCCTATTAGAAGTTCTTTCCTTGAAGAAGGCACCCCGAGAACTTAATTATCCCGAATCGGCGGAAATAGCAGGCAAAGCGGCCTCAGAGCTATCGACCTCTGGGAAGGGGGAACTTGCAAGAGAGCGGCGGATTGACCTTCGGAAGCCTCAGCCCCGAGAGACAAATATCGGGGAAGGCGTTGATCCGCTGAGCGCGGTCTTGAGAGCTCCAACAAGAAAGTAGCGCCTCTCATTGGAGAGCATGGAGCCGAATGCAACGGCGCGAGTTCCTTCCAGGCGGATGACGCGGGAACCGCGATTGGCGTTCATGGTTCCGTAGCCGAAATCCTCACGGACGGATTTGAAATCGGAGAGGTTTGCCGTACGCGTGAGGCCGAATGGTCCGACGCCGGTGAAGATGGCAAGACGATCGCCGTGAACGGAAACCGTGACCTTGCCGGCGACGCTCATGGCGCACCAGGAGACGAGGAAGATGGACCCGATGAGGAACGGCAAGCCAAACAGCGACATGGGCAAATTGAAGTGACCCTTCATCAGCTGGGTTCCGTAGATGCCGGTCATGGAACCTCCGGACCAGATACATGTAAACGGGACGATGAAGAGCGCCATCCAGCTACGGGTGCTGGCACCGGCGGTGAAGCCATCTCCTGTGGGCGTGTACCAGGCGCCGGCAGGTGGTGACTTGAGATCAATTGGACCCGACGGCGGCACGATCGAAGACAGAAGGGAGCCCAGGATACTGCTGGTGCCGCCCAAGGCCTCTGAGATGTGAAATGTGTTGCCGCACGAGCGGCAGAGCGCCACGTCAGTGGAGACGTTGATATCGTCTGTCGCGATCTTCGCGCGACAGGTGGGACAGGTGATCTGCATGAAATTGAGGGAATTATGACATAAGATTGGTCTCAATCCCGCAAACCGGAGGTTACCGATGAGGCGAATCCTCGTCCTCGCCGTTGGTCTACTGCTGTCATTACCACTGGCAGCTCAGAAAGCTTCGAATCCGGGCTCAAGTTCGGGCTTCTCAGTGAAGCCGAAGGTCCGGGCGATCACTGCGTTTGTGCGGCTGGATCGCGGGACGTGGGAAAAGCAGATTGCCGAGGCACTGGTGGTGTTGCGCAAAGCGCAGAAAGAGTTCGAATCCGCCGGATACCAGGTGGAGAGCGTCCGGATTACGTCGCAGCCGCTGGGGCAACTCATCGATGGACTTTCGGAAGATGATGCCGTCGCACTGCTGAAGAAGATCGACGAGCTGTCGGTGAAGGAGAATTTTCTCCCAAATGTTGGGCCGGGCATGATGCAAGACTCGGATGATCAGGCGCCAATGCGCGTGCTGGAGCGAGTGCTGTCGACGCTGCCGAACATTGAAGCGAGTGCGATCATCGCGGACGAATCCGGCATTCACTGGAAGACGATCCACAGGACTGCGGAGTTGGTGAAGTTCGTAGCGGAACATAGCGTGCGCGCCCAGGGGGCGTTCAACTTTGCGGCGACGGCGATGCTGAAGCCGCTTGGGCCTTTTTATCCCGGCGCGTATCACACCGGCGCGGGAAAGCAGTTTGCAATTGGGTTTGAAGGAGCGGGCGTCGTGGCTGAGGTGTTTGCGCGCGACAAGGGAGATGTGGATGTGGCGACGACCGACTTGGCGGCGGCTTTAACGAAACATGCGCGCGTAGCGGATGGAGTCGGAAACAGAGTTGCGGCACAAACTGGTTGGGAGTTTGTGGGCGTCGATCCCACGCCTGCGCCCCTGGGAGATGTCTCGATTGCGACAGCGATTGAGAATTTCACGGGGGCGAAGTTCGGATCAAGCGGAACGCTGACGGCGGCCCGGATCATTACGGCGGCGGTGAAGTCGGTGCCGGTGAAGCAGACCGGCTACTCGGGGCTGATGGTGCCGGTGATGGAAGACAAGGTGATGGCGCAGCGCTGGGCCGAGGGCACGTTCAATGTGGACTCGCTGCTGGCATATTCGTCGGTGTGCGGAACGGGGCTGGACACGATTCCCCTGCCGGGCGATATCAGCGTGGAACAGATGGTGCGGATCTACGGCGATGTGGCCTCGCTGGCGGTGAAGTGGGACAAGCCGCTCTCAGCGCGGTTGCAGCCTGTGCCGGGGAAGAAGTCCGGGGATATGACGGAGTACCAGGATCCGTTCCTGTTCAATACGGTGATTCACGCTGCACCGTAGAGCGGAGCTGGAGGCGGGCATCAGGCCCTTGCGCGTCTTACGTAGCGACGGCCCTGGATTTCGTAGTCGCCGCTCGCTACGCGGGCGATGGCTTCGCTGTAGGCGATGTGCTCTTCGGCGAGGATGCGTTCGGAGAGGGAGTGGGCGTCGTCGGATTCGAGAACAGCAATCGATCGCTGGAGAATGATAGCGCCGTGGTCGAGGTGCTCGTCGACGAAGTGGACGGTGCAGCCGGCGATCTTTACGCCGTAATTGAATGCCTGCTGCTGGGCGTCGAGGCCGGGGAAGGCCGGCAGCAGCGAGGGATGGATGTTGAGGATGCGGTTGGGAAATGAGGAGATGAAGGCGGGTGAGAGAAGGCGCATGTAGCCAGCGAGACAAATGAGGTCGACCTTGTGCTCGCGGAGACAGGAGATGAGGTCGGCGTCATGATCGGTGCGAGGACGGCCTTTGGAGATATAGAGGGCGGTGGGAAGGCCGAGATCTTTTGCGGCGGAAAGGCCGGGGGCATCGGCGACATTGGAGATGACGACGGCGATTTCGACGGTGGGGAGTTTGCCTTCGCGGATGTTGCGGGCGATGGCGAGGAAGTTGGAGCCGCGGCCGGAGAGAAGGATGCCAAGGCGCAGTGGTGCACGCCCGGGTCGCGGCGCTTGAGGTTGCGGTATGGGGACTGATGGTTCCACGGCATCACTCGGAAGAAGAAGCAGATCCTTCGACTCACCACCCCCGAATTGAAGAAAACGCTCGGGGCCCGTTCGCTCAGGATGACAGGGCGTGGGTGTCAGGTGTACTGCACGCGCTTTTCGCCCTTCACAATGCGGCCGACGACGAAGAATTTTTCTTCGGCGCGGTCGAGGAGGGTTTTGGCGCGGGTGAACTTGGCGGCGGGGATGACGGCGATGAGTCCGACGCCCATGTTGAAGGTGCGCATCATCTCGTCCTGCGAGACCTGGCCGAGTTCGCGAAGGTGTTCGAAGATGGGAAGCACGGGCCATGAGCCGAGCTCGACCTGGGCGGCGGTTCCCTTGGGAAGGATGCGGGGGAGATTCTCAGTAATTCCACCGCCGGTGATGTGAGCCATGCCGTTGGTCAGCCCGGCGGCGACGAGCTTCTGAATCACGTGGAGGTAACTGCGATGAGTCTTCATGAGCGCGGCGCCGGCTTTCTCCTTGATTGCGGTGACGTACTGCGAGGCCTTATAGCCGGCGACTTCGAAGAGGAGCTTGCGGGCAAGGGAGTAGCCGTTAGTGTGTAATCCGGTGGAGGGGAATCCGATGAGGACATCACCGGCTTTGATTTCGGCGCCGGTGACGAGCTTGTCGCGGTCGACGGCGCCCACGATGAAGCCGGCGAGGTCGTATTCGCCTTCAGCATAGAAACCGGGCATCTGGGCGGTTTCGCCGCCGATGAGAGCGCAGCCGTTGGCGCGGCATGCTTCAGCAAGGCCGGACACGACGGTCTCGGTGACTTCGGGGTCGAGTTTGCCGCTGGCGAAGTAGTCGAGGAAGAAGAGGGGGGTGGCGCCCTGCACGGCGATATCGTTGACGCAGTGATTGACGAGATCGGCGCCGACACTGGAGTGAAGGCCCATCTCAAAGGCGACTTTGAGCTTGGTTCCGACACCGTCGGCCGAGCTGACGAGGATGGGGCTTTTGAACTTCTGGAGGTCGAGCCGGTAAAGGGCGCCGAAACCGCCGATGCCGCCTAAGACATTGCGGTTAAAGGTTTTCTGTGCCAGGTACTTGATGCGGTCTTTGGCGCGATCGCCGCGGGTGATGTCGACGCCGGCATCCGCGTATGTGATGGAGTTTGTGCTGGCAGGCTTGGTCGAACCGGCTTTCGTTTTGGATTCTTCGGGCACTTCACTGCCTCTTTGCTCCCCGAGACGGTCCGGCTTGTGCCGGCGAGTGACCCGGGGCTGAGATTTGGTTTCCGAAAACAATCTGCGTCGGAAAGGTCGATTCTAACAGGGCGGGTGCGCAGGAAATTGTGAGTTGGAGCTGCGGTCGATTGTTCAAAATGTGGAAGAACGAAAGGGGGCTGGTGATGGTTCCGGCATGCGCGCGAAAGGACTTTTATACTGATGGCAGCATGAGCACCCAGACCTCGAAGTTGTCAGCAACACGGCCAAATACGCGATCGCATGAATTGCAACAGCGCGCTGAGCGCTTCTTTCCCGGTGGGGTGAATTCGCCGGTCAGGGCGTTTCAGGCGGTGGGCGGAGCTCCGCCGTTTGTGGAGCGAGCGGAAGGTGCGTACGTCCTGGATGCGGATGGAAACCGCTACATCGATTACGTGGGCTCGTGGGGGCCGATGATCCTGGGGCATGCGTTTCAGCCAGTGGTGGAGGCGATTGAGCGGGCAGCACGGAATTCGGCGAGCTTTGGAGCTTCGACAGAGAGCGAAGCGGAGCTGGCGGAGCGGATTGTTGCGTGCTATCCGGCGATCGAGAAGATGCGGTTTGTAAGCTCGGGGACAGAGGCGACAATGTCGGCAATTCGGCTGGCGCGTGCGGCGACCGGGCGCAAAATCATTGTGAAATTTGAAGGCTGCTATCACGGGCATGCAGATGGGCTGCTGGTGAAAGCGGGATCGGGGGTGGCGACGTTTGGGATTCCGGGGTCGGCGGGGGTGCCGGACGAGATCGCGGGATTAACGCATCCGCTGCCTTACAACGACCTGGCAGAGTTGGAAGCAGCATTCGATGCGCATCCGGATGGGATTGCGGCGGTGATTCTGGAGCCAGTGGTTGGAAATGCCGGCTGTATTGCACCGGCGCCGGGGTTTCTATCGGGGGTGCGAGAGCTGACGCGGCGCGAAGGCGCGTTGATGATCGTAGATGAAGTGATGACAGGATTCCGCGTAGCGCTGGGCGGAGCCTGTGAGCGGTTTTCGATTGATCCGGACCTGGTGACGCTGGGAAAGATTGTGGGAGGCGGGTTGCCGGTGGGGGTGTTCGGCGGCAAGCAGAGGTATATGGATATGCTGGCGCCGCTGGGGCCGGTGTACCAGGCGGGAACGCTGAGCGGGAATCCTCTCGCGATGGCGGCGGGGCTTGCGACGGTGGACTATCTGCTGGAGCACAAAAATGAGGTTTATTCCCTGCTGGAAGAATCGGCGAAGGCTGTGGCTGAGGGAGTTGCTGACGAAGCAAGCAAGGCCGGCGTGGCGCTGACGATGAATCGCGTGGGAGCGATGTGGACGTGGTTCTTTAGCGACGGTCCGGTGCGGAATTACGAGGAAGCGGCGAAGTCGGATACAGCAGCTTTTGGACGGTTCCACCGTGCCATGCTGAATCGTGGAGTGTGGCTGCCGCCATCGCAATTTGAGGCGGCGTTTCTGGGAACTGCGCACGGCGAGGCCGAAGTGCAGGCGACGATCGATGCGGCACGCGAGGCGTTTCGCGACTGACGCGTTGACGTTGCAGTGGGGAGTTGATCCGAGTTGAATTCTGTTTCTGCAACGCCGAGGTGGCGTGGGCGCCTGCTGCCGCGGATCTGGCGGCATCATTTGCCGTTGTTGCTCCTGTCGTTCGTCTCCGTGGCGGTGCTGTATCAGACGCGGCCGTATCCAGACATCCTGAGCCGGGCGAGTTTTGCAACCGCGTATCCGGCGCTGGCCCTGCTGGCCGCCACGTTGTTGATCGGCCCCTGGAATGTATTGCGGCGAACGGCAAATCCTGTGTCGAGCGATCTTCGGCGTGACATTGGAATCTGGGCAGGGATGCTGGGGATTCTGCATGCGGGCGTGGGGCAGTTCGTTCACCTGCGCGGAAGGCCGTGGCTCTACTACGTCTATGGACCTGGGGAGAAACATCACGGCATGCGGCACGATCTGTTCGGGCTGGCGAACTACACGGGCGCGCTTGGAACGCTGCTGCTGATCATTCTGCTGGCAACCTCGAACGATTTGTCGCTGCGCAGGTTCGGAACACACACCTGGAAGCAGCTGCAGCGATGGAACTATGCGGTCTTCGCGCTGGTTGCTGTGCACTCATTTGCATTTCAGGGAGTGGAGACCCAGAAAGTTCAGTGGGTGATTACAGCAGCTGCATGCGTGATTGCGGCGCTCGCATTGCAGATCGCTGGAATCGTGCGACAAACCGCGCAATGATCTACGGTACGTTCACTGTTGCCACGCATCGAGCGTGACGAAGGTGTGGCTGGGGCTGTAGCGCTCGAGAAGCTGGCCGGTGGCGGTGACCGAGGGGCCGCGATCTGCGCCCTGGCTGCGGTGATTGCCGTCGTGCAGAACGATGTTGCTGGCGTATCCGCGGCGCTGATTGCGGTCGATCTTGTTCATCAGGCTTGTTGCGATCTTGTCGGCGGAGGGCTCGCTCCAATCGCTGGTCATTGCATTCCAAGTGACGGGGATGAGGCCAAGCTGTCGCGCCAGTTTGAGTACATAAGGCCGCCGAGCACCGAAGGGTGGCCGGAAAAAGCGGATGGGCTTGCCTGTGATTTGCGCGAGGACGTCGTTGCACCGGGTCAATTGTTCGAGTACCTCGGCATCGGAGGCTGCCGATAACCGAGGATGGGTCCAGGTGTGATTCCCGATCAGGTGGCCCGCTTCGAAAACACGGCGAGCGAGTTCCCGCTCGGTTTTGACGAAGCTGCCCAGCATAAAGAACGTAGCGCGCACATTGTGTTCGGCAAGAACGTCGAGCAGACGCGGAGTCCATGCGGGATTCGGGCCATCGTCGTAGGTGAGGGCGAGTTCCCGGGGGCGGCGCGGAGCGACCAACGTGCGACCGAAGAGTTGCGAGCCTGGCCAGCGGGCTGCATAGGTGTATCCGCCGATGCCAAGTCCAGCCGCGCCAGCGAGACCCATGACGCCGTAAATACCCGCTGTTAAAGGAGAAAGCATTGCTGCACATAGTGTGCGGCTGGGAGTGTCAGATCGGCAAGTGAAGTGTGACGAGCTGTAACGGACCCAACCGTTACACCGGGCGTATACTTGTGTTGTTCGGGCTGCATCTTGAGTACTTCGGAGCGGCACTGGAGACAACATGAGCCTCACTAACTTCCCCGGAAGCGCGAGTTCTTCGCCGCTCGATCCCTCCATCACCAAAGTGACAATTCCTGCGCTTGCAGAGATGAAGCGGCAGGGCAAACCTATCTCCGCGCTGACGGCGTATGACTATGCAACTGCGCGTCTGGTGGATGAAGCCGGCATTGATCTCGTGCTGGTAGGCGACTCCCTCGCAATGGTCGTAATGGGCCAGGACAACACACTTGCCGTTACAGTGGACGAGATGCTGCATCACACCCGTGCTGTGAGGCGCGCGGTGCGCCGAGCGCTCGTGGTGGCAGATATGCCATTTGGCAGCTATCACGGCACAGTGGCTGATGGCGTTGCAAACGCGGTGCGCTTCGTGAAGGAAGCCGGGGCGGAAGCCGTAAAAGTGGAAGGCCCGCGCGTGACTCTGGTCCAGGCGCTTACGGATGCGGAGATCCCGGTGGTCGGCCATCTTGGCCTGACGCCGCAGAGTGTGCACCGCATGGGCGGTTACCGCGTGCAGGCAAAGACTCTGGATGCCGTCCAACAGATCAAGGCAGATGCGAAGTCGCTGGAAGAAGCCGGGGCTGGCGTGCTGGTGCTTGAAGGCATTCCGCGAGAAGTTGCAGCGGAGATCACGGCGGAGCTGACGATTCCGACGATCGGAATTGGCGCAGGGCCGGAATGCGATGGGCAAATTCTCGTCTTCCATGACATGGTGAACCTGAGCTTTGCGCCCAAGGCAAAATTCGCTCGCCGGTATGCGGATGCAAGCGCACTATTTCGCACCGCGATCGAACACTACCGCGAGGACGTGGAGCATCGCGCTTTCCCCTCAGATGAGGAGAGCTATCACCTGCCGTCTGCGGTGAAGAAAGAGATGCAGGCGGAGCGATCCTCTGTCGAGCCGATCAAGAGATTGCGCAAGGCGTAATGCAGATTCTGCACACGGTGGAAGAGCTGCGGGCGTGGAGCCGCGGATTGCGATGCGCTAAAACGGCCGCCATCGGTCTTGTTCCTACGATGGGCGCGCTGCATGAGGGTCATGCCTCCCTGATTCGCGCAGCCGCGGAGCAATGTGTAGGCCGAGTGGCGGTAAGCATCTTCGTCAATCCAACACAGTTTGGACCCAATGAGGATTTCGGCCGCTATCCGCGCACGTTTGGTGCGGATTGCGAGATTGCGGAACGCGAAGGTGCAAGCGTGATCTTCGCACCCAGCGTAGAGGAGATGTATCCGCCGGGTGCAGCGACTTTAATCGAGGTTGAAGGATTGAGCGAGCGGCTGGATGGCAAGTCGCGGCCGGGGCACTTTCGGGGCGTTGCAACGGTTGTGGCGAAGTTGATGATTGCGGCTGAGCCTGATCTCGCCTTCTTTGGACAAAAGGATGCGGCCCAGGTGGCTGTGTTGAGGAAGCTGGTTGCGGATCTGCGGCTCGGTGTGAAACTCGTAGTCTGCCCGATTGTGCGCGAGCCCGATGGGCTGGCGCTGAGTTCTCGCAACGTTTATCTGAACGCCGAGGAGAGGAAGCAGGCGCTTGTGTTGAGCCGGGCTGTGCGATGCGTTGAGGGTTTAGTTAGCCGTCACGAGCGACGCGCATCAACCCTGATTGAGGCGGCTCGCAGGGTGTTCGCGGAGGAGCCTGCGGTTCGAGTTGATTATGTGGAACTAGTGAACTGGGAGACGCTGCTGCCGACGAGCACAGCGGGACCGGGCACGCTATTTGCGGTTGCGGCGTGGGTCGGGAATACGCGGTTGATTGATAATGTGATTCTGAAGTGACTTGAAAACGACGTTGCGTAATGAGCCGTCGCCGCCGCAGTGTGGACGTAGATGCCCGAACTGCCCGATATATCCGCTTACATCGCCGCGCTCGAGGCGCGCATTGTTGGACAGACGCTTGAACGAGTCCGGCTGGGCTCGGTATTTCTGCTGCGCAGTGTTGATCCACCGTTGAGCGAGGCGGAGGGCAAGACGGTCCGCGAACTCCGCCGCATCGGAAAGCGGATCGCAATCGGAGTGGATGACAACATCTGGCTTGTGCTTCACCTGATGATCGCGGGGCGCCTGCACTGGAAGCAGGCCGGAGCGAAGCTGGCGGGAAGAAATGCATTGGCGGCATTCGACTTTCCGAATGGGTCGCTGACGCTGACGGAGGCGGGATCGAAACGACGCGCATCTTTATACGTGGTTCGGGGAGAGGCTGCGCTAGGAGCGATGGACCCTGGCGGAGTTGAAATTTTCGAGACAGACCTGGAGGGCTTTCGTGAGGCGCTTACGGCGGAGAACCGGACGCTGAAGCGTGCGCTGACCGATCCGAGGCTGATCAGCGGAGTGGGCAATGCATATTCCGATGAGATTCTGCATGTGGCGCAGCTATCCCCGGTGACCCTGACGCAAAAGTTGAAACCGGAGGAGTGGCAACGGCTGTTTGCGGCGACCCGGCGGGTGATGACGGAGTGGATGGAAAGGCTGGGAGTGGAGGCGAAGAAGAGCTTCCCTGAGAAGGTGACTGCCTTCCGGCCGGAGATGGCAGTGCACGGGCGATTCGGGCTGCCGTGTCCGCGATGCGGCGAGAAGGTGCAGCGAATCCGATATGCCGACAATGAGACGAACTACTGCGCGACGTGCCAGACCGGGGGCAAGGTGCTCGCCGATCGGAGCCTGTCGCGGCTGCTCGGGTCGGACTGGCCGCGGACGTTGGATGAGTTGGAAGCGTTGAAGCGGAGGTGAAAGGCCGTGATTTGGGAACTGGCGGTGCTGCAATGGTTTACCTCTGAGCATGGGAGGACATAGCATGGCGCGCGAGCGAGACCAGTGATTTGACATGCCCACTCCGTTCTGCAAAACTCAAAGTTGCTGCCGGTCTGGCGGAAAGCGTCAGATACCTGTCTTGTGCCGAAGTGGCGGAATTGGCAGACGCGCGTGGTTCAGGTCCACGTACTCGCAAGGGTGTGGGGGTTCGAGTCCCTTCTTCGGCACCA
>DATJEO010000013.1:0-10239 GCA_035496515.1 Occallatibacter sp.
CAGCATCTCGGTGGATGGAGACAAATTCAGCGCCAGCATTCACGGCAGCCTGCAGTGCAACAACTGCCACGCTGACATCAAGGAATACCCGCATCCCGATCACATCGCGAAAGTCGAGTGCAAGAGCTGCCACGCCGACGAAGGATCGAAGCTCGCTACCAGCGTGCACTCGTCTTCGAAAGAGCACCCCTGCACCAGCTGTCACGGCAATGCGCACGAGATCTATCCCAAAGCCGACTCGCGATCGGCCGTGTATCCGCTCAATATTCCCAAGACCTGCGGCCAATGCCACAGCGACGGCGCCATGGCGACGAAAAAGGGCCTCCCCAGTGTTTATCCGCACTACATGGATTCAATTCACGGCTTCGCGTTGAGCAAAGAAGGCCTGCTGGTCGCGGCAAACTGCCAGAGCTGCCATGGATCCCACGGCATTCAGAGCCACAAAAATCCCAACAGCCCCACGTTTAAGGCGAACATTCCCAAAACCTGCGGCACATGCCACGCCAAGATCAACGATGAGTTCCAGCGCGGCGCCCATGGCCAGGGCATCGCCAAAGGTGACTTGAAGGCGCCTGTATGCACCGACTGCCACACAGCGCATGCGATCCTCCAGCCCACCGAATCCGCATTCCGTATGCAGTCAACGCCGATCTGCGGATCCTGCCATAAAGACAAGCTCTCCACCTACCACGACACCTTCCACTCGCAGCTAGGTCTGCTCGGCGGGTACGTGGAAACTGCTCGCTGCTGGGATTGTCATGATGCGCATGAGATTCACCGCGCCTCTGATCCACGTTCGGCTATCAACCAGGCAAACCTCATTGCGACGTGCGGCAAGTGCCATAAAGGCGCGAACAAAAGCTTCGTTCAGTATCAGCCGCATGCGAACGCCCGTGATCGCAAGCTGAACCCGGCACTCTATTTCATCCGGCTTTTTATGAACCTCCTGCTGATCAGCGTGCTCACATTCTTCGTCATTCATACCGTGTTGTGGCTGATTCGATCCCGCTTCGACCAGGTCAGAAGAAATTCCGCAAATGGAGGTAAGCATGACTGAGCTGGTCCAGGCTGAGCCAGAGACCAAGTCGACGGCGGCTCGATCGGAGCGCTACTTCGTCCGTTTCACGCGTGAGCAGCGCTATACGCATGCCGTGTTGTTCACCACGTTCCTCGGACTTGCGGGAACCGGCCTTCCGTTGCGCTTCAGTGACAGCATCTGGGCACGCGGAATGGCGGGAGCAGTGGGCGGCTTCGGCGCCATCCTGTTCTTTCACAAGTTCTGCGCGCTGGCGCTAACGGTGGCCTTCCTTATTCACGTGAAAGAGATCTTCTCCCGGGGCATCTATCGTCGCGAGAAGGGAATCTTCTGGGGCGCCACTTCCATGGTCGCAAACTGGAAAGATGTCAAAGACCTGCTCGCGCACATGAGGTGGTTCCTGGGGCTGGGGCCCAAACCCCGGTTCGAGCGCTACGCCTATTGGGAGAAGTTCGACTACTGGGCAGTGTTCTGGGGAATGATCGTGATCGGCTTCTCTGGATACGCAATGTGGTTCGCGCCCTTCTTCGCCCGCTTCCTTCCCGGATGGGCGCTCAACGCCGCGCTCGTCATCCACAGCGAGGAGGGCCTGCTCGCGATCCTCTTCATCTTCTCCATCCACTTCGTCAACACGCACCTGCGGCCGGACAGCTTCCCGATGGACATGGTGATCTTCACCGGCGTAGAAAGCGAAAAGGAATTCGAGCATAAGCGCCCGCAGGAGTACGCCCGCATGGCGCGGGAAGGGAAGCTCGAAGCTCGCCTCGGTGAAGCCCCGGCAGCTTGGTTCGTCCGCTTCGCGCGCGTCGTTGGTTTTACCGCAATCTTCATTGGAGTCACGCTACTGATCCTGACGCTGACAGCGTACTTCGACTGAGGAAGCATGCGCGGCGGCCGCTGCTACCGCTCTGCCGCCGCGCATCGTAAACTGCCTCATCCTTTGCCGTGATTCATTTCGCTTCACCCTGTGACTCGAATCACGGCGGTCGAACGCCCATCAGGCGTTTCCTCGTAAGCGTGAAAGTTTCCAGCAGGATTCTGTTCTGTACGCTCGCACTTTTTCTGCTGGGCTCGGCCCTCCCCATTCGCGCCCAACACAAGATCAAAGACCAGGATTGCCTCACCTGCCATGGGGACACGTCGCTGGCCAAAGACGTCAACGGCAAGCAGGTCTCGCTCTTTGTCGATGGCAAGAAGCTCCAACACTCGATCCATGGATCGATGAAACTTGCCTGCGTCGATTGCCATAAGGACGTCAAGAGCCTCGTGCACGAGACGCCTCCGCAGAAAGTTCTCTGCGGCAGCTGCCATGCCAAAGCCGGTGATGCACATGCGCACAGCACTCATGCCAAGCTCGATGCCTCCGGCAAGATCCTCGCCGCCTGTCTCGATTGCCACGGAGACGCACACGCGGTACTCGCCGGCGGCCACCCCGATTCGCCCGTCAATCACGCGCACATCCCAGCAACCTGCGGCCGCTGTCACGGGCAGAAGTTCCTCATGGAGTCGAACGGCGTGAGCACGCAGCCTTTCGTCTCCTATCAGGAGAGCGTGCACGGACGTGCCGTTGAAAACGGCTCGATGAAGGCGGCGGTTTGTACCGATTGCCACAGCTCCCACGCGATACTTCCCGCAAACGATCCGAAATCTCCCATCTACAAGTTCAGTGTGCCCGCCACCTGCGGCCAGTGCCACAGCGATATCCAGAACACATTCAACGCAAGCATTCACGGTCAGGCGATTGCGCGCGGCAACCTACAGTCACCCGTCTGTACTGACTGCCATGGCATTCACTCCATCAAATCGCACAAAGATCCAAATTCCCCCGTCGCCGAACAGAATCTCTCACGCGACACCTGTGCGCGCTGCCACGAAGGCGTTCGTCTCTCCAGTGAATTCGGCGTTCCGGGCAATCGCGTTTCAACGTATCTCGATAGCTATCATGGTCTCGCGTCTGAAGGCGGGTCCGTGGTTGCCGCGAATTGTTCGAGTTGCCACGGCGTTCACGACATCCTGCCCTCCACCGACCCCCGCTCGACCATCCATCGCACCAACCTCGACGGAACTTGCGGTAAGTGCCACAAGGGAGCGACCCAGAAGTTCACGCTCACACCGGTGCACCTGGCCGATGGCGTTCATCCCCACGACATCGGATCAAAAATCACTCACTGGGTGCGCATTATCTACATCATTCTGATCCTCACTGTCATCGGCGGCATGTTCCTGCACAACCTCATCATCTGGCGCAGCAAAGCCGTCGCACGCCGTCACATGCAGAATCCGATGATGCAGCGCATGTCCACGAATCAGCGCTGGCAGCACCTGGTGCTCCTCACAAGTTTCATCATCCTTGTGCTCACCGGGTTTGCGCTGAAGTACCCGAATTCCTGGTTCGCCGACCTGCTGGGAATGAGCGAGCACGTTCGTAGCATTGTTCACCGCATCGCAGGAGTCGTGCTGATCGCCGCTGGCTTCTACCACGTCTTTTACGTCGCAATCGCCAATGAGGGCAGGCGACTACTGCGCGATATCGCGCCTGCGCCAAAGGACCTGACGGATATCTTCCAGGCGATGCGCTACTACGTGGGACTCGGCGGAGCAAAGCCAAAGTTCGGCCGCTTCTCCTATGGCGAGAAGGCTGAGTACTGGGCTTTGGTCTGGGGCACGGCGCTGATGGGTGTCACTGGGGTAATGATGTGGGCCAAGGTCTGGGTAGGCAACCTGCTCGCCCGTTGGTGGGTCGACGTTGCCACGGCGGTTCACTTTTATGAAGCGATACTCGCCACGCTGGCGATTATTGTCTGGCATTTCTACCAGGTTTTCGGCGATCCCGATGTCTATCCGATGAATTGGGCATGGTGGGACGGAAAGATGCCTGTCGATCATTACCGCCACGAGCACGAACTGGACACCGAGTCCGTGGAGAATCCCGAAACCTAGATTGATGCTAACGCTCGGAACTGGCTTGCCCGTCAGCAGCCTCGATTGATGCTCCGCATTGAGCGAGATGAATTTTCCCTTGTCATTTCGCTGCAACTCTGCATCGAAGTTATCTATGTCGGACGGTAGCACAGAGTTACCCGTTACATCCTCGCAGGAGCCGGTATGGGCTCCCGAGGCATACGAGTGCTACCAGGGTGTTCTCAAGGGACTGCTGGCCGCAGACGTTCCGTTTGCCGTCAGCGGAGGCTTCGCCTTTCACCATCACACCGGAATCTGGCGAACGACCAAAGATCTTGATCTGGTCATACCTCCGGCAGCGGTTCCGCGTGCATTTGAAGTTCTCATCGATGAGGGATTCGAAACATACGTGCAGGATCCCGTCTGGCTGGCGAAAGCGCGCCGCGGCGAGTACTTCGTCGATCTCATCACCGGAGTCGGCAACGCAACCCTCACAGTCGACCAATCGTGGATCGATCGCTCACAGGAGGATGAGGTTCTCGGAATGCGTTGCAAGGTCCTGCCCGCGGAAGAGATGATCGCATCTAAACTGTTCGTCACGCGGCGTGAGCGCTTTGACGGTGCCGACACCGCCCACTTGCTCCGGGCTTGCGCGGGCAGCCTTGACTGGGATCGTCTGCGCAAACTTACCGAACCGCACTGGCAAGTGCTCTACTGGCACCTCGTTCTCTTTGCGTACATCTATCCTGCAAACGCGAGCGACGTTCCGGCTGGCGTGTGGCGCGAACTCACCGAGAGCTTCAACCAGTCGGTTGCCTCGCCCGGGATGAACGGATCATCATTCCGTGGAACCCTGATCGATCCCAAAATGTTTGCCATTGACGTCAATGAGTGGGGAGAGCGCGACACCTATCGCGAACTCTGGGACAACTACCCCCATCCGCTACAGGAGACCAACACAACCAGGAGCAGGGAATGAGGCTGGCTGCAGTAGCCGACGTCCATCTCAAGGCTGAAAACCACGAGCGCGACATCAAGGACTTCTCCGCGGTCAATGATCTGGCTGACGCGCTGGTAATCGCTGGCGACTTCACCAATCACGGCATACCCGATGAGATGAAGGTCGTTCTTGGCGTGCTGGAGCACATTCACATTCCCGTCGTCGCAGTGCTTGGCAACCACGATCACGAGAGTGGTCATCAGGACGAGCTCGCCGGCATGCTGCGCGTGGCAGGCGTTCATCTCCTCGACGGCCACTGCTTCGAGGTGGACGGGATCGGCTTTGCTGGCACCAAGGGCTTCTGCGGAGGATTTGCGCCCTACGAACTGATGCCCTTCGGCGAGCAGGGAATCAAAACATTTGTCGAAGTCGCGGAACGCGAAGCGATCAAGCTGGACTACGGTCTCGCGCAAAGCCAGGCGAAAAAGAAAGTCAGCATTACCCACTACTCGCCCATCAAGGACACCATTGTCGGCGAGCCGGAACCGATCTTTCCGTTTCTGGGCAGTTCGCGCCTCGAGCGAGCTCTTGAGGCACACAGACCAATACTGGCTCTGCACGGTCACGCGCACAAAGGCACGTTTTCAGCCGAGACCAGATCGGGAGTGCGCGTCTGTAACGTGGCGCTTCCCCTCCTGCGACACCGCGGCGAAGAGCATCCTTTCGCTCTCTTCAACCTGTAGCTACAGATCAGATCATCTGCTTCTATTGACCTTTGTTCCCGGCTGCTCTTTGAAGTACTGGCCGAACACAGCGTCGTTCATCAGAAGGAAAGCGCGAAGTTGCACCTGGTGAGGAGAGTCGCAATCGCGGTTCACCATTAACCTGAACTGATCAGGAAGCGAATGCCAGTCCAGTTCCAGCGCGGCTTTGTCGCTTGCGCGTTCAATGCGCCCCGTCGACCGCGAAACACGATAGAAATGAAGCTGCCCCTGAACAATGAGCAAGTCTTCCGCCGGAACATCTGCCATGCGATTGAAGCTGATCGTGGCTAGACTCTCCTTGAGTCTCTCAAGAAACCGCGGCATCGAATCCGGAACGTGAGCCTTGATCAGGTTGCGCGACAGCAGATCTTCACGCGCCACACCAAGTTCGGTGAGCGCCACCAGGGATTTCTCAGTGTTGCGTTTCTGCCGCCATTTTGCGTCGAGCAGCCAGAGAGCAACTTCGCGAACCTCCGGGTCGTTCAAGACAGCGCAATACCAGATGAGACCTTTCAGCACGTGGCTTCCGGGCACAGAAAGCGGCAGCGGCTGACCGGACCTGAACGGCGCGAACCACCCTGCGAGTTTCTCCTGGAAATCGGTGCGCCCCACTCCCTCCAGCAACGGCTCCGCATCACGTGCCCACCCCTTCGGCATCCGGACCGGAGCGTTTCCTCGCAGATGCTTCAGCAGGGCACGCCACCTTGCGCGGCGCTCGCCCGTCATCTCACGGAAGTCGCGCCGCACGCACTCACTCCAGCATCGCGCCGGATCGAGCGGCTCCCACTCATCCATCCAGAGAAGCATATGCAGTTGCTGCCGCAGCGATTGCATGCTCGCCTGGCTCTCTGACATCTCCTCGCGCAAACCTGCCTGAAATGCGCGCAGTGCGCGGCACAGTTCCGGAGTGAGATCGTTTTTCAGAAGGTAGATCGCGACGCGCTCGACCGGTCCATACGGAGCAATCCGCCCAAGCAGAGGTGTGGTTGCATCGATGAGCGCGATGAGTTCCGGTTCGGTGAACTCCGCCTTGATGCCATACAGAATCCTGAGGAGCCTCGTGAGCCGGATGCGGCTCAGGTGAGCTGTGTCCAACTCCGCGTCATGCTGATCCAGCCACAACAGCCTGTGCAGCACAGCAAGCGTGAGGCCGGGCAGCTCTCGTTTCGGCAGCTTTCGCCACGGGCCTGCATCGATCTGAGTGGTCGCGGGATCGCGTTGTTCCTCGGAAACCAGAAAATCGTTCAGCCGTAGATGAGCAGCACGCAGCGCATCATCAGGCGCAAGCAGAAATCCATCGGGTCCTGGAATGTCCATGAAGCGTTCATTATACGGTTGAACTTGTTTGGAGTTCGCCCTTTGGGTCAAACGGCAGAGGTGCGAGGATCAACGTAAACCTTCCGCCCTTCAAAGGAAGCATGGAACCCAATCGCGAAGAATCGAAGCCTCAGTCGTGCGAAGCCACGGGAACCTGAAAGTCGATGCCGCTCGAGCGATTCGCCTGCTGCGTCGCTGCAACGTCTATCTGATCGAGCGGAATCTTCTCGAAGTGCTCACTATCCAGGTTTGTCAAAGACGACGAGTTGACCATGTAGTTCTGCATCTTCTCCGGAGCCCGTCCGCCCTTGAAGATTACGGTCAGCGGTTTTGACGCGATCGGCGAAGGCGCGGTCGGCGACGCAGTCGCAAAGTGATACTCCTGCCGCTGTGGGCCCACCGGAGCCGTAACAGGACCCGGCTGAGCATTCTCCTGTTGCTGAAGGTACGGTGCCTCGCCATTTCCCGGATACGGAGCTTCGGGTCCATATCCAGGACCCTGATCCGGAGGGACGTCTGCATACTGTCCCTGCTCGTTTTCCGAGTAGTCCGTAGCACCCCAGTCATAGAAGCCCGGATCAGCTACATAGGGATAAGCGTAGACATATCCCGGCGCATATCCGTAGGAACCATACCCGCGGTGCCGCCGGCCATGATCGCGATCGTGACCGCGACCACCATAAGATCCGCGATGCGAATCCCTGCCGCGATGGTCTCGTCCCTGCCCATTGCCCGCGTAGAATCCGTTTCCGCGAAATGGAAGTGGCGAACCTGCCCGCGCCGGAGGCTCCAGCCTTCCCGGGGTAGGAAACAGACCCGGCGCTGAAAAACTCGACGGCGCCTGCAATCCGGTGAGTCCGTAATAACTCGGCGCGCGTCCTGAATAACCTGAGCGGGGAGCGGGGTGGCCGTACCAAACGCCACGGCTCTGAACCGCTCCGTGCCCGGCTCCGCCGCCAGAGAACCCGCTGCCGTGCCCTGTACCGGTCTGGTGTTGCGCCCAGGCTGGGACAGCCAAGGAAACTGCCAACGCAAATGCAGCCCGGAACGTCATGACCGTAATTCTACCGCCGATTCGATCCAGCAGGATTCGGCACATCGTCACGCTCCTGCAGATTGGACGCGTTGTCCGGCCCAACGTCAGTGTGCGGGTCAGAACTCGTGTCTCCGGGCAGCCTCGTTTTCAGCGGCTCCGGCCGGTCCTCCAGCGTGCGTCCCGACAGCGGATCGAAGTCGTCCTCTTCCATACGCCGTTGATCTACATCCACCGGACCCGCTTCTGCTGCGATCTGCGCCTCGGGCGTGGAGTAACCGGGAGTCGCAACGGCGTAGTATTCCGGGTCCGATTCCAGTGTTTTCCCAATATGCCTGATCGCCGGAATCACAGTCGCATCCTGAAGCGACTCGCGCTCCCCGGCCTGCTCATCCGCATCGCCATTGCGCCGGACATCGTCCGCCTGCGCCTTCTTCTGCTCTTGTACGCTCATGCCTCTAACCTCTGGTGGTCGGAAGCACTGCATGGGAATGGAGTTGCCTGAAAGGCGAGCTGGACCGAATGTTCAACGTCCCCTATCCCGCTCTGTGGGAAGCAGTTATACCCGCCAGTCGTCCGCTCGCCACCTGCGGATTCGCTCTTTGATTTGCTTCCGGTTCAGATTCTGCTCGAGCGCCTGCTTCGCAAGATCCACCACCTCGTCGTCTGCTGCAAACCGCAGCGCAATCAACTGGTCCTCCGTCAAGCGGTAGAGGTGGGTGTGCCACTCCTGAGGCGCCAGGGCCTGCAGACGCAGCCGCTCTTCGAGTCTGATGACGCGATCCTGCACCTTCAGCGGATAAGTTCGAATCTTGATAAGTGGCACAATCGCCAACAGCGATAGGACAACGTACCAGCCCGAAGAGAGACTCGGCTGCCGGTATACGTGGAATCCTGCGTAGACCAGGTTAAGCAGATAAATTGCGAAAAGCAGAATGTGATAGGCCGGATCTAAGCGTGCGTGATTTTTGAGAGATTGCGTCTCACTCATGTGCGGCCACGGTTTCCTTCAGGCCGGAATTTTCTGCTGCATCGGCAGGGACATACACCACTGCACTTGCAGCAGCAACGCTGTGGACCTGTTCACTGGCGGTGAGGGCATTCTCTTTCCCTCCGCCGGAAAGTGTCAACACCGCTAGATCATCCGGCGCCAGCTTCGCAGGGTTTTTGGGAATAAGGTGGTAGCGCCCATGCATCACGTAGTCCACGAAAAGCCCGCCCGCAACGTAGGGATTCAAAACCGCAATCGGCACCGCATAGCCGGTCGTGATCAGTGACTCTGAGATGCTCTTGTTCGTGCGGCTCATGCGGCGATACCCCGGCACCTGCGGAATCTCGTACACCTCGAGATGCAGCTCCGGATGTTTTTTCGCATACCGCACCAGCTTGAACGTGATCTGCTTCGGAGTCGTCATACCCGCATCCGGGAAGAAACTGCGTCGGAAGTTCTTCGGAAAATACTGATTCATCACCTTGCGCGAAAAATCTGCGCAGTTGTTGTAGAACAACTCGAAGTGAGATCGATTCTTGTCCTTGTTCATGTGCTCGATGAATGCATCATCCTGCTCCTCGGTCGTATCAAAGCGGAAGGCGTACATACGGCGCTCATAGGAAACACCGACTAGTTGCGTCCAGCCTCCGTGCCAGAAATCGCCCTTGCGTACGTCCCTGCCGAGGCTCAGCAAATGTGCTTCGTGATATTGATTGCGGAGCCGGTGTACCGTCTCGCGATTCACGCGATCCGGAACCTCTGAGAGATCTTCGACCGAGTAAAGATAGGGAATCAGCGGAATCACCACCCAGTCGTGGTGGGCCACGTCGCTATAGCGCGAAATCACCGAACCCATCTCGCCGGGTTCGCAGCGGCGCAGTTTTGTTGGGCTCGCGGCGCAGATGCGCGCAAAGTAAATCGCGGTGTGTCCCGTCGGGTTGAGAGTCCCGAAGAATCCATAAGGCTCTTCGAGCAGCAGCGCAGCTTGCCCCTGCGAACGCGTCGAAGCGACAATCAGCAACGCGAGGGCACAAAACAACACTGCGATTCTGCGGGGGGCGCGCATCATCGGGTAAATCGACTCCGTGACTTGGTTCTTACTCAAGTATCGCGAAAATCAAGCAAAAAGAAAGTGCGATTGTGTCAGATTGTGATCTGTCCTAATCGCCGGTAACACCTGTAGCTTGCTCTAACCGCAAGCCTTATCGAGAATCCCGATCCTGATCGAACGGCTTTTCCTGATTAGACCCCGTTTCG
>DATJEO010000014.1:0-7320 GCA_035496515.1 Occallatibacter sp.
TCCAGCGTCGCCTTGTCCTTGTCCCCGCCCTTCACAAATGGAATCTGCGATCCCGGCACGATCAGCGAAACCGGCACGAAGAACCGGTTCTCATCGAGCCGGAAGTACATCGCATCCAGATACACCGCCATATCCGTCGCCGGCAGATCGCTCGCCAGCTGCTCTTCAAGTTCCCTCTCCCGGTCCTCGCGTCCCGAGTGCTTGAAGTCCGCGGGCGCATAATACCCCTGCCTGTACTCGAGCTTCACTCCCGGCCGGTTCACCTTGATCGCCAGTTTGCGATATTTTCCATCCCGAGCCGGATTCGACGAGTGGAACCCGATCGCGTAGTACGCCGACGTGTCCTTCTGCACCTGCGCAAAAGCCGGCGCGAAATCATTCGAGTCGAAGAACGCCTTCCCGCCCGTATCCGAACTCAGCGTCGCCATCACCTCCTGCGATGCGAAGTTCTGGCTCATGTTGTTCGTCAGCGCCGCGCCATTGAATGCGCCCGACCCTCGCGTACTCCCCACCGACGCATTCCCCAACGGCGAGATCGCCTCCAGTCCCCGCGTATCCACGCTGTAGATGGAGAGGTTCGCCCGCACCGCCGCGTTGGTCGCCGCCCGCAGTGAAGCCTGGTTCTCAATGCCATCCCGCGAAATCCCGCCCGAGAAATACAGCAGCGACTTCTTCACCGAGATCTTCTCGAGCGACTTCGCAATCGCTCGCAGCGCAAACAGCTCCCGGTCCGTATTCAGATCGTTGTACTCGCTCTCATCGGGCGTGTATCCCGTTGCGTCCTCCGCCTGGTTCGAGTTCGCCGTCGCTCCCTGCGCGAATCCCTGCCCTTCCGTCCCGTTGTAAATCCCGACTTCGTTCGCCAGCACCGACTTGTCCGCCGTGAAATCCTGATCCACCTTCAGCGTGTCGCCCAGCGAGACCAGCGCTACCAGATCCGCTGGCTGCATCTTGTTTGTCAGGAAATCCCGCGCCGCCTTCACGCAGCGGTCCAGATCCTCCGGCTGCATCGACGTCAGATCGAAGAACATCACAATCAGCCGGTGATTGCGCAGATCCTCAGGACGCGCAACTATCGCAGCTTTCGAACCGGGCCCATTCGCTCCCGCGGCCAGGCCACTGACAGTAGCCTCGTTCAGCGGCGTAGCCATATCGACGCTCTGAAAATCAAACGTCGAGATCTGCTGCCTTTTCCCATTCTCCAAAACCGTGAAGTCTTCCTGCTTCAACCCGCTAACCAGCTCGCCCGTCTTCGCATCACGCGCTACCACATTGGTCAACACCAGTTCCGCATTTGCCTTGAAGACATAGTCGGCCTGCTGACCCCCTTGCGTTCCGGCTCCATCCTGGCCAGCCATCGCCGGCGCACCCGGCATTACCAGCCCCGAGGCCAACAGCACAGCAACCGTCTTGTGTAGCAGTCGGCCCATCAGAAGCGGAACCTCGACGTAAATTGAAATGACCGCATCGCGCCGGTCGAAGTCACCTGCCCGAAGGTCGGCGACGCCGCATTCATATCTACTGCCGAATACTGCACGGTATTGAAGACGTTGTTGATCGTGGCGCGAATTTCAAGGCTCCGCGTCTCGCCCAAACCTACCGTCTTCGCCAGCGCCATGCTGTTCTGCACTGTTCCCGGTCCGGTGATGAAGTTGCGCGGCGCATTCCCAAAAGCCCCGCATGGATACAGCGGATCAGCCGCAGGCTCGCTGAAAGCCGCCGTATTGAACCACTGTCGCCCCGTGCTCCGGTTCAGCGGCGCTCCGGTCAAGCTCGGCCTGAAGGTTCCGCTCGTTCCGCACGCCACGCTCAATTGCGAAGCGGCAAACACCGGCGTCAGCGGCAATCCAGTCGCAAATGTGAAAGTGCCCGAGACCGAGAAGCCCTCCATCACATGGGCTCCTCTACCCGTAGTGATCCAGTGCTTGTCCTGCCCGAACGGCAGCTCATAAACATAGTTCCCCGAAACTTTGTGTCTCTGATCCAGGCTCGAGTTCCCTTCCTCATCCAGCAGATTCGTCCAGTTCTGCGCGCCCACTCCGCCAACCGCGCCCACCGCGGCCGCGTTGTCGATCGCATGGGAATACTGGTAATTCGCTCCTATGGCAAGCCCATTCGACATCCTCTTGTTCACGCGCAGCGTACCCGCGTTGAACTTGTAGAACGCCGCTCCCTGCTCATACCGGAAAACCAAATTTGACGGATTGGTCTGGGGGCTGCTCGCCAGCGCCCGCGGCGCCGAAACGATGTCTAAGTGATTCCCTTTGGACCCGTTGTACCCCACGTTCATCACAATGCCCCAGGGCAGCGTCTTCTGGATGTCGAGATTCCACGTCTCCACATACGGCAGCTTGAAGTGGGGATCAACCGCGAAGTTCCCCACCGTCGCCGGCGCAGGGAATCCATTCGCCAGGGTCAGACAAGTTCCCGTAAGCGCACAGGCAGTTGTCGGAGCGCCATTCGGATCAATCTCCTGATTCGTCTGTTCATTCGTGAACGGCGGTTGATGCGCCATCGTCGTGGCGAACGTCGCATACGAACCAACCGTGTAGTTCATTCCGAACCCGGCCCGCACCACTGTCTGCTTCAGCTTCGCCGGTCTCCAGGCAATTCCCACTCGCGGCGCAAACGCGGTGCGGAACGGATGCACCAGCGCCGCCGGCAATCCCGCCTGCCCGGCCAGCACTTGGGTCTGCGTCGCAAATCCATTCGCCGGGCTCGTCAGCACCTCTCCAAGCCGGCCGTTCTTCTCCGTATACGGCGCGAAGTATTCATAGCGCAGCCCGGCATTCACAGTCAGGCTCGGCCGCCACCGCCAGTCATCCATCGCAAATGCGTCAAACACATTGTCGCGCAGGTAGCTTTTGTTCACCGTCGCATTCAGTGCCGTCTGCTGCGGCAGCCCCAGCAGAAAATCCGCAAAGCTCGATCCCGTCCCCGCATCGCCGGTTGCGTTCTGCGTAAACAGTCCTGTGAACGCGAAGCTTCCCGTCGCGTTCGAACTCGACAGGAAATCGTTGTGTATTCGCCGGTAGTCGCCTCCGAAGCGCAAATTGTGCTTGCCGTGAATCCAACTCAGCGTCTCCGAAATCGAAATCGTCTGAGTAATCGCGAACCGCGGCTGCTGCTCGTTCAGCCCCGCAATCTCGCTCAACTGCACGCTGGGCAATCCATAGTTCAACGGACTCGCACTCAGCGCCGATCCATCCGGTCCCAGAATTCCAAGCTGCGTCTCCACATCCGATCCATTCGTAAAGAAGTTCCTGGTGTTGTTGTTCGACCTGTTCCAGTTCGCGTTGAAGATGCTCGTCACCCGGTGATATCCCACCGTGTACCCAGCTTGCAGCGACTGCGAATCTGACGCCGTCTTCCCTCCCAGTTGCGGAAACAGGTTCACGTTGTCGCTCGCCGAGTGGCTCCAGTTCCAGTTCGCATTCATGCTCTGCCGCAGACCCCGATTCGTCTGATTCGCCTGCGCGCCTCTTCGCCCGCCACCGCCACCCCGTCCGCCAAACCCGAAGGGCGACCCATTCGCGCCGAAGCTGCGCATGTAGCGCACTCCCGCCTGCGTCGAATTCGACTGCTCCGTCGAAAGCAGGTGATAGTTCTGGATCACTCCTGAAATATTCGGCTCCGGGAAATATGCGAGCAGTCCCTTCGCCTCCGCCGCAATGCGATCCGCCGGAATCACATTCGCCGCGAACTGCTGCTTCGTCAGCGGATCGAAAATCGGCGACAATCCCGCCGCAGAAAAATCCCCTGCCCTCTGCGCATCCGTCGGCACCGTCGCATACTCATCCAGCGGATTCGAATTCCGCGATCCCGACAGCGTCAGGAACACCGTGTCCTTCCCGCTCGGCTTCGTCAGCCCCGGGATATACGGCGCGCTGATAAACGTCAGCCCAAACCGGTTCGTCCCCGACGCTGGCTGAAACTGTGGCTGCCCGTGCAGACTGAACGGCTCCGCATTCAGCGCTGAATTGCTGCCGCCCCAGAAGATCGCACCATGCGGCTGCCCGGGTTTGAAGTTCCTGAAGTTCCGCATCCCTCCAAACCCGCCACGCCCGCCTCCAAAACCTCCTCCGCCAAATCCACCACCAAACCCGCCCGGACCGCCGAACCCTCCGCCCCCAAACAGCCCGCCCCCCGGGCCATCTCCCCCGCCGAACCCTCCCTGAGCGCGGAACGTCTCCATCGCATCCCGCAGCCGATCCATATCCACGCCCGCCAGCGGGCTCACCGACCCGGATTGCCCGCTAATGGCCACCGACTGCTCACTGAAATCCGAATTCCCCGCGATCGAGGGCAACGCCGCTCCCGCCTGCCCTCCAGCACCGCCCTGCGCCTCCGTGTCTCCCGTGAGCGCGCTGATCAGGTTCAGGCTCTGCGCCCCGTTCGCCGCCATTTGCCGGATCGCCTGAGGCAGCTGACCCGCCTGCGCTTCTTCGCGCTGCTGTTGTTGAGCCGCGCGCGAGGCTAGCATCAGCTGGAAGTCGATAGTCTGCTCGTGGCTCGACGCATTCAGCACCGCCTCTTGCACACCCGGAGCAAACGCCGCAAACTGCGTCCGGATCACGTAGCGCCCATTCGCCGGAATGCTCAGCACCCACGCACCGGTCACATCTGTGGTTGTGGCGTATCTCTTACCCGTGAGCGTGTTCTGCGCCGTAACCGTGACACCCGGCAACGGAACCGAGCCGCTCTTCACATGCCCGCGAAGCGTCCCGCCGGAGACGGCCGCTGAGGCATCGATCGAAGCTGCCGCGGGCGCAGCAGGCTGCGTAGCTTGCGACCAGCCTCTCGCACACGCCAGCGACCACGCCGCCGCAAAAACGGCCCCACGGATCACATTCCAGTTCATCCATGCTCCAGATCAAGCCAGTACTGAAACAGACGGACAGCAGCGCATCAAGGTTTACCACCGCCATCAGTAATCCGGAGCAGGCACGATCTATTTACTAGATGGTTTACACCGTGGTTACTCCCGATGCCGTGTACCGGGTTTTCCGCTTGCGCCTCGAATCTTGCCATGTTTACTCTTACGCCAATACCTCAGTGGTAGCTACCGTGGGGGCTGTTCTGAGCACGGGGAGCAGAAAGGCTTTAGCGTGATGAAGATCGGCACCACTATCCGTGCGCACCGATTGCAAAAGGGGCTCTCGCAAGGCGACATCGAAAAGAAAACCGGCCTGTTGCGCTGTTATCTTTCGCGTGTTGAGAACGGACATACCGTTCCCTCGCTCGATACTCTGTCCAAAATCGCCCTCGCGCTCGATCTTCCTATCGCTCAGTTCTTCGCCGAAGATTCACTCAACGGCAACATGAACGGACATCACCTCAGCGATGACGAATTGCGGTTTCTCACGCAGATCCGCCGCTACTCCACCAACCTCAACGACAGCGATCGCAAGCTGCTGCTCGCCATGGTCAAGAAGTTCGCGTCAACGGCAGTAGCTCGCTAGAAATTTAAGTTCAGGCCTGAGCGGGGGCTTGGTCATTGGAGGCCAGTGACAACATAAACCCGCTCCAGGAACAAGCCGCCTAACAAGAACGCATCGCGGGTGCCCCACATCCAAGCTCTGCTTGGGTGGGAACAAGAACGCCGAGTCTGTCTCTAGCCGACTCTACACGTCGTTCCCCAGATGGAAAATCGGCTCCGCCCCGTGTGCGCCCGCCAGCAGCGCCTGCTCCTCGTGCAACTCCAGCGGCTTGTAGTTCTGCGCCACGTCCATTGCCAGCCTGAAGTACCGCTCATCGCCCGGCGGAATCGCAGCGGTAATCGGATGGCTCAGCGTCCACCGCAATCCCATCGACGCCTCATCCGGAAACCCTGCCGGCTTGTACCAGCACTTCGGCTCAGGATGATCCTTCTTCTGATCCGCCGGCCACACCGTTTTCGCCATGCCCTTCAGCGCCAGGATGCCCATCTTTTTCTCCTGCGCCTTCTTCAGAATCTGCGGCCCGAACCCGGCCTGCGTGAACAGAACAAAATTCAGCGGAAACAGGATCGTGTCGAAGTTGTACCTATCCATCGCCGCCACCGCCGTCTCTGCCGAGTGCACGGAGAATCCGATGTAACGAATCTTCCCTTCCTTCTTCGCCGCCTCCATCGTTTCCATCGCGCCGCCCGGCCCCAGCACCTTGTCGAGATCGGTCATCTTCGTCAGTGCATGAAACTGGTACAAATCCACATGATCTGTCTTCAGCAGCTTCAATGACTCGTCAAGCTGCTTGCGCGAATCATCCTTCATCCGGCCTTCGGTTTTGCAGGCCAGAAAGCAGTCTTTCCTATAAGGAGCCAGTGCAGGCCCCAGCATCTCCTGTGCATTGCCATAGCTCGGCGCCACATCGAAGTAGTTGATCCCCCGGTCCACCGCCTCGGCCACAATGTTCTTCGAGTCGCCGGCGCTCTCGTTCATCACCACAATGCCGCCAAAGGCGATGATCGAAAGCTGCTCGCCCGTCCGGCCCAGTGTCCGTTTCGGAATTGGATTGCTCGGTGTCTTCGCTTGCATCTGGCTCGAAGCCGCCACTGCCGCGGCCGTCACCGCAGCCTGTTTTAGAAAATCACGACGCTCCATGGTCAAACTCCTTTTAGAGGTGGAATGACGATCCGCGTGCTATTCAATTGTCCGACATTTCTGCTCGCCGGTTTCTGAAATCTTGTCGAACTCAGCTCGTCGCGATCGTGACAAAGAACCCAAACAGCACCAGAATCCCAACGATCATTCCCACGGCGATCTGCAACCGTGTCCGGAACATCGGCCTGGGATTTCCGATCCGCGGCACCATCGGCATCGCAAACAGCAACCCGCACAGCACTCCGCCGAGATGGGCCGAATTATCAATGCTGATGCCCGTTCGCGAAGAAAGGGCCGGCAGGCTGATGCTGAACCCAATCACCAGATTGATTGCCGCGAAATAGATAACCGATTTTCGAAGCCTTCCCAATTCCTCCGGTGGCACTGGAAGCCGCTGCGACTTCAGCAGCACAATCAGAGCACCCGCGATCCCGAACACCGCCCCGGACGCTCCGGCCCCCGGTGGGAAATACGCCGCGGCGTCCACTCCCGCAGGCAATTGCGGCAGGATCGACGAAAGATGTCGCCCATTCCATAGCACTGACAGCAGATTTCCAGCCGCGCCCGTCAGCACATAAACCGCAACCACGCCAAACGACCCCATCAGCGGTTCCGCCAGAAGCCCCAGATTCCAGAGACACCACATATTCGTCGCGAGGTGAATGATCCCCACGTGCACGAACATCGCCGTCACGATGCGCCACCACTCACCCTGCACCAGCACAGAGCCGGCGTTGTT
>DATJEO010000015.1:0-10918 GCA_035496515.1 Occallatibacter sp.
TTGGCAGGGCTGTCCTTGTTGTGCGCTCCAAATCGCCGTAGCCAACCCGGCGAGCACCGGAGGGCGATTGGAGCGGGAGACGAGATTTGAACTCGCGACCCTCGCCTTGGCAAGGCGATGCTCTACCACTGAGCTACTCCCGCTTACTGCAAACTTGAGTATACCGGGCGGCCTAAATAGGGTCAAACAGTTGAAATACCGGCGCCCGCACCGGGCTGAGGAGTTCCAACTGGACTCCCAAATTGCGCCGACCCACTCTCCACCTTGAAGATCTCCCCATCTCGCATATGCAGGATTCGCCCGGCAATGGCCGCCGCTTCGGGGTTATGTGTGATCATCAGCGTGGTCTGCCCGAGCTCCCGATTCGATCGCACCAGCATTCTAAGAACCGCATCTGAGTTTTTCGTATCCAGATTGCCCGTTGGCTCGTCTGCCAGCACGATCGCCGGTCTCGTGATCAGCGCCCTCGCAATCGCAATTCTCTGCTGTTCGCCGCCGCTCAGCTCGGACGGCCGGTGCTGCAGCCTTCCGCGGATCGCAAGCAGATCCGTAAGGTGTTCGAGATATGGCTTGTCCATCGGTTCCTTGCGGCCGCTGATTTTATAGGCGATCTCGATGTTTCCGATTGCAGTGAGCGTAGGCAGCAAATTGAATTTCTGGAAGACAAACCCGATTCGTTGTCTTCGCAACCGGGTTCGCTCACCATCGCTCAGAGTGGCGAAGTCCACGCCATCAATCAAAACCCGTCCCTCGCTGGCTTTGGTCAGTCCGCCCAGCAGGTAGAAGAGGGTCGACTTGCCGGAACCGGAGGGTCCTACAATCGCAACGAACTCACCCGGTTGCACCTCGAATGAGACCTCCCGTACGGCTGCCACCATAATTCGGCCTGCCGCATAAATCTTGCTCAGGTTGTCCGCAAGAATGATGGGGTTCGACGCTTCTGCCTGCACACCGTTCATTGTAAATGTCACACCGGAATCGCATCGGTTCGCCGTCAGGCGAGACCCTCCTGTCTGGCATACTTCAGCAATTCCACCCGGAAGCCCATGGGCGAGCGGAAACCGAGGTACCCGTCTGGTCTCAACACAAAGATTTTTCCATCGTCTCCGAACAGCCGCCGGCCCTCATACTCCAGATCGGTCGTTGCGAGAACCACCACGTCAACATTCGGCAGATCTGTCCTCATCGTCTGAATATCATCCTGATCCAGATTCAATCCGAAGACACGGTGACGCGGCACGGTCCAGCCATCCAGCAGGCTGGCCTGCCGGCTCGAACCGCGGAGCGGCAGATCCGGGATTCGATCGCCTGCTCGCAGATGTCCATCGCCTCCATAATCGTGCACGATGGAAGAGGATCGATAGTCGATGGCGGTTTCGGAAATGAAACCTACAGCCCGGTGCTGGACTGGATCAAGCATCGTGAGTAGAGGGGCAAAAATATCGCGGGCCTTCTCTACAACCGGATTCGTTGTAGTCGCCAGCTTCAACCCGCGCTCAGTAAACCTCAATAGGGCTCTCCCCACCTCGCCGCGCTCTTCCTCGTAGCTGTCCAGCAACGTGTCACTGGCACCGCGGGCGACCGCGGCAATCTTCCAGGCGAGGTTCGCAACATCCTGCATGCCCGTGTTCATTCCCTGGCCGCCGACGGGCGAATGGATATGACAGGCATCTCCGGCAAGGAACACATTGCCGATCCGGTAGTGTTTCGCCTGACGATCATTCACATGAAAAGGTGTCAGCCATTCGGCAGACTTGATCTTCGCCCGCACACCCATGCGGTCGAGCGCGCGTTGCAGATCTTCGATCGTCACATCGCGCTTCTCCTGACCTTGCTGATCATGCGTCGCGACAATCAGGCGAACAACTCGGTCACTGAGCCGCCCCAGGAACAGAACATCGCCGTGGTGTACGTGAATCGCGAGCTCGTTTCCAGGCACGTCTGCGCCTTCCACTTCGCAATCGCCTAGAAAGAACGACAAGCCAACGCCTCCGCCCTCGAACGCGACACCCATCTTCTCGCGGACCGTACTGTGTGCTCCGTCTGCTCCGATCACCCATCGCGGCGCGATCTCTTCTGTTCCGCCGTCAGGATGCCGCAGTACCGCATGCAAATGAGGATCGCCCTTCAGCTCCAGCAGTTCCACTCCCCGCTCGGCTTTCACACCCAACGACTCCATCTGCGCGTTGAGCAGCTTCTCTGTCTCCGACTGGGGGATGAACAACGCAAATGGATATCGCCCATCCATATGGTCAAGCTTGAAATCAACGATCAGTTTGCCTTCGCTGTAGAACTTCGCCTCATTCAGCTTCCGCCCACGAGCGATCGCTTCTTCCGCCAGCCCGTATCTCTGCAACTGCTCCAGAGTGCGCGCCTGCACTACCAGCGCCTGCGAGTAGCGCGCCATGTGATCGGACCTATCGACCACGCGCACATCCATCCCAAGGCGCTTCAACTCGATCGCTGCTGTCATTCCTGTCGGCCCAGCGCCCACAATGAGAACCTGCGGATCCGCCATCTCCTTCACTCCTCGAGAGATCTCAGTCCTTTGAGATGCGTAGTGGTACAGCGAGGTGGGTTCTGGCTAAGCACCGCCCATGGCAGGACATGGCCACTTGCCGCTGGGCAAATGCTCTAGAATTGATGATGTAGCAAATCCTGAAGCAGGTCCTCATGCCAACTAAAGCATCTCTTGTCACTTCCATCGAAGCGGCCGCAGCCAAGGCCGGTCTCAAGCTCGTCTCCGCCACTGAAGCCGATCTGAACGGCCAGCCGACGCAAGTTTTCTCACTCGGCCTCCAGGGGAATGACGAACGCCGCCTTCAACTGGAGCTGACTGAGGCATTCGACTTCGACAAGCCGAACCTGCTGCCTGAAATGACCGCTCACCTTGACGCTGAGGCAAAGCGCCTGCGCAATCCGCGACCCGAGTGCTATGTGACCCTCGGCGGCCTGCCTCTGGCCTTTGGCAAGTTCCAGTGGCCCTTCCACCGCTCCACCTCCGGCGCAGACACTTACATCGTTCACGGCGAGATCCGGCTCGAAGACGGCGGCACACACAATCTGCACGCGAAAGTTGCTGCTTCGGTCACTGTGACCTTCGCAGAGATCGTGCCCGCGATGGAACAGCCCTACGCCGAATCTTTTGTCTACAATGCCATCCGCAAGACGATCGACTTCGGACAACTCGAGTTTCTGAAGTCCGGCAATCGCCAGCCTGTCCCCGTCACCACCCGGTTCTACAGCCGCTGGCAGAAGAAGTTCGTCTTCACGGAGACGGATGACACCGAGCGCTTGCGTTACCTGCTCAGCAAGGTTTACTGGCTTTCCGGCGTTCTAGGAAACAGCAAACCGGTCTGGATCGCCGATCCACGTGACGCTCAGTACCTGAACACGTCAGAGGCTGACCTGCTTCGCATGGCAAACCACGAAGCAAGCGAAGGTTTGCTGTCTCTCAATGGCGAATATGCGGCGGCTACTCCTGCACTGATGGCGCGAGCCGCAGAGTACGAAGCGCTTCGCGACTCCGCGCTGAACTTCACCAAGCCCCAGTTCAATGAGTCCATGCGCTCTGGACACGCCAACATGTAATCAATTCCAGATTCGCGCACCAGATCGACTCTCCACCCGTCCGCGGCTGCACTTGCGTGAGTCAAGCGACTCCTTAAATGCGGCTCCATAAGCTCCCGCCTGCCTGTTTACCTATAAGTAACGGCCGAGTCGCCGACTCGTGGGTCAAAGCACGCGAGCCATGAAGTAGAATTCTGAGCTGTTACGCTCGAACGATGATGGAAGCTCAACAACGCATTGATCTGCTTTTGAACGAGATTGAAGAGAAATGTTCGACCCCCGATTACGATTCGATGTCGTTTGCCGTTCATGTTCGCTTGCGCCTCGCTTATACAGGCTGACATGCCAAGGCGTGCTGTGCAGGCCCTTGAAACTGCGAAGGCATTTGCATCGGATCAGCTGCCACTAGCCTCCGTGCAAAAGGAGATCGAGAGCTGTTGGCATGACCTAGATCAGAACGCCGCTAGTTCTTCCACCGACAACGCAGATGTTTGCGCGATTCGCGCAATGATCTGTGTTTTGCGAGAACAGATGCATCCGGGTTCTGAAGACTTTGTTAACCTGTTGAGCTTTTTTCTTGAACTATCGAACCGAGTTGCATCCCGTGCTGAGCAGCAAATTGTTCTAATGAAGCAGCACTTCTCACACTGCCTTGGGATCTAGGTGCACATCGAGTGGTGTGTCACCGGCAAACGAGAACTTGAGGCCAATATTCTGACAAGCGCCCATTCGTGACGACCCGCTCGTGGAAGCAACTCTGGTTGCACCTTCAACAATCTAAGAGAATCGTGCTACTCCGGACGCACGGTGGCTAGCCCGGTAGCTCTCGGTTGGCCTCCTTTTCCCCTTCCCCAAAATCCGAAGAGCGGGTCAATACATCTGATTGCAGGAGAACAATCATGTTGCCAGCATTCAGGGGTTTCGGCCTCGCCGTTCCCCTCGCGCTCATATCCAGCCTTGCGGTAGTTCCGCGCTTAACGGCCCAATCAACGTCGGCTTATGTCTACGTGCAATCCACAGGATCGGCCGGGCCAGTCTATGGCTACAGCGCATCGTCCGGCGGCAAGTTGACTGCGATATCCGGCTCACCGTTCAAGCCGGGCACTGCAATTGTTGGCAGCAATAAGTCGGAGTTCTTCACCATCGGCAAGACCCTGCTTCATTCCTGGACTGTGGGATCGAACGGGGCCATCGGAGCGCAAAAATCACAGATAGCTTTCATGAACTATTCCGGTGGGTCGTGCGGCAACACGGGTGACCCGGTCGGCCCACAAGCAGTGCTCGATCACACCGGAAAGAGCGTCTATGTGCTTCTGCAGGGAAATGGCGATCACTTGTGCACCGCCTACCAGACTTACAACGTGAACAGCGACGGAAGCTTTACCTTCAACGGAGACACGCAGGTAAGCGTGCAGTCGGGAGGCTATACGACACTGCCCTCCATTCTGGGGAATGAAAAATTCGCATATGCCGACAGCTTCTTCACCTTCAATAATCAGGTGATCGGATTCCAGCGGGAAACCTCGGGAACGCTGCAGTTCTTCGGTTCCCTGAATCCGACTTTCAGCGGCAGCGAGAGCTATACCGCATACAGACCAGACGCCTCGCCCACGCAGAATTTCGTCGTGCTGCAGGAATACCTGAATGACAGCGGCTTCCCACAGCTGGGCAGCTTCAGCGTAGCTTCGGATGGAACTCTCACCAGCACCAATACCCCCAGCAACATGCCTACATCTGCTCTCAGTTCTAGCGACCAAGCATTTTCTCCGAACGGGGCGCTTTTCGCTATTGCGGGGAACCTCAATCCGGGGAGCGGCATTGAGATCTACAACTTCAACGGAGCTTCGCCTCTGACTCTCTATAAGAAGCTCCTGACCGGAACGCCGATCGACCGGATAGCCTGGGACAACAGCAATCACCTGTACGCAACTTCAACCCAGACAAGCAGGTTGTATGTATTCACTGTGACGTCTACCTCGGTCACTCAGACGGCTTCCTACTCGATTACCTCACCCGTGAGATTGGTAGTTGTCAGCCAAAGCTCGAGTTCCTGCTCGACACCATCGAGCAATGGCATCAACGTCTGCTCGCCCGCTCAAAACGCCACGGTTTCTTCTCCGGTGCAGGTAAATGCGAGAGCGACCGTGAGCGGCGGAGTGTATCGGTTCGAGTTGTGGTCCGGCAGCACGAAGCTAGTGAGTGTGGCTGACAGTGGAACGATGAGCCAGTCGGTCCCTCTGGCGGCGGGCACTTACCATCTCACCTTCGTGGCGCGCAACACGGCTGGGTTGAAGGTCACTGCGACACGGGATATCACGGTCAAATGATCGACTCTGAATCGGTAAGCCGGTGGCCCAATTCGTGGCTGTGGATGCGAATTGGGCCATCGGAACCGTGAAAGACAGGATCTGGTCACCGGCTAACTCAACTGGCAATCAATCCTTCATTAGGAAATGCTCTGAGTCGATTTTCGATTCTATGCAGATACGGGCGTAACGCTCCGCGCTCTGATTGGAACCGAAAGAACATTTCAGACTATTAATGTGTCAAAACTCCGCAAGCTCCCGAGTGACCGGCCATGCTGACCTTGAGAGCAAAGAATTGTCAACCTTGGCCGAATCTAGAGCGCGTGCCCGCACCCCGAGCAGAACTTCGCTCCAACTGGGTTCGTCTTCTGACATTTGCTGCAGGCAACTAACGTATTCGGCTGGATCGCAGTATTCACAGGCGTATAGGGCGGCGCCGGCGGATATGCCGGTGGCGCCACAGGCCCTGCGCCGGCCACATTGACGTTGATATTCACCGGCGGGGCATACGCAGGAATCGCAATCCCAAGCGCTGCCGCGATACCCGCCGCCTGTATCGCATTGAACTCCCTCACCCTTCCCGGCATGAAAAAGCACTCGATAAATCCCAGCACCCACGGAAACGGCGTCCAGCAGAAGCAGGCATACAAGATGCCCAGCCCCGTCCGGCGCAGATAGAAGTGGTGTATCCCGAATCCACCCAGAAACAAGGCGAGCAGGATACCCACAACCTCGTCGCGCCTTACCTGCTCATATTGCTGGTAAAACACCGCTTGCGAGTTCACATAAGGCATCGTAGCCATGGCGGTTTCTCCTGCGTTCCTTGCATTAAACCATACGCACTCGCTTCTCCTCGGGTTCCCCCACACCACTTCAGCGAGTCCTCTCCGTTTCTCGTTCCCAGTTCTTCCTCGCCTTTTGCATCCTATTTCCCCGAAAAGCAGATAATGGGATTAACGTCGGAAATTGAACCAGAGCTGGACCGGAAGAACAAAAAGCTAAGGCTTATGCAGAGCAACCTTGAACTCGCTTGGGAACCTCTATCCGGCTAAGTTCAGTATTTGCAGATTTTTGCAGCAGTCGCTTTGTAAGTTATTGAAAAAACTAGAATGCAGGTCCTTCAGAGCGAGCTAAGTACTTTCCTGAGAATAATCTACCGGTAAGTCCAATCATTGCAGGTTTTTAGCGACACACGCCATTCGTAAATCACTGAAAGAAGGGTATTTGCTGCCAGAAACCTATGGGCGGGCAATTTCGGCGCGCGGCGGCGCTGCCGAAGGAAAGAACTCCACCAGCCAATTGAAGCGGCTCTGGAACCATGAACATCAACTCAACCGATCCTGCAGCACCCGAGGCACAATGACCGCTCTTTCCGCTTCAGCTTCCGGCACATTCGATATCGGCAGCGACCTTCCTGTTCACCGTCTTGGCTTCGGGACCATGCGCCTCGTTGGCGATGGGGCCTGGGGCGAGCCTGCCAACCCCGAAGAATGTCGCCGCGTTCTGCGCCATGCAGTCGAACTCGGCGTGAACCTCATCGACACCGCCGACGCCTACGGTCCCGAGATCGCCGAACGCCTCATCTGCGAAGCCTTGCATCCCTACCCGGCTGGTCTGGTCATCGCCACGAAAGGAGGCATCACCCGTCAGGGCCCGGCAAAAACGGAATACGTCGGCCGCGCGGGCTACCTCATCCAGTGTGTCGAGATGAGCTTGCGCCGCCTTAAGCTCGACCGCATCGAGCTCTATCAGCTTCACCGAATCGACCCGCGCACTCCTCTCGAAGAGTCCCTCGGCGCTCTCCGCCGCATGCAGGACCAGGGTAAGATCCGCCACATCGGCCTGAGCGAAGTGACGCCCGTTGAGATCGAAGAAGCGCAGAAGATTGTTCCGATCGTCAGCGTGCAGAATCGCTACTCCCTTGCCGATCGGCGCCATGAGGAGACTCTCGCTTGGTGCGAGGCGCACGGCATTGCTTTCCTGCCGTGGTATCCGATGGCTGCGGGAAAATTACTGAAGCCGGATCATCCGCTTTCGCAAATACTCTCGCAACTTGCGACCCGCTACAACGCCACAGCCGCGCAGCTCTCGCTTGCCTGGCTACTTCATCGCTCGCCGGTGATGCTGCCCATTCCAGGCACCTCGAAGGTTGCGCATCTCGAAGAAAACGTGGCCGCGGCATCGATCCAGATCGGTCCCGATGAATGGACGCAGCTTGAAGCGGCATCTCAACAGACCTGACTCGCTTGCCGTCGCAACTTGAGTGCAGAAAAAGCCCGCAGCATGAAGCCGCGGGCTCTCGGTTTCGAACGCGCGTCCTATACCACAGCGTTCGCCGCAATCGTCTGCTTGTACCATTGAGCGCTCAGCTTCGGATACCGCTTCAGCGTCTTGAAATCAACGTAGTGAATTCCAAACCGCTTCGAATACCCATCCGCCCACTCAAAGTTGTCCAGCAGGCTCCACAGGAAGTAGCCCTTCACCGGATAGTCTTCCTTCACAGCCCGGTGCAGCATCGTCAGATGGTTGCGCAGATACATCACGCGATCCGTGTCTTCCACGTGCCCGTCTGCCGTGAGCACATCGTCCGAAGACGTCCCGTTCTCCGTGATGTAAATCTCCTTCGGCTTCCACAAATCGCAAACGTTCCGAACCGCCCAATAGAGGCACTCGGGACTGATCTGAATCCATGGCGAGAACATCTTCGGATAGGACGACGGCACCTGCTCCAGTTCGAATCCTTCGGGCTTGTCCGACGCACGCACATATGACGGTGTGTACACATTCAGGCCGACGAAGTCCAAGGGACTCGAGATCTTCTCGAGATCGCCGTCTTCCACCTTTGGGGCGTTCGCGCCCTCCTTCGCCAGATACTCGGCCGGATACTTGCCTTCCATCAGCACTGTCAGGAATGGCGCGTTCATCAGGCGTGTCGCCTTCCGTGCCGCCGCGATGTGCTCTTCCGTCTCCATCACCGGCACATAAACGCTTGCGTTCTCTGCGAGACCGACCTTCGCATCTGAGGGAAGATTTGCGCGCAGCGCCTGCACTCCATATCCGTGCGCGAGGATTCCATGATGCCGCACCTGGTTCACTTGTGCCGGCGGCAGCTTCAATCCCGGAGCAAACTGGCCGATCTGGTAGCCAAGATCCGTGAAACACACAAACTCATTCGTCGTCATCCAGTGCTTCACGCGATCGCCCAGATGCTTGCCCATGAATGCCGCATAATCCCCGAACGCCTTCGAGGTATCGCGATTGGTCCAGCCACCTTCGAGCCCTTGCGGTGTGTCCCAGTGAAACAGCGTGATGTAGGGCGTGATGTTGTTCGCAAGCAGCTCATCAACAACCTTGCTGTAGTAGTCGAGGCCCTTCGGATTCACCGGAGCCTTACCCGTCGGAAACACTCGCGACCACGAGATCGACATCCGGTATCCCTGCACGCCCAGGTTCTTCAGCAGCTGCACATCCTCTTTGTAGAGGTGATACGAGTCGTCCGCCACATCCCCCGTATCGCCGTTGTGCGTCTTGCCCGGCGTATGCGAGAAGGTATCCCACGTCGATGGGCCGCGCCCGTCGTCCTTTGCGCCGCCTTCGATCTGATAAGAAGCGGTAGCGCATCCCCATAGAAAACCCTTCGGAAACTCGATGTGCCCCGGCTGCGGCTCGCCGAACGCAAACCGCGGAAACGATAGACTGGCATAAGCGGCGGCAGCCGCGGCAGCCGCACCTTTGCCAAACTGACGGCGGGAAATCCTCTTCATTTCGTACTCCTTGCAACTACCAAAACGTTTTAGCAGAGGGATTCATGGTGTGGCAAGCACAATTAAACGAGTGGAGACTTGGCGTGAGCGAGGCATAGTCCGGGGCCAAAAATACAAAAGCCGCAGCCTTTCGGCCACGGCTTCTGTTGCTCCCGCTCCACGTACATCTATCAATCTGCGATGGACCGTGGGTGCCGAAGGCGCAGTTGGCCCCACCGCAGGTAGCTACATCTCCTTGACTCCATCCACAAACGCCTTCAGCTTGCGCGAGCGCGAGGGATGCCGCAGCTTGCGCAACGCCTTCGCTTCGATCTGCCGGATGCGTTCGCGCGTGACCTGGAAGCTCTGTCCAACCTCTTCCAGCGTGTGCTCCGAACCATCTTCCAGCCCGAAGCGCATCTTGATCACCCGCTCCTCGCGCGGCGTCAGCGTACGCAGAACCTGCGAGGTGTACTCCTTCAGGTTCACACTGATCACTGCCTCGCTCGGCGAAACCGCCTGACGGTCTTCGATGAAGTCGCCAAGGTGCGAGTCTTCTTCTTCGCCGATTGGCGTCTCCAGCGAGATGGGTTCCTGAGCGATCTTCAGCACCTTGCGAACCTTCGCCACAGGGATATCCATGCGCCGCGCGATCTCTTCGCTCGACGGCTCACGGCCCAGCTCCTGCACAAGCTGACGAGAAGTGCGAATCAGCTTGTTGATCGTCTCGATCATGTGCACGGGAATACGAATCGTCCTCGCCTGGTCCGCAATGGCGCGCGTAATCGCCTGGCGGATCCACCACGTTGCATAGGTCGAGAACTTGTATCCGCGGCGGTACTCGAACTTGTCCACCGCCTTCATCAGGCCGATGTTGCCTTCCTGAATGAGGTCGAGGAACTGCAGTCCGCGGTTCGTGTACTTCTTGGCGATCGAAACCACCAGTCGAAGGTTCGCCTCGATCAGTTCACGCTTCGCCTGCTCGGCGTCCATGTCGCCCTGGATCATCTCGCGCTGCGTGCGCTTCAGTTCGGCGATGGAAACGCCAGCGTCGCCTTCAATCTTCTCGAGATCGATCTTGCAGTTCTTCTGCTGGCGGCGATATTCCTTCTTCAGTTCCTCGCTTTTTGAAGCGTCGTACTTCTGATCGAGCGAACGGATCTGCCGCTCCAGCGTGCGCATTGTGTCGACGGTCTTATTGACCTTGTCGAGCAGGCGCTTCCGCTCCAGAGCCGTGTACTTCAGTTCGCGCACGATCCGCGAGACATACACCTTCTCGCGCGCAATCAGCCAGCGCGT
>DATJEO010000016.1:0-10236 GCA_035496515.1 Occallatibacter sp.
GATCCCTTTAGCTTTGATGTGACGACGTTTGCGAATCCTGGCAAGCGCAACGTTCTATTGGTGCGGGTGGATGCAACTGAGAGCGACGGTTGGTTCTATGAAGGCGCTGGAATTTATCGTCATGTGTGGCTCGTCAAGACGCACCCGGTGCATGTGAGGCAGTGGGGGACATTTGTTGGATCGGAAGTTCGCGGCGACTCGGCGACGCTCTCTATTCTGACGGAGCTCGCCAATCACGGAACGAGTGCGAGCAAAACTCGAGTGGTCTCGACGGTGGTCGATCCAGCCGGCAATGCGGTGGCCAAGGACGTTGCTGCGGCGGCAAGCGTAGAGCCGGGCAATGAGCAGGAATACAGGCAGAAAGTTGAAGTGCCTCATGCGAAGCTGTGGTCGCTTGAAGAACGCAATCTCTACAAGCTGCTGACGGAAGTGCAGGTCGACGGGCAGACGGTCGATCGGTACGAGACGCCGTTTGGCATTCGCACGGTGAAGTTCGACGCGCAGCGCGGACTGCTTCTGAATGGCACGCCGGTGAAGCTGAAGGGCACTTGCAATCATCAGGATCACGCCGGGGTGGGAGCCGCGGTTCCCGATGCTGTTCAGTACTATCGCATTCGCAAACTGCAGGAGATGGGCTGCAACTCGCTTCGCACGTCGCACAATCCGCCGACACCGGAGCTGCTGGATGCGTGCGATCAGATGGGCATGCTGGTGTTTGACGAGACGCGCATGATGTCGTCAAACCCCGAGGGTCTTCAGCAATTTCAGAATCTGGTTCGCCGCGATCGGAACCATCCCAGCGTCTTCATGTGGTCGATGGGGAATGAAGAGGCGCAGGCCAATGGCGAGCGCGGCGTGCTGATCCTGACCGCAATGAAAGAGGTGGCGACCAAGCATGACGGCTCGCGTCCTGTGTCGCTTGCACCTACGGGATCGATCGGGACTGGCGGTCTCGCGGTGGGTGATGTGGCGGGATACAACTACATGGATCCGCAATCTGAGGCATTTCACAACGCGCATCCTGACAAGCCCGTGATGGGAACCGAGACAGTAAGCGCTGTGGGCACGCGCGGCATTTACATCACCGACGCGAAGAAGGGCTTTGTCAGTTCCTACGATCCGTATACGACGACTGGCCGCGCATCGGCGGAGGGCTGGTGGAGTTTCTGCAACGCGCGACCGTGGAACTCAGGCGGGTTTATATGGACCGGGTTCGATTATCGCGGGGAGCCCTCGCCTAATGGGTGGCCTAACATCAGCTCGCAATACGGCATTCTCGATACATGCGGATTTCCGAAGGACTCATTCTTCTACTACCAGTCATGGTGGACCAGCAAGCCCGTGCTGCATCTTTTTCCGCACTGGAACTGGCCGGGCTACGAGGGCAAGGAGATCGCGGTCTGGGTGTATTCGAATCTGGACAAAGTCGAGCTCTTCCACAATGGCAAGAGCCTCGGCGCCAAAGACGTGAAGAAGGATTCACATGTTGCGTGGGTGGTGGAGTATGCGCCTGGTTCGATCGAAGCGCGGGGCTTCAAAGATGGCAAGCAGGTGATGACCACTGCTCGCGAGACGACAGGTGCGCCGGCAAAACTCGTGCTGAGAGCGGATCGTGACTCTGTGTCGGCGGACGGCGAGGACGTCGCGATGTTCGCCGTTGAAGTGCAGGATGGAAAAGGCCGGACGGTCCCGATCACGGACAACCTGGTGACGTTTCATGTCAGCGGACCTGCGAAGCTCATTGGCACAGGCAACGGTGATCCGACCGATCAGGCGCCGGACAAGGGCAGTTCGCGCAAAGCATTCTCGGGATACTGCATGGCACTGGTGCAGTCGGCGAAGAAGGCCGGTACTGTCACAGTAGAAGCAACTTCACCTGGTCTGACCTCCGCGACTGCAACAATCTCGTGCAAGCAGATCGAGCTGCGGCCTCAGATCTCGGTGTGGGAGAGGTCTATTCCCAAAGGGTCCGGTGTTACCGGCCTGTGGCGGCCAATTCCTGAACCGGGTTCGGAATTATCGGGGTTCCTTGGCTCGCTGCACGCATTCACGTTTACTCAGGACGGAAGCAAGCTTAGCGGCAGTGTTGAAGGCACGGGCGGGTTCTTCGGCGGAGATGATCTCCCGGTTCCGATCTCCGATGCTTCCGTCCAAGGGGATCGCATTGCTTTCAAATCCGGTATCAATTCTTTCGAGGGCAAGATCAACGGCGACCAAATCGAGTTGCAGCGAAAGCTTGAGCTTCCATGGCACAGGCCTCAACCGAAGGAGCAGACGAACCCACCGGCGATCGGGCCGGCGCCGGACGAATCTGATCCTTCTATCGGTTCGTGGGGCGATTTTGGTTCCGGTATCCGCCTGGTTCTGAAGCGAGCGGAGCGCTGAAGGAAGGGGGTCCTCCAACCGGAAAGTACAAACAACCCGCTCGGGTTTTGGCGCGTCTCAACTTACGCCAGTCGTGCGCGCGGGCATCGCCTAGCGAAGGCCTATGGCGGCACAAGCAAGATCAGTTTCTCGTTTGCGAATGAACGGGCAGAGCCGCCGCGGAAGTGATTAGCGGCCTTATTCATAAATCGATATGCCAGGCGAACCAGGATCTTGCCGAATCAGGAGCAGTGCATGCACATCGTCATCTTTGGGTTGACCGTTTCCTCTTCCTGGGGAAACGGACACGCGACCCTCTGGCGCGCCCTGCTCAAAGCTCTGGCAAAGCGCGGCCACACTGCCACCTTCTACGAACGCGACGTTTCCTATTACGCGGACAACAGGGACGAGTGGAGTCCCCCACGGGGCATCAAGTTACGCCTCTATTCATCGGTGGATGAGATTCGCGCCGAAGCTCTGCGCGATCTCGATTCGGCCGATCTTGGGATGTTTACGAGCTACTGCCCAGACGGCCCACAGGCGGCGGATTTGATCGTCAGTTCGCGGGCAGAGATCAAAGCCTTCTACGACCTCGACACGCCGGTTACGCTTACAGCTCTTCGCAACGGCGACTCGGTAGACTACCTGCCAGCGACTGGGCTGGGGAGCCTGGACCTGGTTCTGAGCTACACGGGAGGCCGAGCTCTCAGCGAATTGCAGTCTCACCTGGGCGCACGAACGGTAGCTCCGCTATACGGCTCGGTAGATCCTGAGGCGCATTTCCCTGTTCCGCCTCTCAATCAATACCGCGGGGTTCTGTCCTATCTGGGAACCTTTGCAGTGGACCGCCAGGATGCGCTGGAGAAGCTGTTCCTGGAGCCTGCGCGCCGCATGCAGGGTGAGACCTTTCAGCTTGCCGGGGCACAATACCCTGATTCGTTTTCATCGCTGCCCAATGTTTCGTTTGTTCCGCATCTTGCGCCGCAACTTCATCCAGCCTTTTTCTGCTCGTCACGGGCGACGCTGAACATTACGCGCCAGGTGATGGCGCACTACGGCTACTGCCCATCCGGGAGATTGTTTGAGGCCGCAGCTTGCGGCGTCCCGATTGTGAGTGACGGCTGGGACGGGCTGGAGTTGTTCTTCACTCCCGGCGAGGAGATCCTGCGCGTCAACACGCCTGAGGATGTCATTGACGCGCTTTCGCTGCCGCAAACTGAGTTGCTCCGCATCGCCGGAGCTGCCCGGGAGAGAACGCTGGCCAACCATACAGCCGAACGGCGCGTCATGGAATTGGAAGAGATGTGCAGTCGCGTGAGCGATCCGATGCAAGCCGCAACCGAAGCACGATAACGAAGTGTTAAGGACAACGAGTCAGACAACATTTTCGAGGGCCTTATGTGGGGAATTATTCCAGCCGCGGGCGCAGGCAATCGCATTCAGCCGCTGGCTTTTTCGAAAGAGCTGCTTCCGGTAGGCAGCCGCATCGAGGACGGCAGTGAGCGGCCACGGGCGGTGAGCGAGTACCTTGTGGAGCGAATGATTCGCGGCGGAGCGGACAAGCTATGCTTCATCATCTCGCCGGGTAAAGGCGACATTCTTCACTACTACGGGTCGAGGCTATGGGGCGCTGACATTATGTACGCGGTTCAGCCCCAACCGGGAGGGTTGTGCGATGCGGTATTTCGGGCGCGACCTTTTGTAACCGCCGATGAGTCAGTGATCATCGGGCTTCCCGATACGGTTTGGTTCCCCGAAGACGCACTTGAACAACTGCCCGATGACGTGCTGTCGTTTCTGCTCTTTCCCGTGGAACAGCCCCAGTTTTTCGATGCGGTTCTAACTGACGAGCACGATAACGTGCGCGAGATCCAGGTAAAGCAGAAGAACCCCGGCACGAACTGGATCTGGGGTGCGTTCAAAATGCCGGGTTTCGTGTTCCATGAACTTCACGATCTGTGGCGCAGGCCTGAGCGCGGAGACGAATACTTTGGCACGCTCATCAACGCGTGGCTCGCCACAGGGGGCCATGCCAGGGCTGTGCGCGCGGGACATGGTTACGTGGATGTTGGGACACTGCACGGCTACCGCTCAGCAATTCGCCTGCTGGAAGAAGGAGAATTACCACCCTCGCATCCGCAGCCGGTTGCCGGCAAGGAGGAACAACAATCCAATGCCATTGACACCACTTCACGCTGAGGAAACCGTCAGCAGCCTCAAGGAACGCATTGCCGCGCTGGGACCGTGGTTCCACAACATGCGTCTAGGCGGGGTGCAGACCGCGCCTGATCATTTTCTCGGCAATTACCCCCAGATCAAGTACGAACGATTCAGTGATGCTCTGCCTCAGGACATGACAGGCAAGACCGTTCTTGATATCGGCTGCAACGGGGGCTTCTACTCGCTGGAGATGAAGCGGCGAGGCGCTGATCGCGTGCTTGGGATCGACACAGATGATCACTACCTAGCACAGGCGCGTTTCGCAGCCGAAGTATCGGAAATGGACGTTGAGTTCCGCCGCATGTCGGTGTGGGAAGCAGGCGCGCTGAACGAACAGTTCGATCTCGTGATCTTCATGGGAGTGCTTTATCATCTGCGCCATCCGCTTCTCGCCCTGGATCTAATTCACGAACATGTGGCACGCGACCTTCTACTCTTCCAGAGTATGCAGCGCGGCAGCCGGGCAATTGCGCATGTCGATCCAGACTACGATTTCCATGCCGATGCGCACTTCGACGATCCCGGATATCCCAAGATGCACTTCGTGGAGCATCGCTACTCGCACGACGAGACCAACTGGTGGGTGCCGAACAGGGCGTGCGTGGAAGCGATGTTGCGGTCGTCAGGCTTTACGATCTGCTCGCAGCCGGAAGACGAAGTCTACATCTGCAGGTGGAAGCCGATAGAGGTGCCTCCTGATGGCCCGCACTGCGTCTACCCAGCGAAGGGAGAGATTCAACAATGAGCACGCCTTCCCGCAGCATGCAGCAGCTCGAGAAAGCGGAGAATCTGCTGAACCAGCGCGATCCGGATGCAAAAGAGGTATTCCAACGGGCAGAAGAATGCGGAGCCGATCCCGACCGATGTGCCGCCGGGCGCTGGATGGCGCACATGTTCGCAGGGGACTTCGCTTCAGCATGGCTCGAATCGGACAGAATTCGTGGGCGCGGTGGTCCAGATCCGCAGCGCATGTGGACAGGAGAAAGCCTGAAGGACCGGCGCATCATTGTGCGTTGCCTGCATGGTTATGGGGACGCAATTCAGTTTCTTCGCTATGCGCCGCGTCTGCGCGGCCTGGCTGCGGAAGTGACCTACGAAGTGCCACCGGCGCTCTATGAACTTGCACCGTACATCGAGGGTGTCGAGAACGTCGTTACCTGGGGCAGGCTGGCGCCAGTGAACCCGGTCTCCTGGGATACGCAGATTGAAGTCATGGAGCTGCCCTACATCTTTCGCACAGAGATTTGCGATCTGCCCATCGCGCAGAACTACGTGCATCTGCCGCAGAATCGCTGCAACTGCATCAATCGAAAGATGGGGCGAAATCATCCGCGTGTCGGCATTGTATGGACGTCTGGGGAGTGGAATCAAACTCGCTCCATTCCCTTCCTTGTGTTCTCTGAATTGCTCTCGGAGACGGGTTGCGAATTCTGGAGTCTTCAGGGCGGAGCGGCACAATCAGACTGGAATGGGTTGCCGCCCTCTCCACGATTGCGCGACTCGGCTGATCTTGGAGATGGCATTCTGAATCTCGCATGCGTAATCTCTCAGCTCGACCTGGTCATCACCGTTGACACGCTTGCCGCACATTTGGCCGGAGCAATGGGCATCCCCGCCTGGATACTGCTGCAGCAAGCTGCGGACTGGCGATGGATGGCTTGCGGCGCGACCAGCCCGTGGTATCCATCGCTGCGGCTTTTTCGCCAGCACGCTGCAGGCGATTGGTCCGGCTTGATGGCAGAAGTTCGACAGGAACTGCACATATGGACACAACTTTGCAGCCGGCAGCAGATGATCGCTTAAGGCCGCGGGGCTCGCTGCCCCGGGCGTGGGATGAATTTGATGCCTACCTGTTCGATGTCGACGGCACTCTTCTCAACTGCAAGGATGCCGTCCATTACTTTGCATTCTGCGGAGCGTTGAAGGCGCTCTCCGGGCGCGAACTCAACCTTGACGGAGTGACGGCGCACGGAAATACCGACATTGGCATTCTGCGCGATGCGCTCGCACTCGCTGGTGTACCAGAAGACGTTTGGCGGCCGCGTATTGTGGAAGCATGCAGATCGATGTGTTCCTACGTTGAGACGAATCGGTATGAGATTCGCACAGACGCACTGCCGGCAACGAAAGAGGTGCTTCAGCATTTGCGAGATCGCAAGGCAGTGCTCGGAGTGGCGACCGGGAACCTTGCAGCAATTGGAAAGATCAAGCTTGAATCATGCGGGCTGTTGCAACATTTCGATTTCCTGGCGTTCAGCGATGAGCTGGAGTGCCGCGCGGACGTTTACAGTCGCGCTCTCGAGAGGGCTCGCGATCTTGCCGGCCCTGACGCGGCCATCTGCGCGGTTGGCGATACTCCGGCGGATGTTCGCGCCGCGCGGCATCACGGAATCAGCATCATGGCTGTAGCTACGGGCATACACTCGCGCGAAGAACTTTCTCAGGAACAGCCTGATCTGTGTCTTTCTTCTCTTTCCGAGTTGCTTGCCTAGCGCGCGTAGAACTGCCGCTGCACCGGCTTACAATCTGCTCGAACTGAATGGCGCGGTGCGCTGCCGTGTGTTCGGACAGGATGCGCTCGCGGGCATTCAGTCCTATGCGAGTCCGATCTGCGTCGGACAATGTGCGAATGATCTGCGCCACTTCATATGCGTCTTTGGGCAGCAGCACCTCGTCATTCGGAGTGAGGAAGTGTTCCATTCCCTTCCAAAAGTCGGAGATGATGGCCGCCCCACATGCTGACGCTTCAAAGAGCCGTACTGAAGGCGAGTACCCTGCCGCCACCATCTCATCGCGCGTAAGGTTCAGGGTGAACTTCGACGAGCAATAGAAGGAAGGATGGTGGGGCGGGGAGAGATGAATGATCCGCTCGACGTTTTCTGCCCAAGGCGTGTCTCTGGGGTATTGCGCGCCTGCGACGATGAAACGCGACTCGGGCATGAGTGTCGCGGTGTCATTGAGGAACTTCATTAGCTTGGGCTGGCGGTCTTTGGCGTGCGTGCCGAGATAGCTCATTGCACATTCGAATTCACGCTCGACGGGCTTGGGGCGGTAGAACTCGGGATCGACGGAGCAATAGAAAGGCACCGCACGGGGTGATCCGAAGCGCTCTTCTATTTCGCGCAGTACCGGGCCGCCGGTGAAGCTCAGGTAGGCAGCGAACTGCGGGATCTGTTCTGCAGTAATGTAGCTCGCGCCCCCTTCTGCGCGCAGCTTTGCAATGGTGATGGGAGTATCGATGTCGTAGAAGATGAGCGGACCATAGTTTGCGGCCAGCAAGCTTTCGGTAGCGGCAATGGCATCTGGGAAGTAGGAACCGATAACGATTGCGTCGGCGTCCTTGCTTAGCCTGACGAGGTTGCGCTCGTTCTCCGCCCAATCAGCGTAGAGGTGGACCTTGCAGAATTCCGGGTGCGGCATGTCGCGGTTATCGCGGAACCACTCGACATTCTTCTCGACGAAGTGAATCTGGTGTCGCCGCCGGGCAAGGGCTTTGCAGAGGGAGCGATAGGTGGTGGCATGGCCGTTGCCCCACGAGGACGTGATCGCGAGCCCGTAGATGACGATCTTCATGCTACTTCTCCCGTCATGGCTGAGACGCCCGCCGGATTTTGTGCCACGGCCTTTTTGTGATGCTGGATGCATTCGAGAAAAGCGTGTTCGGCGCCCTTTGCGCGCTGCGCGTAAGTGTGATCGCGCAAAGCGCGGGCGTGGAACGCTTGCCCGATCTGCTTTCTAGCCGATTCATCATGCAATGAAATGGCGGCGACAACTTCTTCAGGGCTGTCGATGACGATGATTTCCCTGCCGGGTTCGAAGAAGAGCTCAATCCCAGGCCATTCATCGCAGAGCATGCACGCGCCTGCGCCCGCAACTTCGAAGACACGTGTTGGAGGAGCATATCCATAGGCGGCCATTGAGGAGCGATTGATGTTCATCACCATCGCGGCTGAACAATTCACCGCATTGTGCCGGTGAGTAGGCACGTGACCGATCCAGCGCACGTTTTTCGGCATGGGCTTGTCGCCCCATCCTTCGCCGCCGAGGAGGAATTGCTTGTCGGGGGCGAGTTCGGCTGCCTTGAGAAAGAGATCTTCTACGCGTGCTTCGCGATCCGGCAGGCGATTGCCAATGAATGCAACGTCACACCGGAGGTTTGCCTCGGCGGGCACGGGATGATGCGTATCTACATCGAGGCCGTTGTAGATGCTGTAGTAGGCGCGGGCGCCGAGTTTTAGATACGCATCGCGGATTTCAGGGCCGCCGCCGTAGGTGAGGATTGCGTCATACTGCGCGATGGCACGGCGCATGGGGTCGTCGGGGTTGTCGTGCATGCGTGCGATGGTCGCCGGCGCGTCAACATCCCAGAAGCACACGATGGAATGCGGAGAGCATTCGAGCACACGCTGCTCCAGGAGTTCGTCGTCTACGCCAAGGCCGCTGTGCTTGATCACTACGTCGGCCATCGAGGCGCGTTGCAGCATCGCATCCACGTCTATGCCGGGGCGGTAGACGAGCGAGCGAACGTAGGAGACGTCTTCGGCGTCGCGATGTTCCTGACGGCCGTACGCGTCGGGCTCAGCGAACGTAATCTCGTGTCCCAGCCCCGCCAGGTATTTGTACACTCCGCGGTAGTAGGTTGCTGCGCCGTTCCAGTACGAAGACACGATACTCGAGCCAAAGACGAAGATTTTCATTGGATCACTTCCTCGCAGATTGCCGTTAGTTCGTGCGCGCGATGCATGCACGTGTGCCGAGCGAGCAACGTCTCCAGGCCTCGCGACGCCTGCTCTGCCGCGGCTTTTTTGTCGGTCAACAGACGCTCTATCGCTGCTATGGATTCCCGGGTATCCCGCACGAAGCAGAAATCGCCTTCCCGAAACAGCCGCTCGATGTCGGGCCATGGCGCCGAGATCAGTGGCACCCCACACGCAAGCGCCTCAAAGACGCGGATGGTCGGAATTCCGGCCATTGCTCCGACATACTGCTGACGCGGAATGTGCATGGTGAGACGCGAAGCCGCATAGGATGAGGGCCCGTCGAGGTTGGGCAGATAGCCGCCGTACTCGACTCCGGCACTCTCGAGCGCGCGCAGCGCGTCCTTTGGATAGCGCACACCGTAGATGGCGAAGTGGCGCTTTCTGAGTTCGCCAGCGGGGCGAAGGAGGAACTGGCAGATCTCCATGGAGCGCTCATCATCTCCCCAGTTGCCGATCCAGACCACGTCATGGCTCTTGGAAACGTCTGGCTGCGGCCGGAACACGGTGGTATCCGCGGCTTCATGCAGGGTCCACACCCGCTGAATATTGAAGCGATCGCGATAGATGGTGCGCAGTGCCTCACCGAATGCGATTACACCATCGAATCGGTCTGTTCCGAAAAGCCGAATCTGCTCTGGAGAGGATGACGCGCGATGATGGGTGTCATGAAACATGAGCTTGAACCTAAGCTCGTTGCGCAAGCCCAGGAGCAGGTGCGCGAGTTCCGGCGGGTTCCACACGTGCAGAATACCGATGTCTGCACCGCGAAGAGCCTGACGCCAGCGGTCCGACGCTCCGGTTGAAACGTCAGAAGCTGGGTAGGCGTTGACGTGAAGATCCGGGTAGATCTGCGCGAATTTCCGTAGCGACTCCGCACCTCTTTCTTCCTGGC
>DATJEO010000017.1:0-49970 GCA_035496515.1 Occallatibacter sp.
CTTTTGAGCAGGTCCTCAAGCCGCCACCGCACCACCGCCTTGTAGCCGCCACGCTCGAACGCACGGTGAACTGCACCGGCAGATCTCGTGTCACCGATTCGCTCGTAATTGCGCTCTAAGGCCTCTGAAGCCTCCTTGCCCATCCCTTTGCACCTGTAGCTGTCCGCCAGAATGAAGTAAACATCAGGCGCGTAGTCGATCCGTGCACGCGCATCCGCAATCGCTTCGTCGCATCGTCTGGCCCAGCCGTAAACCTCCGCCATTCCCCACGGACGCGCAAACGGATCCAGCAGTGTCGCCTGCTTCTGATCTCTGATAGCCTCGTCGAATCGTCCGAGTGAAGACAGAGCCCGCGCCCGGGTATGCCATGCTTGTGCGTACTTCGGATCGATCTCGATAGCCCTCGATAGCTCCTGCAGGCTGCGAACGGGGTCATAATGCACAAACAGGATCGCGGCTCCGTACGCTCCATGAGCTTCCGCAAGCTGATCATCGAGAGCAACCGCCTTGCGCGCGCTGCTCTCTTGCAGTGGCTCTGCCTCCAGAGGGTTCATGGAAGTATCCGCCGCCACCCCGTAATACTCCGCCAGCCCTACCCAGCCGAGTGCATAATCCGGCTGCAGCTCGACCGCTTCTCTGAAGGCCTTGCCCGCGTCTTCGTTTTGACCTCTGAACCAGAGGAAATTACCTCGAAGATATGCATCGTGAGCCGCGGGATTCACACGGCGAGAGTTGGCCACGCGAACAGTGGCGCTTCGCAGTTCCTTCGCAATGTCATGCGCAGCTTCCTCAGCCATGCCGACGGTTGCGCTTATGTCTCGGTCATAGCTTTCGGCCCAAATGTGCTTGTCTGTATCGCTGCGAATCAACTGCAGCGTCATATGAACCTTATCGCCCGATCTCGATATCGATCCCTCCAGGATTCCATCCACCTTCAAAGTCCGCGCTATCTCAGGAAGCGCCGGACGCTTCGCTTTGTATGGCATCACTGATGTCCGCGAGGTGATCTGGAGTGTTGAGTTTTTGGCAAGCTCGGTAATAAGCTCATCCGTCATTCCGTCCGAGAAATACTCTTGCGCGCCTTCTCGTGAAAGATTGTCCAGGGGCAACACTGCGATTGACCTGATCGCGGTTTGTCGATCTCGCAGCATTAACCTCTCGACCAGTGGATGCTGACCCGCGACAAAAAGAATCAGTCCCGCAGCGAGTGCGCCCGACGAGCCGATAAAGATCCACCGGATTCTTCCTGGAGTCTTCGCGGTTGTTCGTTCGACTACCTCAATTCCCTTTCGTCCAAAAACATCTGCTTCTCCCCCGTCTTCGGTAACAGGGTAGATCGATGATGTTCCCGTGACCGCCACGGCCGCCACAAACCGGTACCCCATTCCCGTCACGGTCTGGATAAATCTCGGCTCCTCCGCATCATCTCGCAACAGATGCCGCAGCTTCCGAACCGCTGTATTGATCCCATGCTCCGTATCGACGAACACCTCGCTCGACCAAAGCCGCTCCGCGATCTCAGCCCGCGTCACCAGCTGTCCCTGCCGCGACGCAAGCAGTATCAGCAGTTCGAGCGGCTTCCGTTCCACACGCACCGCCCGCCCATTGAGCTGAAGCTCAAATCTTTGGCAGTCCAGCCGGAAATCCCCGAATTGGTACACGAAGCCGGTCACATCTCTCTCGCTGAGTTCTCAGACTAAGCTCTCTTTTTTCGCTCCAGACTTGCCTTCAAACGGATTTGGCATTACCAGCGCGCTTCTGGACGTCCCATCGGTTTGCGTCGTTACTCTCAATGTCGATTACCTGCGAAGAGTGACGGTCTCAAGAGTGTCTTTCGTGCCTTGAATCCGCTGCAATCTTCCAGGCGCAGAATTCTGGATGGAAATCCGTTCGCTGCGGGTACTTGCCCGGAGAATACGAAACAGTGTGTCAGGAAAAGCTACGATTTGAAAGACCTTACTGCTTCACCTAAACTTCACCTCCATCTTCACCTCCTCTTCATTGCCTCCTTCGCTCGCCTCGCGCTTAGCTTCGGGGGCAGCCGGTGATTTGCCCGGCCGAGGAGGAAATAAATGAGGTCAAAAAATTGGAGGTCGGCACCGGCTTTTGTCGCCCTGGTGCTCGCCATTGCATCCGTCCCCGCCGCCTTCGCCCAATGCGGCATGCCCACTAGGCTCATCAAACCATCTGCATTTCATCCGGCTGTTCATGGCGCTGTCCCTCGCGCAAGCACCCTTAACAACGATCTTGGGGTCGGCCAGTCAATCGTTGGCATGTGGCACGTGCTGTTCACAGCGCAAACCATGAACGGCAGCCCCATCCCGGACACCGTCATCGACAACGCCCTCTCCGTCTGGCACAACGATCACACCGAGATCATGAATTCTGTTCGTCCTCCCCAGGACGGCAACTTCTGCCTGGGCGTCTGGCAGCAAACGGGCAAGTCGAGCTTCTATCTCAACCACTTCGCCTGGTATGGCAATCAATTCCCCAACGACACGAACAATGGCATCGGAGATCCGGTCGGCCCTACGCACTTCACTGAAACCGTCACCGTAGCCCCGGATGGAAACCACTTCACCGGCACCTTCACCCTGACCGCCTACGACACGCAGGGCCATGTCACAATCAGCTTCACCGGAGCGCTCTCCGGTACCCGCATTACCACCACAACCACCACGGAAGAGTTGTTCTAGCCCTAGTAGATTACCCAGGTCTCGATCCGGGACCTGGGGAATCTCCTTCTTCCTGCCAAATCACTCCTTCTGTCAGCCCGAACTGGCAAGGGCCGCGCTATGTGTTTACGCAACCTGCATCCGCCTCGCTTCTCTCCGCTCCATCTCGCCAGCTCCCGGGTAGCACTTGTGAAATAGCCAGAACAGTGCCGCCAGGATTGGAAACACCAACAGACTCGCCTCTGTTCCTCGCGGCCCTCCCGTCAGCCACACTGGGCCGTGAAACACCACATTCAGCAGATGCCCGGGAACCGCCATACCCCCATTCCCGGTATTCGGCTCGGCGAACACTGCCATGTCCACATAATCCGACGCAGCATGGAAACCAACCGCAAACCACAGGCTCCCCGTTCGTCGCAGCGTAAAGCACCAGAACAGACCATAGAGTGAGACCGAAAGCGGATCAATCCATCCCTCGTTCTGCTTGAAAAGGAGATGCACGAGCCCGAACAGGCTCGACAGCACCACCGCCGCCGGCCAGAATCCTATCGCCTCGCCCAGCGTTCTCTGAGCACAGCCGCGAAAAGTGAACTCCTCTGCCAACCCAACCAGCAAAAAAGCAAGCCCCCACGTCGCGGCTGACCTCACGAATCCTGTTCCATGCAAAGCAAACCCCTGAAAGGAACACGCGCCCGCAATCCAGATTGGAATTACGATCACAACGGACGGAACTGCACCCCAAAGCACACCCCTGAAGAAGAGCCGAGCCCAGCCGGGTCGTAAGCCGAGTCCATACTCCGACAGCCGCTGCCTTCCAATCCGGGCCACGATCCACGAGAACAAAGTTATCAATCCAAAATCCAAAGCCTCATTCAGCGACAGCGCGCCAGCCGTCATATCCCGGTCAGGAAAGTGCAGCTTCGCAAGTATCGGGTCCAGCACCGACCCGCACGCCCAGTACAGAGTCACCAGCAGCGCGAACCGCCAAGCGGGACGTGCCCGCCCGTCGCGGACGAACACCGCTCGAACGCGATCCAGCAATTCACTCATGCCAGTTCCGTTTCTCCGCCAAGATCGGTACGACTGCCGCAGACTCTAGCCCCGCGACTTGCCACTGTCAACGAACTGCATAGTCCCTTTTGATCATGCTGTTCGAAAGCGAACAGAATCGAGATCGTTTGGACAAAATGTTGGCCGCCATCACAAGCGGAGCCATCGGGTATCTCTAACGATCTACTCAGGTTCTTGCCAATGGTGCTTTGGCGCACAGCATGCTTTCATAGCTTACAAATACTCTCATTCCCCAAGAGCAAAGTTCCTCGAGGAGGCGTCCATGTCCGGACTGCTTCAGGATGTTCGCTTTGCCTTGCGGCAACTACGCAAGAGCCCGGGATTCACTCTCACCGCAGTGCTCATGCTGGCGCTCGCCATCTGCGCGAACAGCACCGTCTTCAGTTGGATCGACGGCACCATGCTCCACCCCATACCAAAGGCCAGCAATACAAACGAACTGGTGAGCGTCATGCGCGGTCAGTGGAGCACGTCCCCATCCCCGCCCTTCTCCTACCTCGATTACCGCGACCTCCGCGAGCGCAATCACTCTTTCGCCGGGATGCTTGCCTATCACCACGACTGGCTCACCCTGACAGGCAACGGAACCCCCGAACGCATCTACGTCGCCAACGTCTCCGCAAACTTCTTCGACGTCCTCGGCATCAAGCCCGCCCTTGGCCGATTCTTCCTTCCCGTTGAAGAAGCCCGGGAAGGCGGCGCCCGCTTCGTGGTGCTCAGTTATTCGCTATGGAAAAACAAGTACGGCGGAGATGCCGCAATCGTGGGCAAGCCCATCGAACTCGCGCGTCAATCCTGCACTATCATCGGCGTCGCGCCGGAGGGATTCATCAATGCCATGCCCGGAGTACGGCACGATGCATGGCTCCCCATCGACCCGATGGGCGCTGACAGGTACCGCATGACGCACCGCAGCGCCTCTTACCTGAACGTACTCGGGCGCCTCAGACCAGGCGTGAGCCGCCAGCAGGCCACCCAGGATCTTGAAACCGTCATGCGTCAGATCGTCGCCTCCTATCCCGACGACCACATCGGCGCAAACAACATTACCCTCGATCCCATGTGGCGTTCGCCCTTCGGCGCCAATGTCTACCTCGCCAAATCACTTCCCATTCTCCTCGCCATTGCGGGCTTCGTCCTTTTGCTCACGTGCGTCAACGTGGCAACTCTGGCTCTGGTCCGCTTCGTCGCCCGCAGAAGAGAAATCGCCATCCGCGAATCGCTCGGCGCCAGCCGGCTTCAGCTCATGCGGCAAATGGTTTTGGAAGGGTTGATCGTCTCCCTCGCTGGCGGTGTAGTTGCCCTTGCTCTGACATCCTGGACCGCCAAAAGGTTCGCCGACTTTATCCCACCTAATGCCAATCCGATTGAGCTGAATGGAATCGTCGATCATAACGTCATCTTCATCGTCGTAGCGCTCTCCTTGCTCGCGACCGTAATCTGCGGCGCATTCCCCGCATTGCGATCCTCGCGCGTCGAAGCCGCCGAAGTGCTGAAGGAAGAGACAACCAGCATCTCCGGTGGACATCATCGCCGTCTGCTCAGCGGCCTTGTAGTCACGCAGATCGCCCTTTCTCTTTCCCTGCTCGTTTCTTCCGCGTTGTTCTTCCGTACGCTCCGAAATATGAGCGCAGCCGACCCAGGCTTCCGGCAGGATCACATCCTCACAGCTTCGGTCGGCCTCGGCATAGCCGGCTACTCAGACAAGGAAGCAGACCTGATCGAGCACAAGATTCTCGACGGCGTCTCGGCTCTGCCTGGCGTCAAAGTTGCAGCCCTGAGCAACTGGCTGCCTCTCTCCTTCAACGGCAGAAGCGCGGACGTCTATCCGGAAGGATACGTACCTCAGATGCATGAATCACACGAAGTCAGGCGGGCCGATGTTACATCAGGATTCTTCTCTTTGATGGGCATCCAAATCGTCGCCGGCCGAGATTTCACGCCGGATGACAAGCGCACCACACTCCCGGTCGTTATTGTCGATCAGACTTTGGCCAACCGATACTGGCCCGGCGAGAACCCGCTGGGACGCCGCGTGAAAGTCTGGGGTCGCGCTTATACAGTCATTGGCGTGGCAAAGAACTCCAAGCATCAGTTCGTCAACGAATTTCCTGAAGGAATGATTTATCGCAATCTATTCCAGCATTCAGACGATCCCACGGTGATGGTCCAGACCACTGGCGATCCGAACGCGATTGCCCCGGCACTCGAAGAGGCTATCCGCCAGGTTGATCGTCATCTCGTGGTCTTTGACGTCCGTTCATTGCGCGAGACCACCAGGGCATCCACCATATTTCCGGTGCTGGCGAGCACCTTTGCCGGCATCTTTGCCGTCATTGCTCTCGTACTCGCAGCAACAGGCATCTACGGCGTTATTTCTTATCGCACCCAGCTCAGAACTCACGAGATTGGAGTTCGCGTTGCCTTGGGCGCCTCACGCGCAGACGTGATGCGTCTCGTGCTCATGCAAGGCATCCAGCTGACGATCATAGGCCTTGCCCTCGGGTTGGCGTTGACCTTCGGCCTCACCCGATTCATCGGCAGCATGCTATACGGTGTCAGCCCCACCGATTCCCGCACTGTTCTGGTAGTTGTGGGACTCCTCGCCGCAATCGCGATCCTCGCCTGCTATCTGCCTGCCCATCGCGCTACTCGGATCAACCCCGTCTCCGCCATCCGCGAACAATAATACGAAGGCCCGGAAGCCGCAGGCTCCCGGGCCGCTTGAACCTCGTGTCTATCTACATGCCGTTTCCCCGGCTCGCCGGCGGTACGATTCCATTCATCCGCAGATACACAACCATCTGTCCATAATGATCCATCATATGCGCCAATCCGAATGAGGCCATGCCGCCGCGCGTCCCATGTTCCGTGGTCACAAACGCGTTCTCAGCAGTGATGCCGCTGACATACGTATGCGCTTGCGCGAGCGAGTCCTTCAGCGCCTGGATGATCTCGGCTTTCGAAGTCATCTTCTCCATTGCATCGTGTTTCGCCTTTAAATCGGCTTCCGACATGTTGCCGCCGAAAAAGTAGTAGTTGGCATCAGCCACATGCTTCACCTGCGCGCCGAAACTGCGCACGCCCTTGAAGTCGCCCGCCGTCGTAGGCGGCGAAAAGTCGAACTTGTCTTCCGGCATCGCCTCGGCCGCATCAACGAATTCCTTCTCCATCATGGTGAGAAGCTTTCCATAGGTTTCCGACGGCGCAACCGCTGTTCCCACTGGAGGCTTTGCTGGCTTGGCCGCTGCGGAATCTTGTGCAAAAGCAAATGCGGGCACAGCCGCAACTGCGCAACACAGCAACAGCCCTGTAGCTATACGTGAGGGGATTTGCATCGATCTCTCCTTTCACGACCACTTCGCTCTGCACTGCACATAACGAACGCTGGGCCGCGTAAAGGCAATCTAGCAGACGCCCATCCCGCCCCGATAGCAGCATTCCGTGAATCTGTCACAAATTGCCGCGAAAGTTCTGAAGCGGCCTGATTGCATTTCAAGCTGGCGATTGTAACCTCTGTTTTCCTTGTGACTCTCGATCGAAACTCTTCGCTATCTCTGCACCAAGGGATGCAGCTTTCCCTTCCGGACCTCGAACCGCTCGCCCCGCCACACCACCGCGTTCGACACAAATCCGCCGATCCAGAATCCCGTCGAGATCAAGTCGCGCATTGGCAGCAGCCATAGCGAGGGCAGCACCTGGTGATCGCCAAGCACTTCAGCCCCCACAGTCATCGCCAGCGAAATCCGCAGAAAGAAACTAAGCGCCAGCAGCCACAAGCTCATAAGGCTCACTCCGCTTGCCATCACATTCAAAAGAGCCAACGACAAGCCCTGCGTAAAGATCAGACCCGCATATCCCCCCGGCCGCGCATCGCGCACGGTCCTCAACCAACGCAACTGATGGTCGCAGAACCCCCCCCAGTCATATGGCGGCACGCTAGTCTCCACCACGTCGGCACTCAACGCTATCCGGTACCCCGCCTTGTGGATCCGCTCACCGAGCTCGTAATCATCAGCAAGCTGATCCACGATCGCCTCAAATCCGCCGATTTTCCCGAGCGCCTCCCGACTCACCGCCAGCGTCGAGCCCAGACCATAGCGCAGCTCGCCTTCCAGCATCCGTGCCACCAGCACGCTCGGCATAAAATCTGTCGCTATCGTCAGCGTCTCGAGCAATGACCAAGGAGTTCCGTGTGCACGTCCGCGATATAACGCCGTCACTAGGCCGACTGGCTTCGGCTTCTGATCAGACGAACTCTCCTCCGCTGGTGCGAATTGGGCCATCACCCGCGTCAGATAGTGTGGGCTCACCGTAATATCTGAATCGTTCACCAGCAGAAACTCGTGCCGTGCCTGGGGCGCCATCTGCGCCAGGGTGCTCACCTTTCCATTCGATCCCAGCCGCTTCGGGCACTCTATTAATCGAATCGAGTGTTCAGGAAGCTCCATCTGAAGTTCCCGAACTGCAGCCCTTGCCGGATCCTCCAGCGATGAAATACCAAAGAGCAGTTCATGCTCACCCGCATAGTCCTGCCTACAGTGGCTCCGGAACGCATCCAGCATCCCCGGATCCAGCCCCTTCAACGACTTCAAGATCGAAACCCCAGGCGCGTAGCTTCCCACTGCTCTCCGCCGCGAAGTCAGAAACAGCCGCGCCGCCACAATGGCCGCAATGAAATACCCCATCCCCGCCACAGTAAGCACCGTGGTCAGCAGTTCAAGCCCCATCGCAAATGCATGTGAATGCACGTAGCTAGTTTAAGCGAGTGCGGCTATTTATTACTGGCACGGATCCTTCACGGGCTTTATGCGAGACACCGATCACGCAAACGCCCATCTTAATCAAGTTAGAAGTGCTGAGTCTTTACAGCTCGAGTTCACAAGTACCTGGATCGTGGCGCTGCTTTTCATCCCTGTTCCTAATTTCTAATCCCTGGCTCTACGCTACTCGTAGCGCAGAGACTCAATTGGATCCAAATTAGCTGCCTTCCACGCCGGATAGATTCCGAACAACAACCCGATCGCACACGAGACAGCGATGGCAAGCAGGATCCACATCGTCGATAGCGCCGCGTGCAGAAACGTCACCGCATAGTGCAAAATCAGCGTAAATAGCGCTCCCGCACCTATTCCCAGCAGCCCACCCACCGCGCACAGCGTGATCGCCTCCATCGTGAATTGCAACAGGATGTTCTTCTTCGTCGCGCCCACCGCCTTACGAATCCCGATCTCACGTGTTCGCTCCGTCACGCTCACCAGCATGATGTTCATAACACCCACGCCGCCCACCATCAGGCCCACGCTAGACACGGACACCATAAATAGAAACAGCCCACCCGTAAGCTGATTCCACAAGCGCGTCAGTGAATCCGGCCCGAAGATTGCAAAATTGTCCGGCTGCTCCAACCGCACGGATCTCCTCCGTCGCAACAATTCCCGTATCTCATCGATCACAAGGGCTTTGTTCGCCTGACTGTCATATTTCACCGTGATCCAGAAATCCTTGATCTCCGGATGAAGCTTGCGGAAAGTGCCGAGCGGAAAATACGCAGCATTATCCTGCGTGTTTCGCCCGCTCCCAAATGGCTGTGGGCTCTTGTCCAGCACTCCGATCACCGTGAACACGCTCCCCCCGCATTCCACGTCTTCACCGATCGGCGACCCATCGGGAAACAGATCCTCTGCAGAATCATGCCCCAGCACTACAACATCGGCTCTCCGCTCTTCCTCGCTCTCTGTGAACAGCCTGCCCTCCAGCAGCTCAAAATCCTGAGTTACCTTAACCGCCGACGTCTCTCCGTAAAGGATCGTGTTGTTAATTTTGTGCTTCCCATGCTTCAGCGAAACATTCCCTATCCCAAGCTGAAAATTCTGATACGTCAGCGCCGGATCCACCGCCACCACATGCGGCAAACTCCGCATTGCAATCCCGTCCTCATACGTGAGCTGCTTGCGATTCAGCTCTTCCGTCGTCGGTCTCTTTCCGAACGGCTCAAAACGGAAGACCCACAGATCATTCGTGCCAAGCGCACTTACAAACTTGCCGATGTTCGAATTCAGCCCGTTGATCGCCGACGAAATTAGAATCACGGTCGAGATCCCGATTGAGATTCCCAGAATCGTCAGTCCCGACCGCAGCTTGTTCCGCCGCAGCGTGTCCAGCGCCAGCCTCACCGGCTCTCCATAGTTCGAGATGTTCATGGCTACTGCTCCGCTCTCAGAGCTGCAATCGGATCAAGCTGCGCTGCCTTGTGTGCCGGATACACCCCAAAGAAGATCCCTACAGTCGCTGCTACTACCAGCCCAACTACCACCGACCAAATCTTCACAGCCGACGGAAATGCAATCAGCATCGTGATCACCTTCGCCACCGAGATTCCGGCAACAATGCCAAAGAGCCCTCCTACCACCGAGATCGTCGCCGATTCAACTAGAAACTGGATCATGATGTCGCGGCGGTTGGCGCCTACAGCTTTCCTCAGTCCAATCTCCGGTGTCCGCTCCGTCACCGAGACCAGCATGATATTCATGATCACGATCCCGCCAACGACAAGCGAAATTCCCGCAACAGCGGCCACCACGGCACCGAAGTTGTTAAGGATTTTGCCAAGCATATTCTGAAACGTCGCACTTGTATCGATGCTGAAGGTGTCAGCCGCGCCCGGCGCCAGATGTCGCCTGGCACGCATAATCGTCCTCAATTGGTCCGAAACAATGTCAATCAGTTCTCCGCCGCCTCCCGCATCCACATAGATGTCGATACTGGCGTGTGACCCATACGATTGCTGAAATGCGTTCAGCGGAATAGCCACCCAGTTGTCCATGCTCATTCCCAGCATCTTGCCCTGGGCTTCCCCCACGCCGATGACTGTGTACGATGCTCCATCAACACGAATCTCTTTCCCTATCGGGTCGCCGGGACCGAGCATGTTATTCACAATGTCCGCGCCCACCATCGCCACGCGTGTGCTATGGCTGTCTTCTAGTTCGGTGAATGCCCGGCCATAATCCAGATCCAGATTCGATAGTCCCGGCATCGTCCACGTCCAGCCCCGAATATCCGTGTCCGTCGTCGAATTCCGACCGTACACGACTTTTCCCAACTTGTCGCGACGCGCCCCAACCGTTACACACGAACGACACTCGGAAACAATCGCGTGAAAGTCATCCATCGTGATGTCACGCCGCTTCTGGAAATCCAGGAACTCTTCGATCGTGATAAAAGTCTGCGGCATCTTGCTGATCGTGATTACGCTGGCGCCATATTGGTTCAGCTTCGACGTAACGAATTGCTTGGCGCCATTCGTCAACGTCACCACCATGATCACTGAAGCAACACCGATCACCACGCCAAGCAGCGTCAGAACGCTGCGCAGCTTATTCGCCCACAAAGATTGCAGTGCTAATTTAGAGGCTTCGACGAGAACCATGTGCAGGCCCTCCGCCCATCTCTCAGGGCGTCATGTTCGGGAGCGCGCCTCCTAAGCTCCAGCTGATTTCATAGGGGAAAACCTACTGATCCATGTGCCCGCTTCTTATTCCCTGATCCTTTCTGTTGTTCCTGGTTCTCTTATCCCGTGCTCCCCGCTCACTCATATCGCAGCGCTTCAATCGGATCCAGGTTCGCCGCCTTCCACGCGGGATAAATCCCAAACACCAGCCCGATAACGCACGACACCGTGAATCCGGTCAGCACCCATATGGTCGACATGGCCGCCGGCAACCCGATCGGCAGAAAATAGATAATCCAAGTCAACACCGCGCCCACCATGATCCCAAACACTCCGCCCATCGCCGTCAACGTCACGGCTTCTACGGTGAACTGCATCAGCAATGCACGCTTCGTTGCGCCGATCGCCTTCCGGACCCCGATCTCTCGCGTCCGCTCCGTCACGCTGACCAGCATGATGTTCATCACTCCAACGCCGCCCACCATGAGACCCACACTCGACACCGCAATCATGAACAGCACAAGCCCGCCTGTCAGTTGGTTCCACAGCTTCGAGAGCGAATCCGGCCCGAATATCTCGAAATCATCTGGCTTTTCCAGCTTCACCTTGCGACGGATCCGCAGCGTCTCCCGGATCTCTTCTTCTACGAGGGATTTATTGCGCTGATCGTCATACTTAACGCTGATGTACATGTCCTTGATCTCGGGATAAAGGCTGTGGAACGTTCCCAGCGGGAAATACAACCCGTTATCCGCAGGATTCTTCCCCGACCCGAACGGCTGCTTCCGCTTGTCCACCACGCCAATCACTGTGTACAGGCCGGGACCAACGTTGACCTCCTTCCCAATCGGGTCATCGCTCGAGAAGAGTTCATCCGCTGTGTCATGCCCCATCACGCACACGTGCGCATGCCGTTGATCCTCCTCCTCGGTCCAGAACCGGCCGGCTGTCATCGTCAAGTTGTAGATCCATTCAGTCTGCGCGGTAGAACCGGCAAGGAACGCTCCAGAAATCTTGTGGCCCTTATACTTCAGGTCCACATCGCCTACATGGAATTGCTCGTTCACGTGCCGGTAGCTGCCATCCGTCGCTATCACGTGCGGCAGCGTGCGCAATGCAAGCACGTCATCCAGCGTCAGCTTCTTGCGGGTAAGCATCTCTGTGGTCGGCCGAACGCCGATCAAGGGCATATGAAAGACCCAGAACACGTTGGACCCCATCGAGGTCACCCAGTCGTTCACTCGATTATTTAGCCCGGTAATGACAGAAGAGATGGTGATGACAGTAGTGACGCCGATGACTATCCCGAGAATCGTAAGCCCCGAGCGGAGCTTGTTCGTCCTCAGAGTATCCAGGGCCATCCTGATGGATTCGCGTGTCTGTCCCTGCGCCATCCCGTGCCATCTTCCCTAGGCAGTCTGGCAAACATTATGCGCTAGTCGCCGGTCCTCGACTTGCGTCACCAGTCACAAGGGCGTCTCCGGGGACAAAGCGAACTCGATCAAAACACTCTTCCCCTGGTTCGCTAATCCCTGTCCCCTGATCCTGTTAGCTGCCTTACTCGTACCTCAACGCCTCGATCGGATCCAGGTTCGCGGCCTTCCAGGCCGGATAAATCCCAAACACCAGCCCGATCCCGCAAGACACTGTGAATCCAGTCATCACCCACATCGTCGACATCGTTGCCGGTAGCCCAATCGGCAGGAAGTAAATGATCCAGGTCAGCACCGCCCCGACCAGGATCCCGATCACTCCTCCGACCGCGCACAGCGTCACCGCTTCCGTCGTGAACTGAACCAGAAGCGTTCGCTTCGTTGCTCCGATCGCCTTTCTCACTCCGATCTCACGCGTACGCTCCGTTACACTCACCAGCATGATGTTCATCACGCCCACGCCGCCCACCATCAGGCCCACACTAGAAACAGCGATCATGAACAGCACCAGCCCGCCCGTAAGCTGATTCCACAGCTTCGACAGCGAATCCGGCCCGAAGATCTCAAAGTTGTCCGGCTGGTCCACTTTCACTTTCCGGTGAATGCGCAGCAGTTCGCGAATCTCCTCTTCCACCAGGGCCTTGTTCTTCGGATCGTCATACTTCACACTCACCCACATGTCCTTGTCTTCTGGATGCAGGTTGTGAAACGTCCCCAGCGGAAAATACGCCATGTTGTCTTGCGGGTTTTTCCCGCCGCCAAACGGTTGCTTCTGCTTGTCCAAGACTCCAATCACCGTGTACAGCCCGGACTCGACAGCCACTTCCTTGCCAATTGCGTTCTGGTCGCCGAACAGTTCCTCCCACGTGTCGTGTCCCAGCACCACCACATGCTCGGCCCGCTTATCTTCTTCGTCCGTCCATAAACGCCCTTGAAGAATCGTGAAATTTGCAACCAGGCCAACCTGCGCCGTTGACCCCTGCAGGATCGTCCCTGCGATCTTTTTCCCGTTGTACCGCACAGAAACATCGCCCACTCGGAACTGTGACTTCACGTGCTGATAACCGCCATCCGCCGCTACCACATGAGGAAGCTGCCGTAGCGCCACCACGTCATCGAAATTTAGCTTCTTGCGTGCCAGCATCTCTGTCGTCGGCCGCACGCCGATCACAGGCATGTGGAACACCCAGAAGACATTGCTGCCCAGCGAACTCACGAAGTCTTGCACCCTGTTGTTCAGCCCGCTGATCACCGACGAAATCGTTATCACCGTAGTCACGCCGATCACGATTCCCAGAATCGTCAGCCCAGACCGCAGCTTGTTCGTGCGAATCGTCTCCAACGCCATCTTTACCGACTCGCCCGCCTGTTGTCCCCGCATAAGAACAGCTCCTAGCTACTAGCTTCTAGCCATCAGCGTTTCTCCTCTTTGCCAGAGTGGAAAGCTGCCAAAAAACCGAGTCGTCGTTGCAAAGACTGCTAGCAGCTTGAGAGCTAGCAGCTGCTTCCTACATTTCCGCCCGCAGAGCCACCACGGGATCCAGTCTTGCCGCCTTGCTCGCCGGATACACCCCAAAGAAAATTCCCACTCCACTTGCCAGGAAAAGCCCCAGAAATACTGCCCAGAGCGGCACCGCCGTCGGGAAGCCCACAAACACCGTGATCAGCTTCCCAACCAGCACGCCCATCAGGATTCCGAACACACCGCCTATCCCCGCCAGCGAAGCGCTCTCAATCAGAAACTGCATCAGCACATCCCGCTGCTTCGCTCCAAGCGCCTTGCGCACGCCAATCTCCCTCGTCCGCTCGGTCACGCTCACCAACATGATGTTCATGATCACCACGCCGCCCACAACCAGCGCGATTGACCCCAGGCCAAGCACTACCCACGCAAACACGCCCAGCAACTGGTTAGCAATATCCAGAAATGTATCGTTCGTCTGAATCTCGAAATCGTCCGGCTGTCCCGGAGCCAGGTGCCGCCGCGTGCGCATGATCACGCGAGCCTGGTCCTCCGCCAGTGTCATTACCTGCGCTCCACCGGAAGCGCGTGCGTAGATGTTTACTGAGTCGTTGTAACCATAGATCTGTTGATAGACGCTGATCGGAATCGCGACCCAGTTGTCCTGCGACTGCCCCAGTGTCTTGCCCTGACGGTCACCCACGCCAATGATCGTGAACGGTATTCCGTCCACCCTGATCTCTTTCCCAATCGGGTCGCCATCCCCAATCAGGTTGTCCACAATGTCATACCCCACGATGCAATTGTGAAAAGCGTGCTCCTCGTCAGCTGGGGTGAACCCGCGCCCTAAAGCAATATCGATGTTATTCAGCGACATCATCGAGGAAGTGAGTCCGCGCACGCCTGTGTTGTTGCTCGAGTGCCCGTTGTACACCACATTAGTTGACTTGTTCAGGCTCGCTCCCACTTCGTCGCAGTCGGTGCACCCGTCCTTGATCGCCTCGTAATCCTCCATTCGAAGAATCTTGCGCTTTTGGAAGCTGAAATACTGCTCCGCCGAGAGAATCACGCTGGACATCCGGTTCACCGTGAACACATCGGCGCCATAACCAGAGAGTTTCGTTGAGATATACCGCTTCGCCCCTTGTACCAGGGTGAGCACCATGATTACCGAGGCCACACCCATCACAACCCCAATCAGCGTCAGGACAGACCGCATCTTGTTGCCCCACAAGGATTGGAACGCCAGCCTGAAAGCCTCGAGAATGCTCATGAACCCACTTTCCCTGTTTGAAGCCGTGTTGCTTCGGTCCTCTGACCGCGCGCCCTTGCTCGAAGAGAGAAGGGACCCGCCTCAGCTCACACTGCCGGCTAAAGGATTTCTGGAATAACCCGTTATTTGAGAGACGGCCGAACCCGACCTCCGGCCTCACAAACCGTTCAGGCCGATCATATCTCTCTCACCAATCGGTACGCACATTGCCCAAGCTGGGTTCCGCTACCCTGTTGCGGACGGGTCTTTAGCCGCCATAATCCGGCGACCGACGGGCTAGCCAGCGGCACAAGGGGCGAACTGATCTAGCCACTGATTCCTATTCCCTGCTTCTACACCGGCCCCCTGCTCGTATTCCGAGCCTCCGTCACATTATCTGGCTCGTCGGTGAACTGCTTCCCTGCACGGTACGCAAACTTCTTGTCCTGGCCATCCACCCGGCGGATGCAGTCCTGCGCGCCGTCATCCCACTTAACCCTGGCCTCACCATTCACATACGACCATCTGCCACGAACTTGGCGCAGCGACCGCCACGCGGTCCCATCCTCATTCAAAGTGATCGTGAACCTGCTGCCGGCTCCGTCTCCAACTTCCCACTTCCCTAGAAAATGCCCCCTCGGAGGCGCTCCCGGCGGTATCGGACCCGTATCCGCAACCGGCGCTCCACCGGAAAACTCGATCCGCGCAATATCTGCCATGCTGAAGCTCTGCCGATGCCCATCCTTGAACACAATCACGATCTGCCCCGAGCCGTTCCGTCCACCGCGATTCTGGGCCGTTCCAAAACTCACCGATGCGGCCACCAGCACACCCGCTGCCAAACCAAGGACAAACTTGCGCATCGCCTTCCCTTTCTAAGCGGCTCTACGAGGAGTACCCCGACCCGCGACCCCATTATCTACGGGAAACACGGTCCGGCAGTTCCTGCCATCACACGAGATTCAGAGGAATTGCGAACCGGGCATTATGGAAAGACCGAGAACATCGACTTCAGGTCCGTCGCCGAACCGGCGTACCGAATCAGCGGATAAACTCCGAAGATCTCCTGAATGGTTCGAAGAGTTGAGCTATGCGTGTAGTACGTCGTGTTCGAGTAATGATTTCCCTTCGCATATGGCGATAGCACAATCATCGGAATCGGCCCATCACCCGACGCCGCCTCGTCCCAGGTGATAAATAGAACCCCACCGCTCCGGTATGCCGTCGAGTTCAGGATCAGCGGCACCGTCTTCTTAAGCCATGCATCCCCGTGCGCGATCGCGCTCCCCCCGCAGGTGTCGTGCATGTCATCGCACAGATTGGGGGTGATGAAGTTGTACCGGGCCACCTTATTCGCCGAGAGATCATATGCAAATTGAGTAAATGGTCGAATATGCGAGATGCAGTTCGCCGATGAACTCGATCGGTTGTTTGTCTGGTCGCTGAAGTAAACGAAAGGATCATGCTTCACTGCATAAAGCTGGTTCCCGTCTGAATCCTTTGATCCTTGATTCGTCAGGGGGCAGTTCGTTCCGCTGATGTTCTCGTCATACGACCGCCACGAAATCCCGGCGTTCTCCAATAGTTTCACCAGGTGATTGTGTGTCGTCAGATTGTGTTCGGACGGTGGCCCATCGTCCTTTACTCCAAAGCTCGCTCCCCCTTCCAGCCATAGATAGTTCGGCAGGCTCGGATGAATCCCCGGCGGATTTTTATAGTTGTTCGCATAAGAAGCCATCGGGAGCAGCGTGTAATTGATGTATGGAGCCGCAGAATTCCCTTTGATGTTCCCGCTCTTCGCGCCCGTCCAGTTGTGATTCTCCATCACAATTAGGAACACGGTCTTGATATGGTGCAGAGTCGTCGCCGCATCTGGCTCCGGCTGTATCACCTCTGGTTGCTGCGCTGGACTCGTGATCGTGAATGCTACCACCATTGCGGCAATAAGATAGCCGCAAACAATTCGGCTGGCTCGGTTCATCCCTGCTCCTATTGGACCTCTCGATCCTGTTTCTGTGGAGAATTGGCCCGATCTTGCCGTGACTTGTAGATTTGCCTGCAAACTTGGATGACCTCTAGCGGGCCCGGGTGACCTCGGATTCACCGTTGACTTCCAGACCCGTGCGGCATCCAATTCGGTGATGGAACCCGCAAAGCAGCGAATCTTGGTGATCGGTGCCGGTATGGCCGGCCTTACTGCTGCGCGGCGCCTCTCCGAAGCCGGTCGCCAGGTACTAGTTCTCGAGGCTCGGGACCGAGTCGGCGGCAGAATCCGTACCCTCCGCGAAGGAGACCAGATCCTGGAACTCGGAGCCGAATTCATCCACGGTCATCCGCCGGAGCTGTGGGAACTCATCCACGAAGCAGAACTTAGCACCTACGCCATCGACGGCATCGACTACTGCCACAAAGATCGCAAGCTCAGAAAGTGCGACGAGCAAAGTGGAATCTTCAAATTCCTTAATCAGCTCGAGAAATGGAAGGGCCCCGACATCGCCTTCTCCGATTACCCTCCCCTTGAAAAGCTCTCGCCTGAGAAGAGAGAGGAGATCATCGCCTACGTCCAAAGCTTCAATGCCGCAGACTACCGTCACATCGGCGTCCACTCGCTTGCCGTCCAGCAGCATGCTGAACAAGAAATCCACGGCCAAGAGGTTTTCCGCATCCACGAAGGCTACGATCGCCTTCCTCAGTTCCTCGCCCGAAGAGCCCGTGAAGCAGGTGCCCGCATTGAGCTCTCTCGTCCCGTCGAAAGGATTGAATGGCGACGCGGCCGAGTGGAGGTTTTCGCCCGGGATGGCGGAGAGCTCCTCGAGCTCACCGCCGCCAAAGCCATAATCGCAGTCCCGTTAGGCGTACTTCACCAGTTCGGGCTCGTCTTCGATCCAGTGCCCCACGCCCTCATCGCAGCTCACCAGCTCACCATGGGCCCTGTCCGCCGATTTACGCTACTCTTCCGCGAGCGCTGGTGGGCCGACCACGACGCTCTGAAACTCGCAAAACTCAGCTTCCTCTTCGCCCACGAAGCCATGCCGCCCGTCTGGTGGACTGCCCACCCATGGGAGACACGCACCCTCACCGGCTGGATCGGCGGCCCTCGTTCATCCAACTTCGATCAATGCACCCGCGAGCAGATCGGCGACCTCGCCTGCCAGGAACTCGCCCGCATCTTTTCTCTCCCCGCCGACTACCTGCGCGCGCAGCTGGTCTGTTGCGCCACTCACGACTGGCAGACCGACCCATTCGCCTACGGCGCGTACAGCTACATTCCCGCCCGCGGACTCGATGCCGTTCTCGAACTCGCCACTCCCGTCGAAAACACCCTCTACTTCGCCGGCGAACACACTGACGTTACCGGCCATTGGGGCACCGTTCACGCCGCCATACGCTCCGGCGAACGCGCCGCAAAGCAGGCGCTCGCCCCGGCACGCGCCCAGCTCCACGAAATGACCGCCCGCCCCGCATGAAACAAACACTGCACAGATCCAGGAACTCAGAGAAGCCAATGTCTCCGCCAAATCCGCAAGTTAACTCACGCAAAAACACGCCGGCGCGTACACCCCAAGATGTGCGCGCCGCATCCCCTGGTTCCCCTGTTCTTCGTTACTTCAACACCCTCTCTCCCCTCGTCTCATCCGGCTCGTCAATCCGAAATGCCTTCTGTGCATCCGATGGACGGTTCACCTTCGATGCCCTTCCATGCCGCAGCATCCGCCTGTGAGCCTCACCCCACGTCGGCATCTCCTCGCCCTCCTGTGTCCAATGCGCCACTGATGCTTCATCGCACCAGTTCATCAGCTTGCGCATTGCAGCGCCATGGGGACCCTCCACCATGAACGCCTTCATCGCCGCCTCCGACTTCCAGCAAGTGCAGGTCCAGAACGCATTGCGCCGATCACGAAACACCTTCGCAGCCAGACACCCCTCCGCCTGCGCTGCCTGCTTCCCAATCCGAAGCGCCGAGAAGATAAACCCCGGCATGAACCGCCACGACCGCACCCGCAACCTCGTCACCGAAATAACAGGCATCTTTCCCTCTGTCCCCTGGTGCCTTTGTTCCCTCTGCCCTTGTCCCCTCGTACCGTGCTTCTAACGTCCCGAGCTGCCAAACCCTTTCCCCAGCCGTGCCGACTCCTCAAGCATATCCACCTCTTCCACTACCCCTGTCAGCACCGGCACCGGAACCATCTGCGCGATCTTCTCACCCGTCTTCAACTCAATCGGCTCCATTCCAAGGTTCGTCATCACAATCTGCACCTCGCCCCGATACCCCGCGTCGATGACGCCCGCCGTCGTCGCAATTCCGCGGGAAGCCATCGACGAACGATCCCGCACTAACAGTCCCAGCGCCTTTCCCGTCTCCGGATGACGTGCCTCCACCGAGATCCCCGTCCGCACCCGCACCGTCTTTCGAGGTTCCAGCACAACACCCTCCAGTGCAAAAACATCGTAGCCGAGGTCTTCGCCCGGATGCGCAACAACCGGCAACTTCGCCCCATTCTCCAGCAATCTCACGCGTAACATGTGTTCATACTAACGGCCATCTCGCCGACTCCAGAACTACCCGTTCAACCCGAATCGTTCACTGATCAACGTTTTTCGAAGCCGGGTTCCCCCATGTTTCCCAGGTTGGTACTGGTAACTGGCAACTGAAAACTGCTACCTTTCTTCTACACGAGGCGCCGCTGTCCGAAACTGTCTAATCCGTCCTCTCACTCCTCGCCTCACCTGAGCGCCCGGTGAGGTGTGCGCCCCGCTCCAACCTCGAGAGGATTCTCCCGTGCAATTACATAACATCGGCTGGACTGGCTTCTTCGCCATTCAGCAATGCCCCGGCACACCCGCCCGCGTAGCCTCCGCATCGCGAGACCGTTTCACAGTCTGGACCGAAGTCGGCGAGCTCCAAGCCGTCGTCAGCGGACATCTCCGTCGTAGCGACCTCATGTGGCCCGCCGTCGGCGATTGGGTGGCACTGCGCTCCGGCGCCGCCGTCATAGACCACGTTTTCGAACGCAAAACTCTCCTGTCACGCAAACAACCGGGCAAATCGATTCAGGAGCAGGTCCTCGCCGCCAACGTCGACGTCTTGTTCATCGTCAGCGGCCTCGATCGCGACTTCAACGAGCGTCGCATTGAACGCTACCTGGTCATCGCCCAACATAGCGGCGCCCGCCCTATCATCCTCCTAAACAAAGCCGACCTCGCACCCACACTCAACCTCGATCTTTACCAGATCCTCGATCGCCTCACCCACGGAACCAGCGTGGCCGTCCTTCCCATCAGCGCCGCCACCGGTCACGGAATAGAACAACTCAACCACCTCCTCGCGCAAGGCGAGACAGCCGCCCTGATCGGCTCCTCTGGCGTAGGAAAGTCCACTCTCGTCAATCGCCTCCTTTGCCGCTCTCTCCAGAACACAGGTGAAGTCCGCCGGGACGACGATCGCGGCCGCCACATCACCACAAGCCGATCCATGTTCATCACCCCTGCCGGCTGGCTACTCATCGACATGCCCGGCCTGCGCGAAGTTCAGCTGTGGACCTCGCCAGACCAGCTCGATGTCAGCTTCGAAGAAATACAGAGAATCGCCCGAAATTGCCGCTTCCGCAACTGTCGCCACTCCGGCGAACCCGGCTGCGCCATCGCCCAATCCGCAATCGACCCCGGACGCCTCGACAACTACCGCAAGCTCCAGCGCGAGCTCGACTACCTCGACCGCAAACTCGACAAACGCCTCATGAGCGAAACCAAAGCACGCTGGAAGGTGATCCACAAAGCCATGCGCCACCATCCGAAAAATCAAGGTTAAGAAAGAGATTGACGGTAAACTAGATATGGCAAGAGGACCGGGCGGTCGCTGCTGGGGTCAAGCGCGCAAGCGCCCCGTCTCCAGGGGAGGAAAGTCCGAACTCCACAGGGTAGTGTGCCGGATAACGTCCGGGATGCGGGCTTCAAAACCCGTAGACGGCCAGCGCCACAGAAAACATACCGCTTCGGGAACTCGTTCTTGAAGTAAGGGTGAAAAGGTGCGGTAAGAGCGCACCGCTCCGGCGGTAACGGCGGAGGCATGGTAAACCCCACACGGAGCAAGACCAAATAGGGAGGGAAACGTTCGCGGGTGGATCACGCAGCGTTGCGCATCGGCCCGATGCGTTCAGACGATCCACTGCTCTCGTCGAAACCTCCGGGTAGGTCGCTGAGGAGCGCCGGCGGTAACGCCGCGCCTAGAGGAATGACCGCACACGACAGAATTCGGCTTATAGGTTCTCTTGCCAAAATTTTCGAGCCGGTTCCAAACCACACAATTTTGGGCCGCTACTCCGCCCGCTTCCCCCTCCTCATGCCCCCACGCACAGCCTCTGCCGCCTCCAGCTCCGCAATGCGCTCACGAAGAATCCGTTTCAAATCCGCAACACTTTGCGGATCATGCCCGATGTCGCTTTCGAACCTGCGCAATACCGCGCGCAGCGAATCGAGCAAATTGTGATTGGAATGTATCGCCAACTCTATTTACCTGCCCTGAAATTCGTAGTTTCTTGCACGGATTCGATCTTCGCAATTCTCTGCCGCAAAATCCGCCTGAGCTGAGTTTGGTCCGGCGTCTCCGGATTCTGCGAACACTCCATCTTGCGCAGCGTCTCGCGCAAAATCGCCAGCATGGGACGGCCCGGCTGAATACTCATGCCTGTCCGCCCCTGCGACCTTGCTGCGATTCCTTCGTTACCTGCAGTTCCACCACTTGCTGCCGCGGCAGATCCGCAACCCAAAGTTTCCGGATGAGCCAAATCTGCCCGTAGCGCTTCCTCATCGCCTTCAAAACCTTGGGGGGGTGGCCTTCCAGAACAAAGACGCTGGTAAACACCTTCATCGCTGCAACCTCCTGGAAACGAATGAGCGCGCATGTGCCGCCGCCTCGCAGGCGCAACTTGCCTGTTCTTGCCACACCGCAAGAGGGACAAGCGGCCAAGCTTGGTCAGTTTCGTTTTTCGTGGCGTTCGGGGAAAAACGGAGGGAAACGGGTCAAACCCGGGCCCATACTTCGCTACTCTGTGATGCTCGCTCGGGATCGATCAGCAAGATGTGAGATAAATCACATTACTTCGAAACTTTCAGCGACCCTGGCAGTGAACGGTTTAGAGACTATCCCCGATCCAAGCCCGGAAGTCTTAATCCAATGAAATCCCCATCCGCTTCCCCAGAGTCCGGTCCCACTCCGTCAGACGGTTCTCGAAGGTGTTTTCGCCATCATGCTTCACAATCGCTGCCCTCACCGCGTACGCCCACATATCGAAATCGCGCATCTTCTCGCTGTTGTCTGGATCCGCCAGGGACATCTCGCCCAGGTTGTACACAGCGGCCACCAGCTCATCGATCACCGAATAATAGCCCCTCTTTGCGATCAGCCCTCCGACCATTGCACTGATCGCCTCCTGATGCTCGGCGTCGTTCGGCGCCCCGCGAAATTCAGTCCGTTCCATCCGAGTGGTCCTCGTGGCAGCGTTCTTCCTGCGTCACTCTACAGGGATCATCAAAGCCCCGCCTCACCATGTCAACTGATTCAAGAGTAATGAGTAGCCGTAACTGCATCCGCGTAACGATTCCGAAATTGTCAGAGCATAGATTGCGAAAACGTTTTTCCCGTCGTTATACTCGAAGCTCTCAGCTATGAAGGCGCATCGTCTCATCGTCAGAGCTCTGCTCCTGATCTCGCTGCTCTCCCCATTAGGCCTTCGGGCCTTCGGCAGCCGCATCAGTTCGCCTTCGTGCCAGGTACTCACCAATTCCGCAAGGCATCAGCACCAGCGGCAGATCGCAAGATCATCGGTCGATGTCGTACTCGCCGCACCCGCTCACCGCTCCCCGGCACAGCGCATCCACCGCTTGCGCGGCAAGAGAATCAACCTCGACAGATCTTTTGTTCTTCCTCCTGCATCCGCGCCCATTGCGAAGCCACCCTCTTCGATAATCACTCTCGAAGCGCGGACCCCCAACGGACCCAACCCAACGCGCGGCCCTCCCTTTCACCTCTCGCTCTAACGCGGCATTCCTTCACAACTCCGAGTCATAGACTCGCTCGAGCACATCGATTGTGTCTCCAGGCGCACTCGTCACCTTACTCACCCCATTGCAGTCTTTTCGAGGCCCCCGGATTTAGTTTGGGTTCCCTTCGCTTTCTTGCCTGGAGGGAATCCAATGGACTAGCAACCACCCTCCATGGGAACTAGTCCGAACAGGGTTGGCACGCCCGGGGAAGGCGGGTCCAACCCATTACGTCAGCCGATCGAGTTCCGATCTTCTGACTCGATCGCTGCCGTCGCAGGCAGTGGTGCCCGCCCCGGTCGCCGCTGCCTGCATTTCCTCTCTTTCCAAACCTTCTTCTGAATCAACCTGCTCGCTGCTTGCATCCATTCTGCAAACCCGTCTTCCCCGACTTCGTTCCCAGGAGGCCCCATGAAAATAGCCGCCACCGTCGCCCGCTACTTGCTGGGTGTCATCTTCGTCTTCTTTGGCTCCAACATGCTCTTCCACTTTCTCCCAACCCCGCCTATCCCGCCCGGCCCCCTCGCAGACTTCACCAGAGCCTTCGCCGTTTCCCATTACGACTTCGCCATCGGCTTCTTCCAGGTCGTTCCAGGCATTCTCCTTCTCATAAATCGCTACGTCCCATTGGCGCTGACTGTGCTGGCAGGAATGATCATCAACATCGACCTCACCCACATCACCATGGCCCCATCAGGCCTACCCATGGCGGCCGTCGTCAGCCTTCTCTGGCTCCTCGTCTTTCTGCGTGTCCGGGCGAACTTCGCCGGCATCTTTGAGCCCGCTCCCCAGCGCTGATCCACGCCGAGTCCATACAATGAAGTAGCATGATCGAGTACCTCTACCTCGGCCGCGTTTCCTACGACGAAGCCCTCCGCATTCAGACAGAGGTCGCGGCCCTGCGCCTGGCCGGTCACATCGAGAACACCCTCCTCCTCCTCGAACACCCCCCTGTTCTCACCCTCGGCCGCAACGCCAGCCGCACCAACGTCCTCGCCTCCGATGAGCTACTCTTGAGCCGTGGTGTCACCCTTCACGAAATCAACCGCGGCGGGGACGTCACCTACCACGGCCCCGGCCAGCTCGTCGGCTACCCCATCTTCGATCTCCGCAGCCTCCAAAACTCAAGGGGCGGCAGGCTTGGTCCAGTCGACTTCGTTCGCATGATGGAAGAAGCTCTCATCCGGCTCTGCGGAGTCTATGGCGTTCGCGCCGGTCGCATCGCAGGACTCACCGGCGTTTGGTGCGGCCTCCACGACACGCAGCCCGGTCCCGCTCGAGAACGTAAAATCGGCGCCATCGGCATTCACGTCTCCCGCGGAATCACCTCCCACGGATTTGCCTTCAATGTGACCACGGATCTCCGTGACTTCCAACTCATCAATCCGTGCGGCATCACTGACAAACCCGTCACCAGCCTCAACCTCGAAGTCCCCGAAAGCGTGACTTTGCCCTCGCTCGAAAACATTGCCCATCAGGCCGCGAGCCAGTTCGGCCATGTCTTCTCGGAGCAGGTTCTCGCCGTCGAATCTCTCGACGTTCTCCGCGCTCACGCCGAAGCCAAAAAGAACTTCCCCGCCAACGACACCCCCCTCCAACTCCCCACTGAACTCCGCAACCTCCACCATGACCCTGACCACCCCACCCAGGCCTGATCTCTGCCGCTCGCGTCTCGTCCGACTGGAAACTGGCAACTGGAGCCTGGTAACTACCCCAGCAATTTATAATCCGGCAGGAGCCTGGCCCCTATCCCGCTTCGCGGAGTGAACGATTCATGCCAACCCCCGTCATCATGCCCCAGATGGGCGAGTCGATCGTTGAGGGCACCATCACCAAATGGCTCAAGCAAATTGGCGACCCGGTCGAAAAAGACGAGCCACTCTTCGAAATCTCCACTGACAAAGTCGACGCCGAAATCCCCGCACCTTCGTCTGGCATCCTCACCGAAATCAAGTTCCCCGAAGGCGCCACCGTCGGAATCAACACAGTAGTGGCCACCCTCTCCGAGAACGGCTTTACGGCAGCGCAGCCGTCCGCGCCAGCGGAGCCTCAATCGTTAGCGCCGCAAATGCCGCAGCCTGAGCAATCAGACGTGCCGCAGGTGCACACGACTGCCAAACCCGGCACAGGCGGCATCGAGATAGTGATGCCCCAGATGGGCGAGTCTATCTTCGAAGGCACCGTCACCAAATGGCTCAAGAGAGTCGGCGACGCGATCCAGCGAGACGAGCCTCTTTTCGAAATCTCGACCGACAAGGTCGATGCCGAGATTCCTTCTCCCGTCGATGGCACCCTCACTGAAATCCGGGCCCAGGAAGGTGAAACCGTCCAGATCAACACAGTCGTCGCCATCATTGGCGGCAGCACCGCAATTCCTGCCAGCACCATCCTCTCGACTACTCCGCAGTCACAGCCAGCCCCATCGCAGGTGCTGGCACAGTCGCAGCCGGCCTCTGCACAAATAGCCCAACCGGCTCCGCAGGAAGACATCCGTTCCTCGCCACTCGTCCGCCGTATCGCTCGCGAATACAAAATTGACTTGCGTTATGTCCCAGGCACCGGCTCAAACGGCCGGATCAACAAACAAGACATACTACGATTCATCAAGGAAGGTTCCACAACACAAGCGAAGGCGCCGCAGACACGCTCAGCCCCACCGCAGTTGCCCGAGCGCCCCGCGCCGAAAGATCTGACAGGGGACGTAGTCCCTCTTACCAAGATGCGCGCCATCATCGCCCAGCGCATGGTCGAGAGCAAGCGCATCGCCCCGCACGTCCACTCAGTCTACAAAGTCGACATGACTCGCATCGCGCGCCTTCGCGATCGCGAGCGCGCCGCCTTCGAGCAGCGCCATGGCGCCAAGCTCACTTACATGCCATTCATCGCCGCCGCTGCCATCGAAGCCCTGCGCCACCACCCCATCGTCAACGCATCTCTCGCCGACAACAGCATCCACTACCACGCCAACATCAATCTCGGCATCGCCGTCGCACTCGAGTGGGGACTCATCGTGCCCACCGTCCGCGAATCCGAGAAGCGCACCTTCTCCGACCTCGCCCGCACCATCGCCGACCTCGCCGGTCGCGCCCGCACCAAGAAGCTCTCCCCCGACGAAGTCGGTGGATCGACTTTCACCCTCACCAATCCTGGAATCTTCGGCGACGAATTCGGCCTTCCCATCATCAACCAGCCCGAGTCCGCAATCCTCGCCATCGGAGCGATCAAAAAAGAGCCCGTGGTCCTTACCGACGCCGAGGGCAACGACACCATCGCCATCCGCGCCATGCAGTACTACTGCCTCGGCTTTGATCACCGCCTGATCGACGGCGCCGACGCCGGCAAGTTCATGAGCGAATTCAAGCACCAGCTCGAATCCTGGAACCGTCCGCTAGATTAAATTGAAACTCAGCACCAGTTCGAACCGCTCCATAAGCCTCTTGGTCCAATCCTGTTCCCTGATCTTTGTCACTTCGCCCACGCCAGTCCATCCGTCGAGCTACCCGTCGTTATCGTCCGAGTCACCTTCCAGCTCCCCAGATCGATCTCTGACACCGTCCCTGCCCCATGCATGCACGACACGTATGCCGTCTTCCCATCCGGCTGCACCAGCACCTCCTGCGGATAGTCACCAACTGAAACGCTCCTCGCCACCTGCATGGTCTTCACATCGATCACTGCAACCTTGTTCTGATCCGCCAGCGCTACCAGAAGCCACTTCCCATCCGGCGTCACGGTCGACCCATACCCGATCCCCTCCATCGAAATCCACTTCGCCACTTCATTCTTCGTCGTATCGATGGCCACCATTTGCGGCTTGGTCTGGTCAGCCGTGAACACCCACTTGTCATCCGGCGTCATCGAGATCCTCTGCGTGTTTTCCGAAATCTTAATAACCTTCAGCACCTTCCGGCCCGGCACATCAATCACCGAAATCGTCCCTGGCCCCACGTTCGCCGTGTACGCTCGCTTGCCGTCATGCGACAGCACCGCCATATGGCTCTGCTCCTGCCCCGTCGGCAGCGCACCCAGAACCTTCAGCGTCTTCGGATCGATGATTGTAATCGTCTTGTCGAGTTCCGTGGTCACGTAAAGCAGCCCGTCCCTCGGCCCGATCAGTGGACAGTGCGGCCGCACCCCATGATTGAACCGGATATCGCCCACCACCTTGCGCGAACCGATATCAATCGCCGCAATCGTGTCCCCATCCGATCCCGGTTTGCCAACCCCTGAGTTCCCATAAATCGGCACATACGCCGTCTTCCCATCCGACGACGCAATCACCTCGTGCCCGGTCGTGCCTCCTTCCGGCACGGTCGCCACCACCGACCCGCTTGCCGGATCGACAATTGCCAGGCTCTGGGTCGCCTTCACCGCAACCAGCAACCTCGATTGCGCGCTCACCACTCCCGCACACATCACCACTCCTGCCACAACAAGTCTAGAAATCTTCAACAGGTGACCTCCACCAGACAGCACCGACTATATCGCACCAGCTCAGACATATCCGACGGAAATTGGTTCCTCGTCCTGGCTTTGCCGGGAAGGAAATCCATCACGACCTCGAAGAACAGCACCGACGCTACAGCAATCCGGTACCCTATCCTGATGCCAGTTCCCATCCGCGACGGCGATCTCATTCAGATCGTCGACGCCGCCCTCGCCGATGCCACCCGCCGCTCCGGACCGTGGCTCGCCTGTCGCCCGGGTTGTACCCAGTGCTGCCACGGCGCCTTCGCCATCAATGCTCTGGACGCCGCCCGCCTCCAGGTCGGCATGCAGGCACTCGAATCGTCCGAACCACAAACAGCTGAATCCGTCCGTCAGCGCGCTCAAAACTGGCTCAGCGAGTACGCCCCCGACTTCCCCGGCGACCCCAGCAGCGGCCTCCTCGGCACATCGGAATCCGACCAGGCCCGCTTCGAAGACTTCGCCAATGACGCGCCCTGCCCCGCCCTCAATCCCGAAACCGGCCTATGCGACATCTACGCGTTCCGTCCCATGACCTGCCGCGTCTTCGGTCCTCCCGTCCGCGTGGCCGAGCGCGACGGCCTGGCCTGCTGCGAACTCTGCTTCATCGGAGCAACAGATGACCAGATCGCTGCCTGCGAAATGCCCATCCCACACCAGCTCGAAGATCAGCTTGTCGCCGAAACCGGCGGCTCCGGCGAGACCATCGTCGCCTTCGCACTCCTGCGCTGAACGATGCAGATTGGCGCTCGCCACAAACACCCCCCAATCCCGCTTCACCAACGCGCTACAATGAAGCGCCCCGGAGAAGTCGCACCCAGGGAACCCCCGCTCTGGCCGCCGCACGAGGCCGCGAAGCCATGCCCGTCGCACATCTCACGCTCGAGCTCCGCATTGAGCACGCCAACTCCCTCAAAGATCGACGCCAAGTCGTCCGCTCGATGAAAGACCAGCTCCGGCAGAGCTTCAACATCTCTGTCGCCGAAATGGATGAGGCCGTAACCTGGCGCTCCGCCACCCTCGGCATTGTCGCCATCTCCAGCTCCCGCAGCTACCTCCACCAACTCATCGAAGAAGTTGAGCGCGCCGCCCGTCGCATGTCTAACGAACTAGGCGCAGAACTCGCCGATAGCTTTTGGGAATACCTCGAAAGCTGATCTCGCGAGTTGACCTTGATACACCAGTGAGGGCGTTCTCTTCTAATTCATGACCCCTGATCTCTAATCCCTGCTCCTGCTACTCCCACCGCAGCGCCGACACCGGATCCGTTTTCATTGCCGCCCGTGCCGGAATCAAGACCGCAACCATTGCCACCACCGCCAATGAGATTGGCACTCCTACAAACGTCACCGGATCGCGCGCCCCCACATGGAACAGCACACTCTGTAGAACCCGAGTCAATAGCAGCGCCGCGCAGATTCCAATCACTCCCCCAATCACGATCAGCTGCACACCCTCCTGCAGAATCAACCGAAGCACATCCCCACGATCCGCACCTACCGCGATCCGAATTCCCATCTCTCGCGTCCGCTGCCGCGCCATGAACGCCACCACACCGTACAGCCCGATCAGTGCCATTATCAGTCCCGTACATGCAAAAAAGCTGAGCAGCGCCGTCTCAAAACGCGGCCGATCCGCCATCCCCGCTACCCGTTCATTCATCGTCTCAATCTCCACCGGCACCGTTCCATCTATCTGCGCAATTTGCGACCGCACCCACGGCGCCAGTGCCTTAGGCGGCGTACTCGTCTTCAGAATCAGCACCGCGGATGGAGCCATCGTCCAGTCTGCTGGGTCATTCCGCCGCAAACGGTAGAACTCCGGCTGATCCATCGCCTCCAGACCCTCATTCTTCACATTCGCGGCAACACCCACGACCTCATGCCACGGATCGTTTGGCGTGGGCTTCACTCTCTTCCCGATCGGGTCCTCGTTCGGAAACAGCCGTGACGCCAGGCTCTCACTCAGAATCAGGTAATTCCCCTTCGACCTCCGCTCCTCCTCCGTGAATCCGCGCCCGCGCACGATTGAAATATCCAATGCCTTGAAATACTCTGGCGTAACCAACCTCCAGGTCACCATGCCTCCTGTCTCGCCGGAAGGGGCCGGTCGTCCGTCCACAGCGATGATGCTGAATATCTGGCTGCGCCGATAACCTCCGGGAGGAACCGTATCACTGACTGCAACCTCGCTCACCCCGGGCAACCTCTTGATTGAGTCTTCTGCCTTCGTAAAGAACCCCATCTGCAACTGCGATGTCGCATATCTTTCCCGGTTCAACGAAATCGACGCTGTCATCACTCCGCTGGATTGCATCCCGATCGCCTGGTTTTGCAGATTCGCAAAACTGCGCACCAGCAGCACCGCTCCGGCCAGCAGAATCAGGCTCGCCGCAATCTGCGTCACAACCATCCCGCGCCGCAGCAACGCCCGAGTCTGCGTTCCTGATTCCCTTGCCGCGAGCGCAATCGCACGCGGTCTGAACATTGCCGGCGCAAGTCCAAAGACCACTCCCGCCACGAGTCCCAGCACGACGGTGAACGTAATGATCCGCAGATCTAACTGCGCCTTAGCCAGAAACGGCAAGCCCGACGGCGCAATCGCAACAAATACCCGCAGCAACCCTTCTCCGAATACGCATCCTGCCGCCGTTCCAATCGCTGAAAGCATCATTGATTCCGTCAGCGTTTGCCTAACCAGACCCGCTCGCGTCGCACCCAGGGCCGAGCGCACCGCAAGCTCACGTTCTCGCGCAACTGCGCGCGCTAGCAACAGGCTGGCAACGTTGGCGCACGCAATCAGCAGCACCGCTGCGACCGCGCCCAGCAAGATCCAAGCCACAAGCTGCACATCCTGCATCTGCCGGTCGCGGATCGGGCGCACCCGCATGTGCACCTCATTTTGAAAACGAGGCGGAGCAAGACTCAGCGAGTAATCAAACACCGGCTTCAGCCGCTGCACAGCTTCCGGTACTGAGGTCCCGGCCCTGAGCCTGCCAAACGCGTAAAGCACATGAGACGGCTGACCAGCCTTATCCGGCACACGTCCCAGCCCCTCCGGCGTAAGGATGTCCACCTTCTCCAGCAGCGGCATCTCGAAATTCCTCGGCAGCACGCCAATTACACGCACCGGGTGTGTATCGATCTGAACCATCCGATTCACAACTGCTGCATTGCGTCCAAATCGCGAAACCCAGAGCCCGTACGTGATGAGGGCGACCTTCGGCCCTTTCGGCCGGTCCTCTTCTGGAGAGAAGTTCCGTCCCAGAATCGGCGAAACTCCCAGCGTCGGCAGAAAGTTCTGCTCGACACTAGCGCAACTCAACCGTTGCGGATTGCGCTCAGTCAGATCGCATTCATTCACTCCGTTTTCCGACGTGATTTCGCTGAACGCGGTTTGGTGATCCTTCCAATAGAAGTACGAATCCCCCAGCATGAATTCCTGCGGAATGATCGGCGCAGTCAATCCCACAGATACGAGCTGCTCCGGATGCGCATAAGGCAAGCTTCGAAATAGAATCCGGTCTACGACGCTGAAGACTGCCGTAGTCGCACCAATCCCAAGCGTAAGGGTCAGCACCGCCGTAATCGCAAACACCGGATTCCGCCGGAACCCGCGTAACGCATACCGCACATCGCGCACTACGCTCTCGATCGCCGGCAGCGTCGCTCGATCCCGATACTTCTGCTTCGCCTGCTCCGCTCCGTTTAGCTGCAATAACGCTTCGCGACGCGCCTCCGACTCGCTCAGTCCTGCAGCTACTCCGTCCCGCGTATGCTGCGCGATATGATTCTCAAGCTCGGCATCGAAACCATCGCCATCCCGGCCGCCTCTGAACACCCCGCGCAAACGCATCCAAAGCGCACGCAACCCTCGCATCCTGACCTCCAGCACAACCCCGTCGGCCTTTCGCCCAATTCTCTAATCCGCTCGCAACGCCTCCATCGGATCCACTCCCGCCGCTCGCCGCGCAGGTATCCACGCCGCCGCAATCGCCACCATTGCCATCAGCACCGGAACTAGCGCGAACGTCACCGGATCCACCGCACTCACCTCAAACAGGAAGCTGTGCAGTACCCGGCTCAGCGCAACCGCACCCGCCAGCCCCGCCGCACATCCTGCCAGCGCAAGGAAAAGGCTCTCCCGCACCACGCTCATCACGATCTGCCATCGCTGCGCGCCAAGTGCAAGCCGCAGCCCGATCTCCCGCGTCCGCCAGCTCACGATATATGCAATCAGGCTGTACACTCCCACCGCGCCAATCACAACCGCCAACACGCCAAATCCAAGCAGCAAAATCGCAAGGGCCCGCGGCGCAGCCACCGAGTTCGCCACCAGGTCGTCCATCGTTCGCACGCGGGTCACCGGCACCAGCGAATTGATTCCCGCCACCGCACTCCGCAGTCCCGCCGCCGTCTCGCTTGCACTTGTATGCGTCCGCAACATCGCGAACATCACCGGCTGATTTCGCTCCGTCGTCAGCGGCAGAAACACCTGGTCCTTTGGGCCCTCCTGCAAGCCCCCCTCGAGTGCATTCCGCACTACCCCAACTACCATCGACGCCTTATCTGGATTCCACACCGCCGGCGTCTTCTCATCCACCACGTCCAGCAGATGCTTCCCAATCGGATCCTGGTTCGGCCATAGTCTCTGCGCCATGTGCTCATTCACAACCACAGCACGTGTTGTCCCCGAAATATCCTGTTGTTCCAGCAAGCGTCCGCGCACGAGCTTTAAATTCAGCACCTCAAAATATCCCGGTGACACCACGCGGCTCGTTGCCAGCAGTGCTCCCTGCCTCGCATCGCGAGGATGATCCTCCGCGTCGAACACGTAATTATCCGACCGGCCGCTCAGCGGTAGTGAATCTACAAACGCGACGCTCTCCACTCCCGCAATCCCCTGCGCTCGCTCAATCAGAGCATCGAAGAACGACTGGCATCTGCCCCTCTCCTTGCACGCGCCCGCGTCCAGCGCTACCTCCGCCGTCACAACGTGATCCGTCCTGAATCCCGGATCCACCTTCGTGATCCGATACAGGCTGTGCAGCACCAGCCCCGCCGCCGTAATTACCACCACTGTTAACCCGATCTGCGCCATCACCAGGATCTTCGAAATTCCAAACCGCGATCCCTGACCCGCTAGCCCGCGCCCACCCATCCGCAATGTGCTCAGCAGATTCAGCCCCGCCATCTTCAGTGAAGGAATCAACCCGAACATCATTCCCGCAAAAATTGAAGCGCAGAGCGTGAACACCACATCGCCCCAATGCAGCGACACATCCTGGATCCGTGGTGTATCCGCCGGAAGCAGCCCAACGAAAATCCTCAAGCTCGCCACCGCCGCGCCCAGCCCCACCGCTCCCGCAGTCAATCCCACAACCACGCTCTCTGACAACAGTTGTTGCACAAGCCGCTTCCCCGACGCGCCCAGCGCGCTCCTTACCGCAATCTCCCTCTCCCGCGCGCTCGCCCGCGCCAGCATCAGGTTCGCCACATTCGCGCACGCAATCAGCAGAATCAAGCCCACCGCTCCAAACAGCAGCAGCAACCGCGGTCTCATCGCGCCAGTCTGCGATTCCAGCAGTGGAATCACCGTCATATCCGACGCCCATATATCCGGCATTCGAAAGGGAAACACCGGCAACAGCACCGCATGCAGCCGTCGCAACTCGGCCTGCGCCTGCGCGGGAGTGGCTCCATCCGCCAACCGCCCAAAACCGCGAAGATCAAAAGCGAACCACGGGTCAAATACATCCCCTCCGCGATACGACACTGGAATCACGAACTGCGTATCCGCATATGGAAAACGCACGCCCGCCGGCATCACTCCCACAATCCTTCGCGAAACGCCATCGATGCGAATCTGCCGCCCGATCACTCCCGCATCTCCGCCGAAGTGCTGCCTCCAGTATCCGTAGCTCAGCACCACGTCATGATCTTCCCCGGCCACGGAATCCCGGGCGGCAAAAAAACTACCCATTGCCGGCTTCACGCCCAGCACATCCAGTGCATTCACCGTCACCGTCGCGCCAAATACCCGCTCCGGCACATCCGAGTCCGAAATGTTCGACTCCGCATCTGGCCCATATCCCGCCACCGACTTCAGCGCTGTTGCATGCGAGCCAAGCTCTCGAATCCATCCCTTCGGAAACACCGGTGCATTCGTTCCCGCGATCCGCACCAGCCTATCCTGCCGCGCATACGGCAGCGGTCGCAGCAGAATCGAATCCACCAGCGTATAGATCACCGCATTCGCGCCGATCCCCAGTGCCAAAGTCAACACCGCAGTGATCGTGAACCCCGGCGCTCTTCGCATCTGCCGCAACGCAAACCGGAAATCCTGCAGAAAGCTCTCCAGCGGCGGCAGTGTCGCGCGCTCTCGATAAGCTTGCCTCGCCTGCTCCGCTCCACCCAGCCTTATTAGCGCCTCCCGCCGCGCATCATCCCTGCTCGCCCCTGCACGCACCCGGGCCTCCACATCCATCGCGATATGGCTCTCCAGTTCCGCGTCAAACTCCTGTGCTTTTCGGCGAACGAACACTCCGCGCACTCGCAACCAGAACGCTCGCTGCTTTCCCATCGCCAACTCCTGCTACTCCGTCCTCAACGCCTTCATGGGATCGACCAGCGCTGCCCGCCTTGCAGGAACCCAGCACGCGACTAGCGCAATCGCTCCTAGAAACACCGGCACCACCGCAAACGTCACCACATCATGCGGCTGGATCCCATACAGAAAACTCAATGCAAACCTTGAAACCATCCACGCAACCGGCCAGCCCAGCACCATCGCAATCAGCACCAGCACCATTCCGTGTTTCACGACCAGCCTTGCAACACTGCCAGCGTGCGCTCCCAGCGCCATACGAATCCCGATCTCTCTCGTCCGTCTGCTCACCGCGTAGCTCATCACGCCATACAGCCCCACCGCCGCGAGCAACAGCCCGATCCCGCCAAACACGCCGAACAGCGTTGCCGCCAGCCGAGGCAGAAAGAACGCCGACCGCACATGCTCCTCCATCGTTTCTTCGTTGTAGATCGCGATGTTCCTGTCGATCGCGTAGATCTGTCGCCGCACTCCCTCCGCCACCGCTGCAGGATTTCCCGGCGTGTGCACGATTAGCGTGTAACCCATACCTGACGGATCTTCGGCGATACTCTGATCCAGCGATCGATAAAGCATCGGCCGCGTATCTTCGCCAATCGTGCGCGACTTCGCATTTCCGACGACGCCGATAATCTCGTAATCCCAATGCCCCCCGTGCACATGCTGCCCAATCGGATTCCCGCCACGAAACATCTTCTCTGCAAACGCCTTGTTCACCACCGCAACGCGCGGCGCATCCGCAGCTTCATTGCCAAAATCGCGGCCAGCCAGCATCGGAACCCCAAGCGCCTGGAAATATCCACTCGTCGTCATATACAAATCCGTCATCGCATGCGGAGAGTCTTTCCCTTCGCTCCCTGCGATCGTGAATCCGTCGCTGCGATGCCCTCCCGACAGCATTGCCACATCCGTCGTCACCGCCGCATCCACTCCAGGCAGCGCCGCGACTCGTTGCCGCAGCTCTCGCATGAACCGGCTTATTTGCTCCGGCGTGTACCCATTCAGCCGCGGATCAACCGACATCAGCAGCAATCCCTGCGTACGAAATCCCAGGTCGATTCTCGCCGCACTTTGCATGCTGCGCAGAAACAGCCCCGTTACGCACAGCAGCACCAGCGACATCGCAACCTGCCCCACCACCAGAACATTCCGCAACGTCACGCGCCGCCCGGGCCGTGCCAGCGCATCCTCTCCCTTCAGCGCATTCGCAAGCATCGGCCGCGAAGCCGCCCACGCGGGAGCTATTCCCAGCAACACGCCACACACAATGCTCGCCACCAACGTGTACGCCAGCGTCCTCCAGTCCAGGGCTACTCGCAGATCCAGCGGTATCGGTGCAGGAACACGAAATGCCGAGAGCGATTGCGTCGACCACAGCGACATCAGCACTCCGAGCGCCCCGCCTGCCACGCCCAGCAGAGTGCTCTCCATCAGCAGCTGCCGCCGCAGCCGCGCACGAGTCGCGCCTATCGCAAGCCGCACCGCCATCTCTCTCTGCCGACCCGCCGCCTTCGCGAACAGCAGGTTCGCAACATTCGCTCCTGCAATCGCCAGCAGCAGGATCACAATCACACCCAGCGCCGACAAGAACGTCAGCACCGCGCTCCTCTCCCTGGGCGGCAGCGACCCCGCCTGCTCGAACACAAATGAATTGTCCTTATCCGTCTTCGGGTACTCAGCAGCAAACCGGTGCGCCATCGTATCCAGTTCGCTCGCTGCCTGCGTGCGCGTCACTCCATCGCGAAGCCGCGCTATTACTTCGAGCCAGTGGTACTCCCGCGATTGTTGCGGAGGCAGAGTCGCAGCAAGTTCCGGCGCGATTCCCAGCGGCACCCAGAATTGCGTATCAAGGATCTGATCCACACTATGGAACGATGCCGGCGCAATGCCCACCACTGCAAACGACCGGCCTGACATCGTAACGTTCTTGCCTACAATCTCCGGATCGCTTCCATAACGGCTCTGCCAAAGTCTCTCGCTCATCACAATCGCCGGCGTACGATTCTCCGTCGCAGCGAATCCGCGGCCCCTCACCATCGGCAATTCCAGCACGTCAAAAAAGTTCGTTGTTACAGCCTGTCCCCAGATGCGCTCCGGCTCACTACCACCGCTGATGGATACCGGCAAAGGTTCAGAGAACCACGCCGCTACTCCTGAAAACGACCTCGCCTGGTCACGAATGTCTTGAAAAAGCGGGAGCGGAAACGCGTTACAGCATCGCTCTCCCCGCTGCGCAATATGCAGCGACAGCAGCATCGCAGGATCGCCCACCGGCGCAGGCCGCAGAACGAACCGGCTCACCATCGCGAAGATCGTTGCATTCGCCCCAATCCCCAGCCCGATCGAAATCACCGCAACCAGCGCGATCGCCGGATGCTTCGCCGCTGTCCGAACTGCATACCGCAAGTCCCGCGCAACCGTCTCACTCCACGGCAATGTCCGCCCCTCGCGTCTCGCCTGCCGTGCCTGTTCCACTCCGCCCAGTTGCATCACCGCCCGCCTCCGCGCATCCGCCTCGCTCAGCCCCGCCGCAACACCCGCGTCCGTGTGCAGCGCCAGATGCGCCTCGAGTTCCTCGTCGAATTCGCCAGCACCACGTCCGCGCACACTGCCACACAACCGAATCGCAAATGCTCGCATTTTGGCAGGCAAAGAATTCATCGCGCCGTCCGCCTACGCCTCTTCCGCCGGCGTGAGAAACCGCGAAAGAATCTCCGTTGTCTGCTCCCAATCCGCCGTCGCTCTTCGAACCTGCTTCTGCCCCGCCTTCGTCAGCTCGTAGAACTTTGCCTTCCGGTTGTTATCAGAAACGCCCCACTGCGATCGCACATACCCCTCCTGCTCCAGCTTCAGCAGCGCGGGATATAGCGTTCCATAATTCAGTTGCAGCAAGTCGCCGCTCGTCTGCTCAATGCGCCGCGCCAGCCCGTACCCGTGCTGCGGCCCCATCGTCTCCAGCGTCTTCAGAATCATCAGCGCCAGCGTTCCCTGCCACACATCCGTCTTGTCGCCCATTCTTCTCTCCTATGGGTCTGCAATAGGAGCACTCTACGCCCACTTCTATTGGAACGCAATAGGAACACCCTCGGTATCCTCAAATCCCTGTGACGAACAGTGCAGCCTACTCGCGTGTTAGCCTTGCCTCAACACTGCCACGGAGCTAACTCATGAACATGCGCCTCTTCGCGCTGGCCGCACTCGCTGCCCTCTCAGCCGCCGCCCAATCCCCATCCGATATCCCGGCCTCTGTCGACAAACAGCTCCCCGCTCTCGCCGAAACCTACAAGCACCTCCATCGCAATCCCGAGCTTTCCCACAACGAAGGGAAGACCTCCGCCTTCCTTGCCACCGAACTTCGCAAGCTCGGCTACACCGTCACCGAGCACGTCGGCAAATACGAGGATGGCTCCCAGGCACACGGCGTCGTCGCAATCCTCCAGAACGGCGCCGGCCCGCGTCTCCTCATTCGCGCCGACATGGACGCTCTCCCAGTCGAAGAGAAGACTGCCCTCGACTACGCCTCCACAGTTCGCTCGACCAACGCCCAGGGCCAGGATGTCGGCGTCATGCACGCGTGCGGTCATGACATCCACATCACCGTTCTCCTCGGTACCGCCCGCGAACTGGCCGAGCGCAAATCCCAATGGCACGGAACCGTAATGCTCATCGGCCAGCCATCGGAAGAAACCATCGACGGCGCCCGCGCCATGCTCGCCGACAACCTCTATCAGCGCTTCGGCCGCCCCGACTTCGTCCTCGCCGAACATGATGCATCCGTCTACCCGGCCGGCTCCATCGCCATCAAGGGCGGACCAGTCCAGGCAAGCTCCACCAGCATCGACGTCATCATGCGCGGCATCGGCGCACACGGCTCCGCCCCACAGCACGGCAAGGATCCCATCCTCATGGCCGCCGAATTCATCGTCCTCGCGCAATCCATCGTGGCACGCCAGGTCGACCCTCAGCAGCCGGCCGTCCTCACCGTCGGCACCATCCGTGGCGGCACGAAGCGCAACATCATCTCTGAAGAAGTCACGATGGGCCTCACTCTGCGCACTTACTCTGACGAAGTGCGCGACCAAATCGTCGCCGCAGTCCGCCGCACTGCCGAAGGCGTCGCCGTCGGCTATGGCCTCCCACAGGATCGCATGCCCATTGTCACCGTCAGCAAGACCGAGGTCGCGCCCGTCCTTCTCAACGATCCCGCACTTGCCAATCGCCTCCGCGCCGCCGCCGTCCGCACTCTCGGCGCCGAACATGTCGAAGAGTTCAAACCCGTCATGGGCTCGGAAGATTTCGGGATCTTCCGCCTTGAAGACAAAATACCCGGGGTCATGTTCTACCTCGGCGCAGCCGACCCCGACAAACTAACCCATGCTCAAAAAGCCGGAGTCCCCCTCCCCGGCCCCCACTCGCCCCTCTTCGCCCCCGTCTACGCCCCCACCATCAAAACCGGCGTCACCGCCATGACCGCCATGTCCCTAGACCTGCTGAAGTGAGCTCGAAAGCTGTGTCCTCGCCGCACCATGGCGCCTTTCGACCGACCTCCATTCCCGGAAACCGCTCACTTCTACTTCCCCGGTTCCACCAACGCCCCATACACCACACTCCTGCTCAAATACTGCAGGTTCTCCGTATTCGGCCCGCCGCCCATCCGCTGAATCATCCCCACAAACACCACATCGTTCGTCGGATCGATCCAGAACCACGTCCCCGCCGCGCCATCCCAGAAGAACGTCCCCTTCCCCTCCGGCAGATTCGCCGCGCCCGGATCGAACACCACCGCGCAGTTATACCCATATCCGAACCCCGGCCGCATTCTCTGCGCGCCAATACTAAACTCGCCCGTCAGCAACTTGTCCGCGAGATGATTCGCGCTCATCAACCGAACGCTCGCCGGCGATAGCAGCCGCGTTCCATTCAGCTCTCCTCCATGCGCCAGCATCTCCGCAAATCGGAAATAGTCCTCAGCAGTCGAAACCATCCCGCCGCCGCCAGAAGCCATCGTCGGCTCGTGCGCAAAGTCTCGCCGATTGACATTCGCCGCCCCATGATCCGATAACCCACCATTCGGTTCGACAAAGTACACGGTCGCAAACCGCGACCACTTATCCTCCGGCACAAAGAAACCCGCGTCTTTCATCCCCAGCGGCTTGAAGATCTCATCGCGATAGAACTCCGGCAGCGTCTTCCCCGACAGCTTCTCCACAATGTAGCCTTGGATATCCATCGACACCGAGTACACCCACTTCGTCCCCGGTTGGTACGACAGCGGTAGCCCGGCCAGCTTCGTCACAAACTCATGCAGATCCTTCGATTCGAACAGGTGCGCATCCTTCACCATCTGATCCACCGGCGTGTTCCCAAAGATTCCATACGTGAATCCCGCCGTATGCGTCATCAACTCCGCCATCGTCGGCGGATGCACCGGATCTTCCAGCAGTGCCTTCCCGGTCGCATCCGTCCCCGCATATACCTTCAAGTGCGCAAACTCCGGCACGTACTTCGCAACCGGGTCCGACGGCAGCCACTTTCCCTGCTCGTACAGCTTCATCATCGCGACCGCGGTCACCACCTTCGTCATCGAGTAATCGCGGAAGATCGTGTCCTTCGTCATCTCCTCATGCTTCTCGATATTCCGCATCCCGTACGTGCGGTAGTCCACCACCTTCCCGTGCCGTGCCAGGATCGTCACCACGCCCGCCACCTGCTGGTTCTTAACCGCCTCTTTCATCAGCGTGTGCAGCCGCTCCAGCCCCTCCGCCGAAAACCCGACCGTCTCCGGCTTCACCAGCGTCATATCAAGATTGCCGCTCTTCGACTCGCCGCCAGCCGCCTTCGGCGCTCCTTGCGCGCCACCCATCCATGGGCTCGCCGCCAATGCAACTCCCATCACAACCGTCAGAACAACGCGATCAATACGCACCAATCAATTCCCCCAATTCCACGACGCCCCTTTATACCAAAACAAAGACCAGAACCCCGCGTCGGCATCCGCCAACACAAGAGCCCTGGCCCTTTCATTCCCTGCGTCCCTGGTCCCTTTTTCTAAACCCTGTTCTTAATAGATCACCTTCAACGAAAACTGAATCTGCCTCGAAGTACCCGCCGTTTTGCTTATGAAGCCAAACCCATTCGTCGTGCTGATCGAAGCCGAAGGAACGCCGCCTGTTGTGCTTGTCGTAACACCAAGGATGTTCGCCGGCGTGCTCATATTCACGATGTTGAACAGGTTGAACAGCTCCGCCCTGAACTGCAGGTCCATCCGTTCCGCTCCGCTCGCTCGGCGCCCAAATGGGGTGTCCTTGATGAACGCAAAATCGAAGTTATAGAACGCGGGCCCACGAAACGTATTTCGTCCCAGCGTCCCAAACCGGCCTTGGTTCGGCCCCGTGCCGCCCGGCACGAACACAGGAATACTGAAGTACGCCGGTCCATTGTTAGGCCCGGCGCCGAAGTAATCCTTGCGATCCTTCCGCGCGGTCGAAAGATGCGGTTTGGCAATCTGATCCGGGCGATCCACGCCCATTGATCCGGCCCCCGTCTGCTGAATGCCCGAGTAAACCGTGAACGGCGCTCCCGAGCTCAGGCTCGAAATGCTCAGCATCTCCCATCCGTCCGTGATCTTTCTGCTGATCGGCTTCAGGAAGTTCACACTCTCAAGGTGCAGGTCCTGCGCCAGGCTCAGGCCGAACCCGTTCTTGATATCGAAATTCGAAGGCCCCTTCTCCGGGTGCGTGTCGAATGGGTCTTGCGACAATCCTGACGCCACCGCTCCGGTCGCACCAACTCCCCCCAGCACAAGGCTGGTTGTATCGATCGACTTGCTCCATGTGTAGCTCGCCTGGATTCCCGGCCCGCCGTGCGGCACCGTACCGGAGAGCGACGTCTGCAACGCGTGATACGTCGAGTGCGAATCGCCCGTGATTGCCGTCTCCGTTCCGAATCCGCCAATGATGTTGCCTGCGCTGTCGAACTTCGTATGTGGCGCAAACTGCTCCGTCGCACCAGGATACCCATTCGGAGACGTCCACCGCGGCAACCGTACCGCAGCCGTGCCTACATAAGCGGCGCTCGCCGTCAGATTCCCTAACTTTCGCTCCAGCCCCGCCGTCCACGTGTACAGCCATGCATTTCCAAACCGAGGATCGATCCCCTGAAGTGTCAGCGGGATAATATTCGGTGAATCAGTCAGCGCCGCCATGTCGTGCTCGTAGCGGTCCACGTCCATCACCGTGTTTGCGGGGACATCCTTTGTTTTTCCCGACGCAAATACGTCGGTCCCATCGGGCGTATAAGTCTTCGGAACCTGTGCCGGCGTAATAGTGAACCCGTACGGCAGCGGATTCGCAGCCGACGACACCTGCCGCGGATACACTGCAAACGGAGTGGCACCCGTCAGAAAATTGTCCTGCCAGATATTTGGCGGAATCGCCATGATGCTTCCGCCCGCATGCGCTGTCAAATTGTTCGTCGCTTGCCAACTCGCCTGCAGCCGTGGCTCCCATCCGTCATACTGCTTGTGATAGCCCGGCTGCGGATTGATCAGGTACTTCTGATCCCCCGTCAGCGAACTGAACCGCGATGTCCGGTGCGCTCTCTCCGAAATCGGCGTGTACACGTCCCACCTGATCCCGTAGTCCAGCGTCAGCTTCGGAGTCACCTTCCACGTGTCCTGCACCCACCACGCATAGTTCTCGCGATTGATTGCCGCAGGTCCCATGTGTTCGCCCGTAGAGACAAAGCTCGGAGCCACCGCTATCGTATAAGTGAACGGGCTCCCCGATAAAAATCCCGAGAGCGTATCCGGCAGCGGGTCGCCGACATTGATATTGTGATGCCCGCTCGCCGACGCAATCGCCTCCGTCGCGTATGCCGTTCCGCCTCCAAAGCCATACTCGCCGTTCGGGCTCGTTCCGAAGTACGTCGTGTCACGATTGATCCGCGCCTCCACTCCCGCCCGAATCGAATGCCTCCCGGTTACAAGCGAAACTGACTGGCGCCCGTGGAACAGATTCCCGTACGCCTGCATCACCGATCCGCCTGCAGAGTTGAACGCCTCGAATAATCCGTCCGCAAACTTCACTCCCGGATCAGTATGGTTAGGCGTCGGGAATCCTGGCGTAGTGCGCGTAATGCTGAGCAGCGACTCCAGCGTCACCCGCGGCGAAACCGTATGCGTCCAGCTACCCAGCACATTTCGCTGCCGATCCAGGTACTCCACCGCAAACGACGGATCGATCGCCGTCTGATCCGGATTCGTTGTCGGCCCCGTCAGATTGTTGTAATTGAACCGTGCGAGGAACTGATCCTTCGATGAAAACTTGTGATCGATCCGAATTGAAAACTGATTCGCATTCGTCACCACCTTCGAAGCCGTCGCATACGTGTTCGCCCCAAACGATCCCGTCGGCAGATTTGGCAGCGGATACCGCCCTAGAATCGCCGCAATTTCCGGCCTTACCGGAATGGCCAAGGTATCCGTTGTTCCGTCTGGAAACACAATGGTGTCATTCACAATGTTGCTGCCCGCCGCTGGCCGTTGCTCGGCAGAAGGCACAGGCATCACCTGCGTTGTCCCGAGCACCTGCCGGAATCCCTGATACTGCACGAAGTAGAAACTCCGCTTCCTGCCGTCATATATATGTGGCACAAATACCGGACCACCATTCGTAAACCCAAACTCATTTCTCCGGAACGGCGGAATCCTCCCCGGATACGCCGGCGTTGGATGATCGAAGTAATTCCGCGCATCGAACGAGGAGTTCCGCACAAACTCGAAAAACGATCCGTGAAATCCGCTCGCGCCCGACCGCGTATGAATATTGGTGAAACCAGCCGCGCCTCGCCCTATCTCCGCCGGCAGCCACCCCGAGCTCGAATCGATTCCCTCCACCGCGTCCACGTTGAAATTCGAGAACGTCGCGCCGCCCATCTCCGGGTCGCTGATGTCCGCCCCATCCATGGCAAATGTCGCTTCCACGCCTCGCTGTCCGTTGATCGCAAACTGCGCGGTAAAGTTCGTCGCGCCATTCGCATCCGTCATCGTTCCCGCGGCCAGCAGCAGCAGCGTGCTGAAATCGCGCTTGTTCAGCGGCAATTCGCTTACCGCCTGGCTCGACAGCTCCTCGCCGCCCGTTCCGGTCTTCTCTTTGTGTTGAATCAGCGTGCCGACGCTTAATTCACCGCGTCCCGCAAGCGTCAATAGAGCCTCCGGCCCGTTCACCTTCACATCGATCGGCTGGCCACTGCTCGCCTTCGCATCCTTCGCCGACACCGTTAGGCGATAGCTACCCTCGGGGATCTGCATGGTGAACCGCCCGTTCGCGTCGGTCCGCGCCTCGCCTTTCCCGTGGTCAGAGCTCAACGTGACCCGCGCATCCGCGATGGGCGCTCCGCCCGCATTGCGCAGCACGCCGCTCCACGGCACCTGCGCCAACGATTGCGCCAGCCCTGAAAACATCGCTACGACAACGAAGATTGCAACGGAGAAAAGAGACTTCAGGGCTCGTTCACGCCCCAAAACGAGGGAGAGCAAATTGTTTGTATTCACTGGACTACCTTAAGAATGAATGCATCCCGCGCATCTGCTGAATTCCCGTCTCTGCGCGCGGAACTTCAGAGAATTATAGTCCTCCATCGGCTACTAAAACCTTTTTGCAGAACTCCTTTGTGATCAGCGAGTCGCACGACAAGGACCGAGTGCCCCATGTCTCCCGATTTTGGAGACACGGGAGACCGGGCCCCGTCTCACAACCTCTTCCGGAAGTGGACGCACCGGTCCACCACGTGATATCCCAGCGCCGCGTGAGCCTGCTGGGAAACTACGTTTTCGATCACCGCATCCGAACCCATCTCCACACACCCAAACCCGCGCGCCCACTCTTCCGCTGCCGCAATGAGCTTCGCACCCACGCCGCTTCGCCGGTAATTCTCCGCGACATACCACCCCTCCACGTACCCCACCGCCTGCGCCGGATCGCACCCATCCGCATGCGATCGCAGATCCACCTCCACAAACCCCACCACGCCATCGCCGTCCCCCTCGGCCACCAGCACCGCAATCGGCAGCGTCAACCGCGCCGTGCCGTCCACCAGCGAACGCACTTCCTTCCCATGCTCCTCAACCGACCCCGCCGGCCATAGCGCATGAAACATCAGCGCCAACCGCTCGCAATCCCCCAACCCCGCCGCCCTGATTCGAACGCTCTCTCGCATCACATCCCACTCAATCCTCCATTCGACAGCACAGACCCACTCGACGTTACAAACATCCAGATCTTTGGTGGTCAGATACCCTTACTATCCCCATCCGTCACGTGAACGGTCGCAAACGAAAGTGTCGGCTCGACCAGAAGCGGTATATACTTCCGACCATCCCGGCTGACCGAATGAAATTGACACGCTGCCTGGCGCTTGCCCTTCTCCTCTGCTCAGCAAACATCGACGCTCTTGCGCAGACCACCCCATCCCGGAACCCGAAACCCGTATCCTCGTCCACCGTGACCGGCCGCGTGTTATTTGCCGACACTCGGACCCCAGCTCGCAAGGCGCGAGTTTACTTGCAACCTGTCGCTGTCCTCGAAGCCGACGCACCGCCCAACCGAACTTTTGCAGCTGACGCAGCACCGGTTACTGCTTCGGTTGAGGCGCAATTCGATGGCTCTTTTTCCTTCAGCCACGTATCGCCTGCGTCCTATTACGTCATTGCAATCTGCCCCGGGTACATGTCGCCACTCATCCAGCTCCTCCTCGCCGAAAGCCGCTCTCGATATCAAGAGTGGAAACCCCTTGGGCCAGAGCAGAAGAAGAACAGGGACGCCGTCCTTCGATCCATTGCGAGAGTCGAAGTGCAAAATAATCTGGCGGCCTCCGCCGATGTCATGCTTGAACGCGGAGCCGCTGTCAGCGGCACCATCACCTACGACGACGGCAGCCCTGCCGCTGGGCTAAAAATCAAGCTATTGTCCCGAATGGATCAAAGTGGCAAGCAGGTCTGGTCGACAGTCGAACTGAATTCCAGTTTCTTTGGACTGACAGATCAATCGATCACAGATGACCGCGGCAGTTACCGCATTTGTGGCATCCCGCCCGGCAACTATGCCGTTGAGGTTCAACTTGAATTCTCAGGTGTAAAGGAGTACGACTCCCCCTCCGGGGGAAGCACTTTTTCTTCAAACGAGCGCACAGCGCTACTGAACATCTACTCCGGAAGCACCCCCCACATCAAGGATGTTGCCGATTTCACTCTCCAGCACCGGGAAGAACGCACAGGTGAAGACATTATGATCCCGATCAGTAAGCTCCACACCGTCAAAGGAAACATCGTCTCCGCGCGCGATGGCCATGTGATCAACAGCGGTAATGTCTTCCTCACGAACACACTCGATCATTCCCTCTCTGCAAACCAAACTCTCACTGAGGAAGATGCCAGCTTCACCTTCAGCTTCATTTTGGAAGGCGACTATAGTCTCACTGCTCCGATGTCTTTTGACGTTGACTTTGTACCCCTTCCCCACATCGGAAGCAGCCCGGGCCCGCTGCAGTATGACATTCACGCTCGTCACATGTACGGATCCGCCTCCATGCCTCTCCACGTAGACGGGGACATTGACGGGCTCACCATCGCCGTACCCGAACCTACTCCCAAGGAAAAGCAATTCTACGAGGATGCTGTTCGCCAGCAGCAACAAAGGGACACAGCACCTCAGTAGCTAGTTTCCGCCCGTTAAGATCTGCCTACGCCGCAAGAGTCTCAAACCGCCCGAAATACTCCAGGCACTGCTGCACGATCCTTTCGGTCGGCTCCCCCGTCTCCACCTGGTTCTGCAGCCAGAGCAGCATGGTGCTGTACTCCTCCTGCTCATCCCCATCCAGGTTCAGCTTCGACAAGGCCGCGGCATATCTCTCGATCTGCGCACCCAATTCCATGATGTTCGGCATGAACCATCAATAACCTACTTCCATGTGAATTAGGTGGTACCAAACCCCCCGCGAATGGATGCTGCCCGTACCCATTGACACTACACTGGGCAGTGGTCACCACCCGATCTCATCGCCTCCGCCGAATCCGCATCTGGCTCGTCCTCTTTATCATCGGACTCGTCCTGAGCGGCATCACCGCCTTCCCTCTCGAGCGCGAAACCGCCGTACTGAACAGCATTTTCCACGTAGCCGCGGCACCCTCACCAGCAGGCGAGCCCACCCTTCACACCTGGCTTCGCCGCGTCCACGAAGGCATTGTCCGTACCAACCGGTCCTACCCCTTTATGGCCTACGGCACCGACTGGCTCGCTTTCGCCCACCTTGTCATCGCCATCGCCTTCATTGGTCCCCTCATCGACCCCGTCCGCAACAAGTGGGTACTCCAGTTCGGCGTCATCGCCTGCGCTGGCGTCATTCCGCTGGCCCTTATTGCGGGCCCCATCCGTGGAATACCGCCTTACTGGCGTCTCATCGACTGCACCTTCGGAATTCTCGGCGTCATCCCCCTCCTCATCTGCCTCAACCACGTCCGCCACATTGAACACGCTCCGTAGCTCCGTACAATTGAAGCTGCGTGAGCGAAGACCAGCCTGCCATTCCGCAAGTCACAGCGGCCATCGTCGATACCATCGCCGCTATCTCCACACCCGCAGGCCGCGGTGGTATCGGCATCGTCCGTCTCAGCGGCCCAGAGTCCGCCTCCATCGCCGGTCAACTCGTCCGCCTTAGTCATCCCCTCGATCACGCCCGTGCCCGCCTCGCCTTCGTTCTCGACGAGTCAAACGACAACCCGATCGACGAGGCAATGGTCACCCTCTTCGCCGCACCCAACTCCTACACCAGCGACGACCTCATCGAGATCGCCGCCCACGGCTCCCCCGTTGTCCTGGATCTTCTCCTCCGCCGCGCCCTCTCCCTCGGTGCCCGCCTCGCCAATCCCGGCGAATTCACCGAACGCGCCTTCCTCTCCGGCAAACTCGATCTCACACAGGCTGAAGCCGTCCGTGACCTCATCGAAGCCCAGACCCTCACGCAAGCCCGCCAGGCTGCCAGTCAGATGGGTGGCGCACTCAGCCGCCGCGTCGCTCCCATCAAGCAATCCCTCGTCGAACTCATCGCCCTCCTCGAAGCCGGAATCGATTTCGGCGAAGACGACGTCGACGTAACTCCCCAAGCCGAGATCGCCCGCCGCATCGGCGACCTCATTCCGCCCCTGGCCTCACTCGAAGCCTCCTTTGCCCGGGGTCGCATCGTCCACGACGGCCTCACCATGGCCATCGTCGGCCGTCCCAACGCGGGCAAAAGCTCCCTCTTCAATCGCCTCGTCGAACGCGATCGCGCTATCGTCACCGCAATCCCCGGCACCACGCGCGACCTCGTCACCGAGCGCATCTCCCTCGACGGAATCCCCCTCGAACTCGTCGACACCGCTGGCCTGCGCGACACTCTCGAAGAGATTGAACAGCTCGGCATCGAACGCTCCCGTCAGGCGCTTGCCGACGCCGCCATCGTCCTCGTTGTCCTTGACGCTACCCAGCCTCTCAACCACGAAGAACGCACTTTGCTCGCCGCAGTCCAGAACCGCAGCGCCCTGGTCGCCATCAACAAAAGCGATCTCGCCTCAGACCCCAGCGGCCAGACCGTCATCCACACCGACGAATCCGCAGCCGAGGAATTCCATCTCTCCGCCGTACCCACCTCCGCCCTCACCGGCCATGGAATTAACTCGCTCCGCGAAAGAATCCTCCAGTTGGCCACGGGCGGAGCCGCCGCCGAACCCGGCCTCCTCACCAACCTCCGCCAGCAGCAGACCATCATCACCGCCCGCGCCGCCCTCGAAGACAGCAGCCGCGCCAACGAGAGCGGGATTCCCCACGAAATGATTCTGCTCGATCTCTATCGATCTCTCTGGGCCCTCGACTCCCTCACCGGCCAAACCACCCCCGACGATATCCTCAACCTGATCTTCTCCACCTTCTGCATCGGAAAATAGAACAAGCCACACTGCTCTCATGTCCCTCGACGCGTCCGATACTCACGCCTCCTTTCCCCGCCGCATCGTCTGCCTCTCTGACGAAGCCGCCGAGCTCATCTACCTCCTTCGCGAAGACCACCGCATCGTCGGCGTCTCGGGCTTCTCCACGCGTCCGGCGGAAGTCCGCAGCAAGCCGAAAGTCTCCAGCTTCCGCGACGCCAACTTCGACGCCATCGCTGCTCTCAATCCCGATCTCCTCATCACCTACTCTGACGTGCAAGCCGACATCACTCGCGAAGCCTCTCTCCGCGGCCTCACCGTCCTTAACTGCAATCAACGTAGCCTCGCCGAGATCTACGACACCCTCGCCATGCTCTCCCGCATCCTCGGCAAAGCAGCCGAAGGCGACCGCCTCATCGCCGACTGGCAATTCGGCCTCCACCAGATCGCAACCGCAGCCACGCGGTTCACCCGTCGTCCCCGCGTCTATTTCGAAGAATGGAATGATCCGCTCATCAGCGGCATTCAGTGGGTCGAGGACCTCATTGAGATCGCCGGCGGCGAGTCCGTCTTCCCCGAACTCCGCACGCACCGCAAAGCAAAAGACCGCGTCGTCTCGTGGGAAGCAGTCATCGAACGAAACCCTGACGTCATCTTCGCCTCATGGTGCGGCATGAAAGTAAACAAGGGCGAAATCCTCGCCCGTCCCGGAGCTGATCTAATCACCGCCGTCCGCAAAGGCCAGATCCACGAGATTCCCTCATCCCTGATCCTTCAACCCGGCCCGGCAGGCCTCACCGAAGGCGTGCGCATCATTCACCAGATCCTCTCCAATACCGCTCGCACAACCCCGACCCACTCTCAAGCGCAATAGCGCCTACGCGTCTTGCACGCTCAGTGTCTGCGGATCCCGCACCCTCTGCATCAGAACCGCAGCAATCACCAGAAACACGCCGCCCGCAATAATCGCGTAGATCCTGTTGTTCCCCAGCAGATGAATCATCACCCACCCGAAGAACAGCGAAGCCAGAATCTCCGGCGTCACGATAAAGAAATTGAAGATCCCCATATAAACGCCCGTCCGCGCCGGCGGAATCGAAGCCGCCAGCACCGCGTACGGCATTGACAGCGTACTTGCCCACGCAATCCCCACGCCCACCATCGTCAGCAGCAGCAGCCACTTGTTGTGAATCACCACCACCGACATCAGGCCCAGCGCTCCCATCAGCAGGCAGAGCGAATGCGTATGCTTCCGCCCCAGCCTCCGCGCCAGCCCCGGCAGCGCAAACGAAAAAATAAAACATACAGCCGAGTACACCGCGAAGCAGTTGCCGCCCCACTCCACTCCCGCCTGGTACAGCGGGGACCTCGTGTCCTCCGCACCAAACACGTTATGCGCTACCGCTACCGGGAAATACAGCCACATGCAGAACAGCCCCATCCACGTGCAGAACTGTACCGGCCCTAGCCGCCTCATGGTTTCCGGCATCTCGCGGATCGCCGTCAGAATCTCCCGCACATTCGCCGACAGACCCGTCTTCTCCGCCTTCG
>DATJEO010000018.1:0-6615 GCA_035496515.1 Occallatibacter sp.
TCGTTGGGGCTACGGGCCTGCGGCGCGGAGAACTGATCGCGCTGAAGTGGAGGGACCTTGATCTCGAGGGCCACTTAGTCAATGTCACGCACTCCGTGTGGCACAGTATCGAGGGCGAAACAAAGACCGAGGCGTCTCGAAGGCCGGTTCCGCTCCCTCCGTTGGTGGTCAGAGAGCTGCGGAGGTGGAAGAAGAGCGCGCTCTATCGATCCGAGGGTGATTATGTGTTTCCATCGGTCCAGAAGAACGGAACGCAGCCGGTTCAGCCCGAGATGATCCTGAGGAGGCACATCAGACCCGCATTGCAACGCCTGGGTGTCAATAAGCGGATTGGCTGGCACTCGTTTCGCCATGGACTGGCAACACTCTTGAGGCAGACAGGAAGTGATGTCAAGACTGCCCAGGAGCTGCTCCGGCATGCAAACAGCCGCATCACTCTCGACATCTACCAACAGGCAATACCGGAAGAGAGGCGGGCGGCTCAGGCTTCGGCATTTGATGCTCTCATGGGCCCGATCAAACAATCGAACCATAACAAACCATGATTTGCCGGATAAAGAAGAGGTCAGGATGCAAGTGATTGAATTTAATCCAGATATGGTAGGCACGATTGGATTCGAACCAACGACCTCTTCCGTGTCAAGGAAGCGCTCTAACCAACTGAGCTACGCGCCTGCGGTACGCCAGTCCTAAGTCTAGCAGGACAGCGCCGCGTCGAAAAGCCAGCCCATTCCCTTGCGCGCCTTATTTCAGAGGAACTCAAAATCAATCGCTCGCCTTATCGCTCGGCTTTGGAGCTCGAGTTCAAACCCGCCTTCCTTTGAAGGCTCAGACTCGATTCCTTATGTAAATCTCAGCCTTGCGGTTTCATTTGGGCCATCCAACCCGAACTCCATGATCGGGGAGGCAAGTATCTCGGCGGCTGCGATCGTGTCGGTTCGATCGGTCGAAACCGATGACCTCCTGCCATGCCGGTCTGACTTATACGCTTTTCATTTCTTTACACCACTCACGATTCGTCTTCTCTGCTGAGCAAAGCGCCAACGGACCACAGCGGACCCTGCTCGCAGATACCAAGCTATTCGCGCCTCAACCACCTCTGCGAGCATGATCGGCAACGAGCTCGCCGTCCGCGGGACTGAGACGTGGAGGCCCTGTGACAAACCCGGTTCGCAATCAACTCCGCTTAGAATCAACGTGCTGAGTAAGCGGTGCCCCGCACGGCTGGTGGAGCGAACGCTTCCACCGCGGATCGAGATTCGCGAAGAGTTCTCCCGACCTTCCAGTGTTCGAGATTTCGGTCGAGATACAATTCGAGGGCTTCGACTTCAGGGCGAAATAGTTCCGTAAGTTCGTCGATGGTCTCAGATGGCATCTGCGGTAGCGACTCACCGCCGCCCAGAAACAGCTTGATTAGCGCAGAGTCTCGAACGGAGGCCACCACATGGTCAAGACGTCTCGATTTGCACCAGTCAGCAAATGCAGTAGCTGTGCGCGTGGCAAGATAACTGCGAGGGCGTGTCATCCGCTCGGTCGAAAACACGCGTCTCAACTGGGCTTGGGAGAGCTTCGGTTCTTCCAAGCCAATGAATCTTGCAACCTTGCTCACAAACGCTTGCGGATCTGCAGCGAGGTCGTCATAGATTGTGACGAGCAATTGCTCATCAGGAAGAAACTCGCGCCACTCGGAGAGATGACTCCAGTACAAACCGGAGTTGATCAGCTCAGGATCTTTGTGCAGAGCCTCAGGTAGACTCCAGCGATACATCCCATAGGCGATTTTCAGTCGATACAAAGAGACGGCTCGCTCGACTGGGTCACGAAAGATAGCAATTATTTTTGCATCGGGAATATTCTGCGCAATCCGCTGTCGCGCTTCCGGCGAAGCGAAATACGTGGGCGCGATCTCCCCGATCGGTCCAGAATGGTTGCGCGGGAAATGCCAGCTATACCAGTCAAATCCCCGGTGGAAGTGCAAGTCGAAGAAACGAGTTTCCTTCGTGGGAGAAGGAAGAGTGGCATAAGGCTCTAGAACCTTATGGAGCCAACTTGTTCCCGTTCTGGGGGGGCCGACTACGATAAATGAGGGCTTCTCTGCAGGAATCATTAAGCATCGCTCGGGTGGAGCTGTAAGTCTCTGAGGCTCGTAGCCTTGTGGGATCGCCAGTAGGCGAAGTAAGCATATCCGCGCGCATCCAGCAGCACGCAAAGTCCTGTGCTTCATCAGAGATCGGGCCCGTTCTGACATACGATGCGCCCTCCCCAATTTGGGTTGGCAGCTCCGGAACCCAAGATTGCTGAATCCTGGTTCGCGCAGGGATGATCGATGCAGCCGTTTAAGCGTAGCTCTGTACTGCTGCCGCGTTGATTTCTGCGCTGTTGAGGCGGAACGCGACTGTTCCCTCGCTCATGGCCACAACTTCGTCAACGAGATGTTCGATCGCGGAGAGGCGGTGAGTCACGACGACGACTGTCTTGCCCTTGAGAAGGGGCCAGATGTTCTCGTAAATAGCTGCCTCGGTCTCCTCGTCAAGGTTGCTGGTGCACTCGTCAAGGAGAACGATCTTCTTCTCAGGATCGTCAAGGCTGAGAAGAGCCTGCGCGATGGCGACGCGCTGACGTTGCCCCCCTGAGAGATTCTTGCCGTGCTCGCCGGCGCGAGTCTGATAACCGTCCTGCAGCCCCATGATTTCGTCGTGAATACAGGCAAGCTTTGCTGCGCGAATTACGTCAGAGAAGGACGCCATAGGCCGCGCAAAGCGAATCGTGTCAAGCAGAGTGGATTGCGAGAAGAACACTCCGCCATTTTGCGACATGCATGTGCAGACGCGCTGAAGCTGGCGAAGAGGCCACTCGCGCACGTCGTGTCCTCCTACGTACACGGAGCCTTTCTGTGCGTCATAGAGGCGGTCAACGAGCTTAAGCAGGGTTGACTTCCCGCAACCCGTGCGGCCGATAAATCCGACCTTCTTGCCCGCTTCGATATGGAGGTTTACGCGATTCAGAACTGGTTCGGTCTCGCGATAGCCGAACTCAACGTGGCGAAATTCCAAATCAACCTGCGCAGCCACAGCCACCTTAAGAACTGCAGATGCCTCAGCGAGAGTCGAACTTGCAGAGCTGATGCGAAGAAACTGCTTGATTGGCTCCCATGCTTCGCTGATGCGCCCCCAGATGCTCGCGTAACCCCAAAGAGAACCGCAGAGCTGCTCAGAGAGCATGTATAGATAGACGAGCATGGCGCCATCCAGCCGGTGCGTGTCGAGCATACCCACCCAGGTGCAGAGCAGATAGGCCTGCAGGCCGAGGACCACGGAACTCTTGCCAAAACCAAACCAGCCCTGAATGCGCGCTTCGTGGAGGCCCTTTCTCTGGATGTCGTCGTGGATTCGGCGGTAGTCTTGTTCCATCCGCTCCTGCTGGTTGTAACGGACAACGTCAGCGTGCATCTCCATGCACTCGATACTCAAAGAGTAGTCTGAGGCATAGCGCTGGTAGCGCTCTTCGCGGTACTGCGTGCAGCGGCGATTTTCTTCATAGGAGAGCCAGAAGAAGATACTGCAGGCGATAGGCAACACCGTCAGCCAGAACGTAACCCCTACATACGAGCGCAGAAGAAAGAGGCTCAGAAGGGCGGTTGCCAGCAGTGGGCAGACCTCACGGGCAAGGCTTTCGCTCGTCTGCGCGAATTTGCTGAGCCCGTTGGTAATCTCCCCGCGCCGTGCTCCGCTGCTGCCGGACTGGTGCCAACCCTGATCGAGGCTCAGGAGTTTGGAGAAGACGTCAACACTCAGCTTGCGGAACATGGGATAGCTGACGTGCCGCGCGAATCCCCAACCCATGCTCTGATCGAGCGCGGCGATAACAAGCTTGTAGGAGACTAGGACTGCGAATGCGATCAGGACCGAGCGGGCGGGATTGTGTTCGAAGTTCCTGATGAGAAGTACGAGTCCATAGCCGCCTCCAACCACCAAAGCTTGCCTGAATAATGTAAGTAGAATGTAACCCGCGAATCCGCGGCGGAAAGGAGACAACAGTCTTCTAAGCTCTGTAAGCATAGCCCGGCCCTTGGTCGTGGTACGCGAAGTAAGTTTTTTGAAAAGTTAACTCCACATTACGGGCAGTCGAGCCGGAACGGTAGGTCGTTCATCACTCAGGGCGTTACGAACGTACGGTGCAAGCATTTCGTCACTTGTTGCGATACGGCTAAGCCCTGTGGAACCGGGGCTGTGCCCCGCCGACGATAATGGGATTCAGGTTCGCAGTATCCTCATCCACGCCCAACAGAAGACATCAGATTAGAGGAATATCGTTCGCATCGCCCCCGAGGAGAAGTCGCCATGTCAACCGCCGCGAAGAGCCGTCCCAAGCAGATCAAAGTGAAACCGCTAGCCAGCCTGGCTGCATGGAAGCAATTAAAGTCGCACGCCAAAGAAATGGCAGGGGTGCATCTGCGGACACTCTTTGCGGACGATCTGCAACGTGGCGAGCGAATGACGGCGGAAGGCGCAGGGCTGTTCCTTGACTACTCCAAGAATCGCGTCAAGGACGAGACTTTGAAGATTCTGCTGGCGTTGGCGGACGAATCAAAGCTTCGCGAGCACACTGAAGCGATGTTCAGCGGCGCGAAGATCAACATAACCGAGAAGCGGGCAGTGCTGCATATCGCCCTTCGCGCGCCGAAGGGCGAGTCGATCGTGGTGGATGGCGAAGACGTGGTGCCCAAGGTCCACGGGGTGCTCGATCGCATGGCGGCGTTCTGCGATCGCGTGCGCAGCGGCGAGTGGAAGGGTTTCACTGACAAGCCAATCCGCAATGTGGTCAATATCGGTATTGGCGGCTCCGACCTGGGACCGGTCATGGCCTATGAGGCACTGCGGCACTTCAGCAAGCGCGATATGACCTTCCGGTTCGTGTCGAACGTCGATAGTACCGACTTTGCCGAAGCCGTTCAGGATCTCAATGCCGAGGAGACGCTGTTCATCGTCTCTTCGAAGACGTTCACGACGTTGGAGACGATGACGAATGCGAACACAGCTCGTGCCTGGTTGCTGGAAAAGCTGGGCGGGCACGACTCAGCCATCGCTAAGCACTTTGTCGCGGTTTCGACCAATGCGGCGGAGGTGGCGAAGTTCGGAATCGACACAGCTAACATGTTCGGCTTCTGGGATTGGGTGGGCGGACGTTATTCCATGGATTCGGCGATCGGGCTGTCAACTATGCTGGCGATCGGCCCGGACAATTACCGCTCCATGCTTGCCGGGTTCCACGAGATGGACGAGCATTTCCGCACTGCGCCTTACCAAAAGAATCTACCGGTACTGCTGGCACTTTTTTCGATCTGGTACACAGATTTCTTTGATGCGCAGACAATCGCGATTCTGCCGTACGAGCAATACCTGAAGCGGTTCCCCGCCTACTTGCAGCAACTCACGATGGAGAGCAACGGCAAGCACGTGACCCTCAAGGGCCGGGAGATTCGCTATAACACCAGCCCAATCTACTGGGGCGAGCCCGGGACCAATGGGCAGCACTCGTTTTATCAGCTGATCCACCAGGGCACGCGCCTGATCCCGTGCGACTTCATCGCCTTCCAGCGCCCACTCAATCCCCTCGGGCGTCACCACGACATGCTGATCGCGAACGTTTTTGCCCAGGCAGAGGCATTAGCGTTTGGAAAGACGGCCGAGCAGGTGAAGGCGGAGGGAACAGCGGATTGGCTGGTCCCGCATCGCGTCTTCGAAGGCAACCGGCCCTCAAACATGATCCTCGCCGACAAGTTGACCCCGGCGGTGCTTGGAAAGTTGGTGGCCTTGTATGAGCACTGTGTCTTCACACAGGGCGTAATCTGGCAGATCAATTCCTTCGATCAGTGGGGTGTCGAACTGGGCAAGGCACTGGCGCAGCGAATCATTCCTGAATTGGAAGACGCGGCCGAGCCAGAGCTGCATCACGACAGCTCCACCAATCATCTGATCCATCTCTATCGCCAGAAGAAGTAAAATCGCGATTGCTCGAATCAGGTTCTTTAAAGGCCGCGGCAACTCTCGGACGTCGTAAAGGTGCAAATTTGGCTACAGAGCAGGTGATTCGTCTTACGCAGCAGGTGAAAGCGGGAGGATGCGCGAGCAAGCTCCCGCCCGGATCGCTACGCGCCGTCCTGTCGAACCTGCCAGTGCAGAGTGATCCGAATCTGCTGGTAGGATTTGAGACTTCGGACGATGCCGGGATTTACCAGATCGCGCCAAATCTCGCGCTGGTGCAGACGGTCGACTTCTTCACGCCACTTGTCGATGATCCGTTTACCTTCGGGCAGATCGCGGCGACGAATGCTTTGAGCGATGTGTACGCGATGGGCGGACGGCCGGTGACCGCGCTGGCCATGGTTTGCTTCCCCCAGGCCGGCGATCTCGCGATCCTCGAGCAGATCATGCGCGGCGGCCTCGCCAAGATGAGCGAAGCCGGATGCACAGTCGTTGGTGGGCACTCGGTTCGCGATGAGGAGATGAAGTTTGGCTATGCGATCACCGGCATCATCGATCCCGCGCAGGTCAGAACGAACGCGCAAGGAGTCGCCGAAGATGTCCTGATCCTGACCAAGCCGATCGGAACGGG
>DATJEO010000019.1:0-5314 GCA_035496515.1 Occallatibacter sp.
GCTGCACGCTGGTGGTGTGTACGGCTGTGATGCTGGCGGGGCTTCACTCGGCATTGGAGACGAGCGCGGGACATCGCCTGGGAAATCCGGTTCTTCTGACAGTGCAGGCGCAGCCGGCGGGAGGACCGGAGATTGATCCAAGGTATTTCGATGCTGTTGAGCAGAAGGTGAGCACGATTGCAGGTGTGCGGCCGTTGGCATGGACGGAGCGACTGCCGGGCAATGGACCGGCGTGGGTAAGCTTTCGGATTCAGCAAGCGTCTGCGCAGTACCGCGAGCTTGCGATGGACGTTGCGTGGCTTACGCCGGCGTCGCTGCAGACATTGAAGAGTCTGCCCGTAGCGGGAAGAATGTTTGGGACCGGCGATCGGATGGGCAAGGTTGCTGTCGTGAATGAGGCTGCCGCGTTGGAGATTTCCGGTGCGAAGACGGCGGGAATGGTCATACGGGCTTCTGGTGATCATCCATTGGAGATCATCGGGGTGGTGAAAGAAGCAGGGAGCGAGGGAACGAAGGCACCGCTGGACGAGGGAACAAGGGGACTCGGGAAGCTGTATGGTGGCGGGAATGCGAGGCCGACGATCTACTACGGGTATCTGAATCAAGCTGAGGCACCGAAGACGATCCGAGATGCCACGTTTCGCGTGCCTGTTGCGGAGCCGGTGGGGGGCGTCGAGCTGAATGCGAATGTGGTTTCGATGAATTATTTCAGCGCTCTCGATATGCCGGTTGTGGAGGGGAGGAAGTTTGGCGCAGAGCGGATACCAGGCGAGGGCCGTGCGGCAGTCATTAATCAGGAAGCAGCGGATCTCTATTTCAACGGCAAGACGCTTGGCTCTGCAGTCATCAGCGAAGGCGGAGTGCGAACGGAGATTGTGGGAGTCGTGAGATCTCAGGCTTTCGGCAGGTTCGAACAGCATGCAGAGCCTACGATCTACTTCCCGATGTGGCAGGATTGTCCAGCGCGCATGACGCTGATGCTGAAGTCTGCAAAGTGGAGCATGAGATTGGCTGCTGATCTGCGGAAGAAGGTTGAGAGCGTGCCAGGAGGGAGCCCGAATTCGAGCGGGGTGACTATGTTCGACGCGCAACTCGAACATTCCGGTCTGGCCGGGTTGAGGATTGCGGCACTCATTGGCGGTACATCGGCAGCTGTAGCGCTGCTGCTTGGACTTCTTGGTTTGCTGAATGCTCAAGGCGATGCTGAGCGTCAAAGGCAGCGCGATCGAGCCCTCCGCATTGCGCTGGGCGCGCAGCGATGGCGCATCGTTCTGCTGGTCATGAAAACCGCGGGCCGCCTTGCTCTAATCGGGACTGCGACGGGGGTTCTCTTATCGTTCGCGGTGATGCGATTGCTTATTGCCGATGTTGCGATGCTTTCATCGCCACCACTGGAAGTATGGCTCATCGCTTCGCTGATGCCGATTGCAGCAGTGATGCTTGTGAGCATTCTGCCGGCTGGACGGACTTCAGTCATCGCGCCCGCGGTGATCATGCGAGACATGTAAAAGCTTATGGTGCGGGCGGGAGCAATGTCTCACTGAGCCGGTTAGCCCAGGAAGCTGAGATAGGGGCTTGCTCCGAAGTTGGCGAAGTTGGGGAAGATGGTTTTGATCTGGCCGTCGGAGAGGCCGAACCAGCGGGCGAGTGTTCCTGCGTACTGGTCGACGGAGGTGGTGGGGATCAGTCTTCCTGCGCCGAGATCGTCTGCCTGATTGGCGCCGACGACGGGATAGGTGCCGTACATGTCCTGTCCGGCGACGGAGCCGCCGAAAACGAAGTGATGGCTCCCCCAGCCGTGGTCGGTGCCATCGCTGTTGGAGGTCAGGGTGCGGCCGAAGTCGGATGCCGTGAACGCGGTTACCTGATCTCCGACGCCCATCGCGACCATTTGTGCGTCGAAGTACTCGAGCGCGGAGCCGAGTTGAGAGAGAAGGCGCGCGTGCTGGGTGGCCTGTCCGTCATGCGTGTCGAAGCTGCCGAGTTGCACGTAGAAGATCTGCCGGTTGACGCCGAGGCTAGCGCGGCCAGAGATGATGCGAGCGACTGTCTGTAGCGAGACGGCGAGATCGTTGTTGGTCAGCTTGTTGGTGACGGGATCGAGATATTGTGGGGGATCGGGCACGCCGCCCACACCGGCTGCAGCCATTGCAGTCGCCAGTGTCTGCTGTGCCTGGATGGAGCGTTGGACGACGATCTCGTACTCTTTGGCGAAGAGATTGGTTTCATCGGCGGAGAGGACGGACTGAAGGGCGCTCGATCCAGCGGAGTTGCCGAACAGGCGGTTCGCTGTCCCGTAGATGGGGATCGGTCCAGCAGACGTTACGTTCAATTGGTAGGACTGTTCTCCGGAGAGGAAGAGGGCGATGCCGGATGTTGAGATGCAGGTGAACATCGAATTCGAATTTACTTTCATGCTCTCGATGACGTCGGCGACAGCGCCGCCCCAGCCGACGTGTTCTGAACTGCCGCCGTTGGAGGCGATGGCCTGCCACGCAGCGGTCTGATCGAAGTGGGAGAACAGCGAAGCAGGCAGCGGGACGGAGTTGGCGTTGATCTGGGTCTTGGTTGCGGGAGCGATCAGTGTTCCTGTGTTGGCGACGACGGCGGCTCGTCCGGCATTGAAGAGGTTCTGCAGGCCGACGAGTGAAGGATTCAGAGCGAAGGTGCGGCCGCTCTGCGAGGTTCTTGGCGTGATGGGCAGCAGTTCGGCGAGGGGATACGCTAATCCTGGTGCGCCGGACCGGGCCTGCGTGAATGCGCTGAAAGAGGTCGGGTCGGTAGCGATCACGGTACCGTGACCGTCGTTGCCGCCCTGGAGGAAGACGCAGACGAGGGCACGATAGTCGCTGAGTCCGGTGCTCTGCGCCATGGCTGCGAGAGAATTCAGGCCGATGAGGAAGGGGCTGGCGTAGAAGCCGGCCATTGAGGTGAGCGATGCAGTCCTGAGAAACGATCGCCGTGAATGATCAAACTTGTACATTCTTTGCTCCTAGTACTGCGCGCAATACGATGGGGAGGCGACCGTGAGGAAGACGGCTGTCTTCACCCGTGCCGCGAGCGCCGCGCTGGTCGCGTTCTGATCTCCGGTGGGAACTGGAATCGCGCTCACCGCGCTGAGAATCTGGCTGTACAGTGTGCTGTCCATCTGACCGGACATGAGCAGCAGATTGACGCGATCGACGAGGGCTCCAGGATTGTTGGCGAGGTTCATCTCGGCCGCGTAACTCGAGAAGATGTCGAAGCCATCGGTTCCGTCGGAGGCGACGGCGGTCTGCATGTAATTGAGGTAGCCGACGACCGAAGAGACGTTGGTCATCTGAAATTCGGGTCCGGTCATTCCGGCTTGCTCGATACTTGTGCCGGGAGGAACGTAGCCGGGCGCGAACCAGTTGAAGACGGTTGGGGAGCGCAATGTCATCTGGCCCAGGCCCCAGATGGGGTCTTCAGTGCTGCCGATCCAGTAGCCGCCGGTGCGAGATTGTGCTGTGAATGCGCGCGCCCAGTGGGTGTACCGGAGGAGGGCTTCGCGGACTTTGCCGAATTGCGGATTGCTCGCATCGCCAACGGTGTCTCGAGCCTCTGTGTCCATCAGGATTGCAGTGATGACTGATTTGAGGTCGCCGCGCACTCCGAGGCCGTTGTCCTTGAAGACGGCGGCGACGCGGCTGACATAAGCCGGGCTCGGGTTGCTGGTGACCAGGTGCTGGATCATCTGCTTTGAGAAGAAGGCGGGCAGGTTGGGGTGGTTGAAGAGAGTGTCGAGGGCGATCTTCAGATCGCCATTGGGATCCGCGGTGCCGCTGGAGGGGATGGTGACTCCGAGGAAGGCTTTCTGGGTAGTGGAGTGATGGCTGGGGTAGCTCTGCATGGACAGGAGGTCTTCGCCAACTCCAGGGCCGACGTAGATGCAGCAGTCGGACCATGCGCTGTCTGAGGTGTTTCCGGGGACGTTCCAACTGAACCCGGTGAAGACTCTGGCGAGTCCCATCACGTCGGTGTTGGAGTAGGTTGGGATGGGCTTGCCGGTCCCGTCGAGTTTCTGCATGCCGTCATCGTTCAACTGATAGAGGCCGATGGTGAAGAGCTGCATGACTTCGCGGGCGTAGTTTTCGTCGGGATCGGTGGTGGCGTTGCCTTTGTCATTGCCCTGCATGGCGAGCCACTGGCCCATCATGGGGTTGAGCGTTACGTCTTCGAGGAGCTGGCGGAAGTTGCCAAAGGCATCGGCTGCCAAAGTGTCGTAGTAGTGCGCAGTGCCGCGCGGCATGTTCATGACGCCGGTGGACGCCATGGAGATCACCAGCATTTCGTGTAGCGAATAAGCAACGCGCTGGCGTAACTGGTCGGGCGCCGTGAGACTCTGCTGCCAGAATGCATTTTCGGTGTAGACCTGACCCTGATCGTTCTGGAGGAATGTGGCGGCGTTGCACTTCACGTCTATGGAAGAGCAGGCGGGCTGCGTATTGACGATGAGGGCTTGTTCGACGCCGGGAGTCATGAGGGTTTGCGGAGCGGCAAACTGCTCGGTGAGCCAGGGCTGATATCCGATGAGGGAAAGATGATGGATGTCAGCGTCGGTTGCGCCGAAGGTGGCCTGATTGAGAAAACGCGCGGCGTCCTCTAGCGAAACGATGGGAACGGGCGGAGTTCCGTTCACTGTGCCGATAAGGTCGGCTGAAGTGGCGGGGCCGGGGCTGGGATTGAGAACCTGAAGATCGAGGTTTCCAGGTTGGGTTGGGCTAATGCTTGCGGTCAGCTGCGTTCCGCTTTTGAAGGTAGTGGGGACGGCCGCGCCGTTCATGAGCACTTGCGCGCCATTGATGAAGTCTGAGCCAGTGAGGACAATCGTGGTTGCGGGCGGGCCGGGGTTCATGCTGAGCGGCGTGGCTGATGTCAGGATCGGAATCGGGTTCAGCACGGAGATGTTCTGGCTGACGGAGATTGTTGGATTGTCAATGCTGGTCGCGGTCAGAGTGACTACATTGTTCGGCGTGGGGACTACGGCTGGAGCGCGGTAGGTGATGCTGCCGTCGGAGTTGGATGAGGCGGTGCCGATGGTGGAGTTTCCGCCGGCGATTCCGTTGACGGTGAGTGTCACGCCTTTGTTGATTGTTCCCGTGACGTCAAGGCCGAGATTCAGGGAGTTGCGGACGCGGACATCGCTGCCGTTGTAAGCCTGCAGGACCAATTTCACCTGACCGGGTGCGACCTGAACTTGCAGGGTTTTGGAGTTCGCGGAGCCTGGATCGGGATTGCTAACGAGCAACGGATATGTTCCGGGATTGGCAGCGGGAATGATTGCTTCCAGGTG
>DATJEO010000020.1:0-24237 GCA_035496515.1 Occallatibacter sp.
TGGTTCGACGATGCACGTGTCAAGCCGTTCTACAGCATCAAGGCCGGCATGACGGCCTACACACAGAAGGCGTTCTCCCAGTACGCTTCGTATCAGGATTTTGCCCTGGATCAGAGTGTCGGGTTCCAATTCCGCCTCGCCGATAAGGTCGGCTTGCGCACAGCCTTCGGATTTTTTCACCAGTCCAATGGCTTCGTCGTGCCAAGCAACCCGGGACTCGACGAGATGAACTGGAGCTTCGGTCTGAGCTATCGTTTAGGCCGTTTGCGCTCTCCCAAATGACTCCGAAAGAATGCGAGTGCAACACTGCCAGGAAAGCGTAGGGAGCAGAATTCGCGACTTGTGCCACAAACACGCGCTATCAGGTTTGCAGAATCAAGAGAAAAAGCCCGCTGATTTAGCGGGCCTTAGCGTCAGATATCTGGTAGCGCTACCGGGAATCGAACCCGGGTTTTAAGATTGAGAATCTCACGTCCTAACCCCTAGACGATAGCGCCACACCTGGAGGGAGCAGCCACTCGGGCCGCTCTCTTAATCTATCAAACTATGAACGGTATGCAAAACGCGAGGGCCCGCGGCAAGCGGCTCTAGATGCCCAGTTTGCGCACTTCTTCGTTGTAGTACTTGCGGTAGAGAATCTCCCACTCCTGCGAGCCTTCGAGAATGATTTTTCGCTGCGATGCGATTTTCTGGCGGGCCGCGGTGTCGATCCGAGCCTCTTCCGCGAGCAGGTTTTCGAGAGCCTTGCGGGCTTCTTGGCGAATGGTGTTTCGATCCTCCATAAAGCCTACCTCGTTGATGTCGGCGAGGGTGTCGGCAACGGTGTGAGCCAGCTTGTTGAGCTTGTCGCGGCTGATCCTCATAGCACCGCCTTGTACTTCTTCGCGAGCTCGGTCTTCACCTTCTTGAACATTTCCTGGTACTGAGCGCCGGACTTCCGCATTTCTTCGGAGTAGGCCTCGAGAATGACGCGTACCTCCTCGTTGATGCGGTCCTCGAGCGAGAGCTCATCGGTGAGGCCTTCGGTGACGCGCGCCTCCGTAGCCTTCAAGTCACTCGTGGTGATCATTTTGGCGTCGATGAGGTGCTTGACCGTGCGGCGGGCGAGATACCCAATGTATTCGCGAGAAAAGATCATGGGCTAAGTAATAAAGATAACGCATCGGCCCGGCAGGTGTATATTGCGGGGGGTCTCCAGTTTGCAGTTCGTATCTGGTAGTTCGTAGCCGCAGAGTTTTTGCCGAGGTGATCTCCGCGCTGCGAACTACGAACTCTGAACTACGACTGCACCCGGTGGGGGCAGTTTTTGGTGTTGATGCACTCGTCTGCGAGGCGCAGCCGTTCGACTGGACGGCCATGGATGAGGTGTTCCTCAATGATCTCAGCGGCATCTTCCGGCTTGACGTGGCCGTACCAGACGGCTTCGGGATAGACAACGACCGTTGGGCCATGTTCGCACTGGTCGAGACATCCGGATTTGTTGATGCGAACCGTGCTGCCCAGACCAGCGGCTTTGGAGAGTTGCTGTAGCTGGGTGTGCAATTCGCTCTTGCCGTCAGTGGTGCACGAGGGCCGGGGAGCGCCTTCTGGACGAACGTTGTGGCAGACGAAAACGTGGTGTTTGAAAACTGGCAAACGATACCTCCAGATCCAGATTACAGGTCCGCGATGGCTGAAAAGGCTCTACAGATTTCTGCCGGGGAACTTTCCCACATTTGACCGGTCTTGGCCGAGGGCCAAGTGAGAGAATGATTGCTTGACTATGGGTACGGACAATCTACTGTCGCTCAAGGACGACATGGTGGCTTTTATTGAAGGCCATGGGCTCGTCCGTCTTCCGGGATATGTAACGGAAGACATCCCCTCCATCGTGTGGGAGGGTCAGGACAATCCTGATTCATGGAAAGATTTCGTGGAGATGGCGAAGCGGGTGGGCGCGCCGTTTGTCACGTTCAGCGAGATGCGCCTCGAGCGGGAAGAACTCGACCGGCTGGTTGAAGAAGCGGGCGAGATGAATTTCCCGGACGAGGAAGCCACTGAATTAGTCGAAGCGCAGTGGCTGCGCAAGTATGCCGGCATGGTGGGTTACATTCAGCTCGGCTTCATTCACCAGGGCATTGTGATTTTGCACGAGACCACGACAGAGTGGTACGAGCGCTTTCAGTCGCTGCTCGAGGATATCGACAGCTTTCACGATATCGTCATCGACGATCACGAACACGACGAAGAGGACGAGTAAGTACGGTGAGCGCCGCCGGCGCAATGCAGAACTCGCCCGCAGTCCTTACTGCTCCACGTCAACGGTGGATCCTGGCTGAGCCGCATCCGCGCGAGGCTGAGGAGCTGGCGACGGCAGCACGCATACCGCTGGTGCTTGCCGAACTGCTGGTCGCGCGTGGCATCACGGCATCGGCCGAAGCGTTCGCGTTCCTTAATCCTGATATCGCGCACCTTCATGATCCGCTGCGAATGCTCGGGATGCAGCCGGCGGTCGAGCGGATTGAAGCAGCCATCCTCCGCAAGGAACCGATTCTGCTCTATGGCGACTACGACGTCGATGGGACGACAGCGGTTGTGCTGCTGAAAACTGCGATCGAGATGCTGGGTGGAACGGTGCGATTCCATGTTCCGCATCGAATTCGCGAAGGGTACGGGTTGCAATCGGCTGTGCTGGAGTCGGCATATGCAGAAGGTATTCGCCTGGTGGTTACGGTCGATACGGGCATGCGCGCATTTGCAGAGGCGGAGACTGCGCGAAAGCTGGGTCTCGACCTGATCATCACTGATCATCACCTGTCGCGTTCGGATGATGCGCTTCCGGCTGCGCTTGCGATTCTGAATCCGAATCAGCATGGTTGCGGCTATCCGGAGAAGTCGCTTTGCGGGGCAGCAATCGCGCTGAAACTTGCGCAGGCTCTGCTGGAGCGCCACGATGCAGCGCGGACGCGGGACAAGCTTCTGCCCAGCTTCCTGAAGATTGCTGCGATCGCGACGATCGCCGATGCGGTTCCGCTGAAAGGCGAGAATCGAGTGATCGCCGCCCTTGGGCTCCGCGAACTGCGCCGTCCGGTCGGTGCGGGATTGCGTGCGCTGTTTGCCGCTGCTCAGCTCGATCCGGCATCGAAGCCCTTGACCGGATTTGACGTGGCATTTCGACTCGCGCCGAGGATCAACGCGGCCGGGCGCATGGATGTAGCTTCCGACATTATCGAGCTGTTCTGCACGCGCGATCAGGCGAGGGCAACGGAACTGGCCAACAAGCTCGACCGGCTCAATCGCGATCGCCGGGAGACAGAGGCTCGGGCGCTCGCGGCGATTGAGGACCGGCTTGCAACCGATCCTGAATTTGCAGCAGCGCGCATGGTTGTGGTGGATGGGGATGGATGGCACCGCGGAGTAATCGGAATCCTTGCCTCTCGTGTGGTGGAACGGACAGCCAAGCCGGCGCTTGTGATCAGCGTGGAAGATGGGGTGGCGCACGGGTCAGGTCGATCAGTCGATCAGTTCCATCTTCTGTCGGCGATCGAGACGTGCGCCGATCTGTTCACGCGGTTTGGCGGACACGCGTTTGCGGTAGGCTTTGCGCTTCCTGCCGAAGCTGTGCCGGAATTGAAGCGGCGGCTCGCGGATTGCGCTGCTGAGCGGCTTGCTGAGCGTGAACCAGAGCGCGATCTGCACATTCACGCGGAACTCGCACTGGATGGAGTGACAGCGGTGCTCGCGGGCTGGCTGCGCAAGCTGGAGCCGCTGGGACACGGGAACCCTGAGCCCATCTTCATGGCGCGAAATACGAGGCTCGTGTCGGCTCCGCGCATCATGAAGGAGCGCCACCTGCGGCTTGAACTCGCGCACGATGGAAGCGGCGCCACACGCGCAGTGGGGTGGGATATGGCGGGAAGATCAGCCGAACTGGGACTCACGCAGGGTACGCGTATCGACATCGCATACCGGATACGGGAGAATCTTCATCCGGATTTCGGAGGGCTGGAAGTGGAGCTCGCAGGAATCCGTTCGGCAACTGCCTGAGTACTGCTCGAAGAATTGCGTTCCAAAGTAAAAGGCTCACGGCGGAAACCGTGAGCCTTCATAAGACGCTGCTGCGTACTTGTCTAGTGGTGTCCCTTGTTTTCGTGCTGAGGACGTCCACCTCCGCCGCCACCGCGTTCCTGCGGCGCAGAACGTCCTTCATTCCGCGGCTGAGCATTCCCGTGCGGCTGCTGGTAGTTGCCACGCGGCTGTTCGAATGAACGCTGCTGCGGCTGCGGACGCTGCTCAAATCCTCGCTGCTGTTGCTGCGGACGGGGCTGGTTGTTGAAAGCACCGCGATCGCTGTTGCGCTGATTGTCGCGTTGTTCGAGTTGCATGTTGCGAACCGGTTCCTGTCGCTTCTGGAACTCCGGTTGGCTTTGCGGTCCGCGGTTGTTGTTGAAAGTCTGCGGGCGGTTGTTGCCCTCGTGGCCATGGAAGCCCATGGGGCGTTCCGCAGCGACTGTCTGCGGATGGCCGCCGTTGTTACGCGCGTAGAAATTGCGATCGTTGCGCGCGGCCTCCATGTGGTGCATCTGCATGGAGGTCTCGCTCATGTGTCGGTCGCGCATGGCCTCGCGCTCTTCCGGACGGGCATCGTGGCGGATTCCATCATGTCCGCCATTGAAGGAGACGCGGCGCTCATTCACGATCGTATTGCGCTCCACAATTCTGCGGTCTACATAGACATTGCGAATGTGAACGTTGTTCACGCGAACCACAGCGGTGTTATAGAGGAAGTCGTGTCCGTGCCAGTATCCACCGGCAAAGCCGACGCCCATGTAACCGAAGCCGTAGTTGATGCCGCCATAGAATCCGACGTGGCGTCCCCAGTAGCCGGGGTGAAAGATGTAGAGACCACCGGACCAGCCCCAATAGGGCGGAGTCCAGAGCGCGCCTTCGTATGGTGCCGGTACCCACGCGCCGGGCACCCAATAATAGCCATCAGGACCGTAGGCCCAGTATCCCGGCGTCCACATCCAGCCCGGCTCCGGGCACGGCGGCTGTTCGTAGACCGGAAGAATAGGCGGTGCGATATTCACGCTGATTAGAACGCCCGCAAAAGAGGATGCGGGAACAAGAGAAAGCAGGAATGCGAGTAGCATCCACCGGGATTTTCGGAATAATTGCATAAAAATCCTCCTTCAAAATATCTAGTCTTCTTGCTGACTAATGAGCCGCAGTCTTGAGCCTAATCATGACGGCGCTGCAATATTCAGACTATGCAGGGATAAACCCTGAGTACGAGGGAAAGTTGCAGCCGGCCTGGTCACTTTAGTTATGCCGTGAGGAGTAGATTGCACAGGGCACACGAGTTATCGCGTGCCCTCGCGGGTTGCGGGGGATCCGGAGGATCAGTAGCGGATGCTCAGGCCGGTTCCGACAACGGTGTTGGCTTTCAGGTCAATGGGAACCAGCACAAACGGCGGATTGGGAACACCAGTGCGCACGGCGGTGGTTCCGATAACGCCCGCGACATGACCCACTCCGATATCGAAGGCGAAGTGGGGATTTTCTTTCTGCGTGACGCGAACTGCATAATCCAGCGTCGTTGGAATGTGCGCTCCCGCGCCCGGAGGAAAGAGCATCGGTTTCAAATTCACAACCTGCGGCGGCTCCTGCGTGAAGCCCACGGCAGGCACAGCGGCGACGTTGTGACCAAGAGGTAATGGGATGCCGAGGCCGCCGAAGAGCCTGCCGCCGAACCGCGTGGACTGCCCGCCGAGACCGTAGATGGAGGCGTTGGTCGCTTTCCAGCCGAGGTTTATGAGAAAGGGCACAGGCGGGTGTAGCCATGTCTTGGTGACGGCGACGTAGATGTCTCCATTGGTGTAGGACTTCAGCTTGCCGGTCTCGAGCTCGTTCAACGCGCCGCTTACGAACTTGTCGTTAGTGCGCACTACAAAACCTGCGCCAATCCCTGGAGTCCACGGACCGAACTGGCCGTCTCTGATTCCGACGACCTTGCCGTTAAAGACGTTCATGCCGGAGTAGTCCCACAGATGGCTGAAGGTAGGATCGTTGCCTTTGGTGTGGACGCTTCGGGTGTAGCCAAATTCGAACCGGTTCGCAATTCCCTCTTCGATCGAGAATGTGTGGACGTAGCCGATGACTTTTGATGCATTCACGAAGTGGTATCCGACGGCTGGATGCGACCAGGTGTGGCCCTTCTCGCTTAGGACTACGTAGGCAGTGGGAGTAATGAATCCGCCGGTCTGGCCTTCGAGGGTGAGGTTCTGGGCATGAATGCGCGCGATGGCAGAAGAAGCAACCGCAAGAGTAACAGCGAGGCTGAGCGGCTTCAGTATAGATAGCTTGAACATCAGGTACTCCAATGAATAGTGACTGCTTCGATGAAAGAGTTTCAGTTCAAAGGCCTTTGTTCCCGGGCAGTGGAACGCTCTTTCAAAGAGATCGCTGAGATCGTTCTTGTTCCGCCGGATTCTGAAATCGAGTTGTTGTAACACAAGGGAAGGATTGTGGTCACGGTTACCAAGCACAGAAGACGATTGGTCCACCAGGTAAGTCCTTGCGGTTCTTCGGGGTCACAGCCTAGACTCAGCCCATGCCGAGGGGATTGTTCATCACGCTTGAGGGCCTGGATGGCTCCGGCAAAACGACACAGATCAAGCGACTGGCCGCGTGGATGGAAAAGCGCCGCATCGGAACGGTGGTCACGCGACAGCCAGGCGGGACAGGGACCGGAGATCGTATCCGCGGCTTGCTGTTGGACTCTGGCTCGACTCCGCTTGCACCGATGACGGAGATGGCGCTGATGTTCGCCGATCGCGCTCAGGCAATCGAGGAGGTGATCGAGCCGGCGCTGGCTGCGGGACGGGTCGTGCTGTGCGATCGCTTTACTGATTCGACGGAAGCGTACCAGGGGGGAGGCCGCCAACTCGGGTCAGAGCGCGTGCTTGCGCTTCACCGTCTTGTCTGCGGAGACCTTCAGCCGGACCTTACGCTGCTGTTGCTTCCTTCGCTCGAAGCGAGCCTGGCGCGCGCCCGGCGCCGAAACGAAAAGCACGTTGCGAAAACCGGGCAGGACGAGAACCGCTTCGAGCAGGAACAGGGCGAGTTCTTCAGGCGCGTGTGGGAAAAGTATCGCGAGATTGCGCGCCGCGAGCCGGACCGCGTGGTCGTGATCGAAGGCAATCTCAGCATCGATGAGGTTCAGGAGCAGATTGTCGAAGCCGTGTCAGAGCGGCTGGTTGCTTTGCACGGCGCGGCTTGACGACGGACGATGTATGATCGTCCGCCGCCTTCTTGAGTGCCCGCTTATCTGCCTCGATTGAAGTCGAGATTTGTCACGAAGGTTCCCGTGTCGTAGACCGCTGAACTCCACGGGACGCTCAGCTTGAATTGCGCCAGCGGATTACAGCCGCTGATATTCACCGTGAATGACGCGCTTGCCGACGCGTTCACAGCGAGATCTCCAAGCACCGCCGGTGTGCTTCCAGTTGTGACCCTGGGCGTGCATGCGGGTCCAGCTGTCTGTGTGAGCGTGAAGCCGTTCAGTGTGGTTGCGTACGCAGGGCCGACGTTGCCGTTTGTTGCCGTGATGGTGATGGTGCGCGTGTTCCCGGTACCGGATTTCTGCGTAGCGGAAAACTTCAGCCCATAGCCTGGCAGCTTCGTCGGATCGACTATGCCCCAATAGGCAGGTTTTGCCTGCAATCCGGTATCGAAGGGCAGCGGGCGGTCCTTGCGCGTTACAGGGAAGCTGTCGAGCCACGTATCGTCATCCGCCATGCCCCACATGGTCACGGAGCTCAGCTTATCTTTGAGGTCCTTGAACGCATCGAAGTAGGACTTATAGAGCCAGCCCTGCTCGGCGAGCACCGCGGGAGGCGGGTTGTTTCCGTAGTTCGTCTTAGTATCGCCCGCGTTGTAGATGCTGACATCGAGTTCGGTGACCTGCTGATCAATTCCCGGTACCTGATTCGCAACTGTCTCGATCGCATTCACAATGGCCGGAACAGAAGGATAGTTGATGGCGTTGTGCATCTCGTGTCCGACGCCATCGAGAAGACCTTTTGATTTCAGATCGGCGGCGACCTTCACAAGGCAGGCGAGGCGATCTGAATTCGTGGTGCTGTAGTCGTTGATGAAAAGCTTCGTTCCGGCCGGCGCGAAATCGCGAGCGGCTTGCAGCGCCACGTCGAGATAGCTCGGGCCCAGCACGTTGTAGAACGGCCCGTGAACAAGGCAGTCGGGCTGACTGGGATCGAGCGGCTCGTTCACCACATCCCACGCGTACACCTTTGTGCCGAAGTGCTGCACCTCGTTCTTGATATGCTCGCGGATGTTGTCGGTTACGAGTGCCTGGTTCGCGGCGGAGTTTGTGCCGTCGCCTGCTGCGTAGGACGGAACCTGCGATCCGTTTGCCCAGACCAGGTTGTGACCGCGGACCCGCATGCCGGCGCACTGCGCGAGGCCGACCTGCGCATCGGCATTCGCGTAGTTGAAGGTGCCCTTCGTGCTCTCGACGGAACTCCACTTCATGTCGTTGCCGGAGGTGATGCTGTTGAAGTGCATGGTGAGCAATTGCGCATGCGGACCTGAGATGTCGGTCATATCGACCGCCGCGCCGATGGGGAAGAACTGCGAGAGCGTCTGATAGATGGAGGGGATGTCTTTCTGGATTTGCGGCGGGTTCACATACGAGACCTGGAAGTCGTCGATGTAGAACGAGACTAGGTCATTGCCTGAGGACGGCACGGTCTGGAAGTAGAGGAACGCCGCGCCCTGATCGTAAGGGCTCGACATGTTGTAGCCCATCACGCTGATCTGGTGCCACGCGCCATCGGCGGGAACGGGGATGCCGGGATATCCGCTGACGCCGGGGTAGCTGGTGTTGCCATTCAGCGTGGTCTGCAAGCTGACGTTGATGGTGTGGTTCGTACCATCGGTCGGCTGAAGCATGATCCAGCCGCTGATGTTGTAGACCGAGCCGGGGTACATTTTGTTGCTGACGCTGATCTGCGGTCCATCCCAGTTGGCAATGCGGCCTGTCGTGAGCAGACTATTGTTGCCAGTGTGCGCAACGCCGCTGACGTTTGAGACGGTCGAGGAGCCCGATCGCGAACTCCAGCCATCGAGGCCGCCATCTTCAAAGGTGGTGCTGATGCCGCTGTTGTCCTGCTGGCTTGGATCAGGCGGAGGCGGAGCGACCTGGCTGATGGTGACATTGCTGATATAGAAGGAATCCGTCGCGCTACTCGATTGGGCATAGAGTGTGAGCGACGTGGGCGGCCCGGGAAGGTTGCTGAAGCTGAAAGTGCCCTGCACCTTCGTCCATGTTGTGGAAGACAACGGACCAGATGTTGCGAGATTGGCATATGCGCCGGTGGTTGCACAGTCGGCTGTTTTGGTGGAAAGCGTAACTGTGGGATTAGCGCTGTCGGCCGCGGCGAGAAGCACGTAGGCCGTTACCTGGTAGGTTGCGCCGGCAGACAGGTTCAAACTGAGCAGATCGAGGGCCGGGCCCATGTAGCCCGCTGTCCTGTTTGTGGTGAGCAGTGCGTTGGTATCGCCTGCTGGATCCTGCACAGCGGGCGTAGCATTTGTAAGCGTGGCCGATCCGAACGGGAACCATCCATCGAGCCCGCCATCGGACCACGTGTAGTGCGCAACTGTTGTTCCGCCCGGCGGAGGGGCGGTTTGCGTAATCACGACGTCATCGAGATAGAACGACTGCGTGGTCGACGCACCAACAAGTTGCGCATAGAGTGTCAAGCCGGTTTCTGTGGTCGTAACCGTGTAGGAACCGCCGATGGCCACCCATCCGGAATCGTTCACAGCAGTCTGGTATGCACCGATGGTGTCGTAGCACGTGCCGCCGGAACAACTGGCGTCGGTTCGCCTGATGGTGAAGTTTGCATTGGTTGCAGTCTCGCCGCTGGTGAGGCGCACGTATCCGGTGATGGTGTATTTGGCGCCAGCCTGGAGCACGGAGCCTACGTTGATTGACGGGCCGCCCTGCCCGCTTGAGCCTGTGGAGGTAAGCAGGCTGTGTGATCCGGAGTATGCCGCGGCAGTCGTCGAAGCCGGGGCTGTGGCGCCGTTGAAGGATGTCCAGCCTTGCGCTGTTCCGTCTTCGAAGTCGTAAGTAGCAACGACCTGGGCACGCAGCGGCGCGACGCAGGATATTGCGAACGCGAAAACGAAGCAGAGCTGGAATGCGATTTGATTTTGGCGCAGAGACTTCCTGATCACTTCGGAAAGACGAAGCATGGGGCGGTTCTCCTCTTTTCTTCGTGTCAACCCAGAAGGCCCCGCGCTTTTGTATCGCGGAGGATCGTGCTTGGGGAGAGTGCAATCGGATCACTGGCCTCAGTAATGCGATTTACTCAAACACGGCGGGAGTATAGTCACGGCCGAGAAATGCTGTCAAGAGATCTATTTCACACGATTGTTCCCGCGCCTCAACTCCTTTGCTTCTCGCAATGTCTACGCGCTGTTTTCGATGAGTCGTGCGGAGATGCGACCACAATCTGGAGTCTATGCGGCTCTTTAACACCACCATCATCTGATCGAAACAATCGCCTGTTACGAATCTCGAAGCGGAGAGTTGATGGCGACGTTTGCCCCGGGAGGATCCGTGACGAAATCTCGCCTGCTCCTCGCAATTCCCCAACCCTTGAGGAACTACATGCTGAATATCGCTCGACTTTGCCCTCTTGCAGGGCTCGCAATCGCCGCTGCCCTCGCATCGGCCAGCGCGCTCGCTCAAAACGACGACAATCAAGGCGATCGCGACAGCCGTCAGATCAAACACGTTTTTGTCATTGCGATGGAAAACCACAACTGGACTCAACCAGCCCAACTGCCGGGCAAAATCCAGCAGATCTATCAGAATCCGGCTAATCCGTTCATCAACAGCCTCGTGAACGGAACGGCTGTGGCGTGGATCAATGGCAAGCCGGTGAACATCAGCCAACACACCGCGTATGCCATGTCGTATCACAACGTGCTTGCCACGCAAAGTGGCAGCAACCCACACATTCATCCTTCGGAGCCCAACTACATCTGGGCAGAGGCAGGCACCAACTTCGGCATTGCCAACGACGCTGATCCCTACCCCTCAAATGTGCAGAGCACGGATCAGCATCTCTCTGCGCTGCTGCAGAAGCAGGGCCGCACCTGGAAGTCATACCAGGAGGACATTGATCTAGCCAGCGTGAACGGCAAGGTGACCAACGTTCCTTTGCCGCAGAGCGAGTGGACGGTTCCGCTCACGAGTCACAGCGGCTTCTTCGACGCGAACAGCCTTCTGAACGCTTACAACGACACGCTGCAATACAACTATGCGGCGAAGCACAATCCGATGGTGTTCTTCATGGACACGAATGGCGGCAATGACTCGAGCACCTCGAATCCGCTGCGCAGAAACTATGCGCCGCTTCAGCAGCTTCAGGTCGATCTCGACAACAACGATGTCGCGGACTATGTATGGATCACGCCGAACCAGTACAACGACCAGCACAGCGGGCTAACGGGAGGCTTCGCGGGCCTCACGGGAGACGCCGCGCAGCTGAAGGTTGGCGATAACGCACTCGCGAAGCTCGTACCGGCGATCATGTCATCAAAGGCATACAAGGATGGCGGAGTGATCATTCTCTGGTGGGATGAGACCGAAAAAGATGGTGAGTCAGGCGACAACGCCGATGACTTCAACCACACGATTCCCGAAATCGTGATCTCCGATTTCGCGCACCCGAACGAAGCTGGTCTGCCTTACGCAAGCCAGGTGGATATGACTCACTCGTCGGATTTACGCACGATGCAGGAGATTTTCCATGTTAGGGCGTCGGGCGGCGACTCGCCCTTTCTCGGCGATGCTGCCAACGCGAATGACTTGTCGGATCTGTTCGCGCCGGGCGTTATACCGTCGCTTCACTGAGGTTCAGCTGATCCTCCCCTGGTTGGCCGACGACGGCGCAGAGAGAACCGCTCTGCGCCGCTCTTGTTTGTGGTGACGGACCTGCTTTGTGCATTGTGGCGTCGCGCCTTTGATTCGTGCGGCAATGACACATAGAATGCAGCAGGGTCAAAAAGCTCATGATGAATCGACGCAGATTTTTCGCTGGTCCCCCGGCATTGGTTGCAGCCACTGCTCTTCGAGGTGCCTTTGCTGGTGCTTCTGAAGCGATCTCCAGAAAGGCCGGCGTGAAGCTGAAGCTGGGGCTGAATGCCTATTCGTTCAACGGACCGCTGCAAGCGGGATCGATGACGCTGGCGGACGCAGTGGCATTCTGCGCGGAGAATGGCGTGGATGCGCTGGACGCGACGGGGTACTACTTTCCCGGGTATCCGAAGGCTCCGCCGGATGAGTATGTCTATGGGCTGAAGCGAACCGCCTTTATCAACGGCGTTGCAATCAGCGGCACAGGAGTGCGCAACAATTTTGCGGTGGCGGATAAGGCGGCGCGGAAGCGCGATGTGCAGATGGTGAAGGACTGGATCGTTGTCGCAAGCAAGCTGGGCGCGCCGGTAATCCGCGTCTTTTCCGGCCCCGAGCGGCCTGCGGGGCACACGTTCGATGAAGCGCTCGAGTGGATGGTGGCTGACTTCAAGGAGTGTACTGCTTTTGGGAAAGAGCACGGGGTGGTCGTCGGTTTGCAGCAGCACAATGATTTTCTGAAGACGGCGGCCGAGACGATCCGGGTGATCGAAGCCGTTGATTCCGAGTGGTTCGGCTGCATTCTGGATATCGGCAGCCTTCGCTCTGGGGATCCGTACGAAGAGATCGAGAAGCTGCTACCCTACGCGGTGTCATGGCAGATCAAGGAAGAGGTGGGCCGCAACGGCAAGCCTGAACCTGTTGATCTTGGCCGGATCAAGGCTCTCATCGACGCACATGGCTATCGAGGTTATGTGCCGTTCGAGGCGCTAGGGCCGGGAGATGCGCGACCGCGAATCAAGTCGTTTCTAGCGAAAATAAGGAGCGCATTCGGGTTGGCGGGATGAAACTGGCCTCATCCCCACGCTCCCAGCAGTCTTCTCACCAGAACCAATTGGCCAACGTGATACGCGTTGTGATCGGCGATGAGCAGGGCTTCGCGGAGAATGGTCTGGCCTTCGCCATGGGGAATTTTTGCGAACAGGTCTGTCTTTTCGTCGCGGATGAGGTCGATCATTTCCTCAAGGTCGCGCTTGAATGCGCGCACGCTTTTGTTCCAGACCTTCTCGTCTGCGGGGGCATTCTCCTTCGGCCAGTAGCCCTCCGGCCATTTGGGCGATGCGTGCTTTGCATTTCGCGAGAACTCGACAATGTCCCATTGAGCGATTCGCAGATGCTCGAGAATCTGCCAAGGGGAGTGCTCGGCGCCCTTCGGCACCTCACCGTACAGTTCCGGATCCAATCCCTTCACTGCGTCGTCGAATGTCGTGTGTGCCTGAGCCTCGGTTAACAGTTTCACCAGGTGCTCCCGCAGTGCCGCATTGTTTTTGTCCGCCATCAAACCCCTCCGCATCAACGGATTCGGCCTGATGCGGAAAGATTCCAAAATTACGATGAGCCAAGTCGCTGATCTTTGGGCACTGATTCCTGGCGACTGTTCTTGCTATACTCGCTGCACCTGGAGTGAATGCGTTCAGCCCAAAGCGCGCCTGGTTCTGGATCGCCGTCGCGGCAATCACAATCGCGGTGATCGCCCTCCTGCTGCCCCATGCGGGGAATACTGCAGACCAGCAGGGGTGGCTTGCGATTCTGCCGGTGTTCTTTGTCGGTTTGATCGCTCCGCTGAGCGCTAAGTGCCTTCTGGCTGTTCTGAGAATCGGACACGCGCCGGAAGCACCCGCGCTTGCGCCATGGTTCCAGCGTCCTCCTCCCGCCCGCCTCGCATAACACTCCGCTCATTTTGACCCGCTTTGTCATCGAGACAAGCGTCGTCATCCGGTTCGATCCGTTTCCCTTCCGTCGTGCGGCGCCATCAGTGCTGCCGAGGAGTGCTCATGCCTCATCTGGATTCGCGCGTAGCGATCGCGCTCGCCTTGCCTGTTTTTGCCATCGTTCTGGTGACGATTGCGCTTGTCTATCAAAGAATCAGGCTCTCCATCTCGGGCCGGACGACCTCTCGGCGGAGCCGTCGGCGGATCGGCATCGTAGCCTCCAACGCATTGATCGGCTTCGCCTTTCTGCCGCTCTCCATCATCTATCGGCCTGCTCTTGTCGAGGTTGCCAAAGCCCAGATCCGCCAGCGGGAGGATGTCGATGAGGACGAAAGCGGCGATCCTGAGTCTCCGCTCAAGCACCTGCTCCGGCAATTGCGACGCATACGACGCGGAGAAAGGGTTGAGAGGATTTCCCTGCGGCTTAAATGAGTTTTGCAGGCACCCGCAGAGCCGGCGCGCCGCCCTCGATGCTGTCATTTGTGGCAGAATATGAGATGTAGGCTTATGCCCAGGACTCTTAGAACTCGCAATAGAGCAGCGTGGATGTGGCTGGCGATTGCCGCCGTCGCGTTCACGTCTGTTGCTGCAGCCGATGCGGGCCGGCAGAGTTCGAAGGGCTATGCTCACCCGGTGTTCGAGTTCCTGGTTCGCAGTCACAGTCAGAGTTCAGGCGCCCATTCGGCTTCCCTTCGGTTTGCGAGCATCGGTTCTCGTTATCAGAGCAACACGAGTTTGCGGAACAGCCGATCCGGTGCTTTAGTTGCGATGTTACCGGTGCTGTTTATTGGGCTGGTTTCGCCTCTGACCCTCTCAGCTGCTCCGGTCCGATCGCTCGGCCGTGCGCCAGCTGCTCCCTTGCTTTCTGCGCTCTTCCAGCGCCCTCCTCCCGCTCTCGTCTGATTTTCCTCGGCAGCCGCACAGAGTTCGAGTGCTGTTTTTCCTCGGCCTGATTGCCGGCGATACAAGACATTCACACTGGAAGATCGGAGTTTTCCGTGGTTTTCGATAAGGTACTCACCAAAGTATTTGGAACCGCCAACGAGCGGGTCATCAAAAAGCTGCTGCCCGTGGTGCAGCAGATCGGCGCGCTGGAGCCCGAGATTGAAAAGCTGTCGGATGAGCAGCTTCGGTCGAAGACGACCGAATTCCGCGCCCGGATTGCTGCGCGTCTGGAAGGGATCACCGATGCTGACGCTCGCCAGCAGGCGGAGAAAGAGGCGCTCGACGAGATTCTGCCCGAAGCGTTTGCGGTAGTTCGCGAGGCCGGGTGGCGCGCCGTGCATATGCGGCACTTCGACGTGCAGCTCATCGGCGGCATGGTGCTGCATCACGGCAAGATCAGCGAAATGAAGACAGGCGAGGGCAAAACCCTCGTCGCCACCCTTGCCTGCTATCTGAACGCGCTCGCCGGGCATGGGGTCCATGTAGTCACCGTTAACGACTACCTCGCAAAGCGCGACGCCGAGTGGATGGGCAAGATCTACGAGTTCCTCGGACTCACCGTAGGCGTCATCGTCCACGATCTGAGCGACGACGAGCGCCGCGCAGCCTATGGCGCGGACATCACCTACGGCACCAACAACGAGTTCGGCTTCGACTACCTGCGCGACAACATGAAGTTCGACATCAAGGATTGCGTGCAGCGCGGCCACTATTTCGCCATCGTGGACGAAGTCGATTCGATCCTCATCGACGAAGCGCGTACTCCGCTGATCATCTCCGGACCCACGGACCAGACCACGGACAAATACGAGCGTGTGCGCAAGATTATTCCCGCCCTCGAACGCGGCGAGGAGACCGAATCGCTGGAAGGCAAGACATTCACCGGCGACTACGTCGTGGACGAGAAGCATCGCAGCATCGGCGTGACCGACGAAGGCTGGGTAACTATCGAAGAAAAGCTCGGCATCGATAACATTGCCAGCGCCGAAAACTGGGAACTCAAGCACTACGTGGAGACGGCAATCAAGGCGCACGCTCTCTACAAGAAGGACGTGGATTACGTCGTCAAGGATGGCGCAGACGGCAAGGAGGTGATCATTGTCGACACCTTCACGGGCCGCCTTATGCCGGGCCGCCGCTGGTCAGACGGGCTGCATCAGTCGATTGAAGCCAAGGAAGGCGTGAAGATCCGCAAGGAAGACCAGACGCTTGCCACGATCACCTTCCAGAACTATTTCCGCCTGTACAAGAAACTGAGCGGCATGACCGGTACGGCCGAAACGGAAGCGGCCGAGTTCGAAAAGATATACAAACTCGAAATCGTCGTTATTCCGACGAACAAGCCTCTTCTCCGCGTCGAGAACGCCGACGTGGTCTACCGGACGGAGAAGGAAAAGTTCAAGGCGGCGGCGGACAATATTGGCGAGCTGCACGAGACAGGCCAGCCGGTACTGGTCGGCACGGTGTCGATCGAAAAGTCTGAGCGGCTCTCCGCAATCCTGCAGCGCAAAGGCATACGCCATGTTGTGCTCAATGCGAAGCAGCATGAGCGCGAAGCTGAGTTTGTAGCCCAGGCAGGACGCGTGGGCATGGTCACGATCGCGACGAACATGGCAGGCCGCGGTACCGACATTCTGCTTGGCGGCAATGCGGAATTCCTTGCCCGCCAGGATATTGTCCGCCAGGGTCGCGCCCGTGCAATCAGCGTCGCGGAAGGCGCGATCAATCCCATGGCTCCCGCCGGATTCCAGCGCTTCTACTACCAGGGCCAGGAATTCGAGATCGCCGATGCCGACTGGAACGAGACCTTCGCCGTTCATAACGAAGCCGCGCAGAAGGAGCACGACGAGGTAATCGCCAAAGGCGGCCTCTTCATTCTTGGAACCGAGCGGCACGAGTCACGCCGCATCGATAACCAGCTTCGCGGACGCGCAGGCCGGCAGGGAGATCCCGGCGCATCGCGCTTCTACCTCTCGCTGGAAGACGACCTGATGCGCATCTTCGCCAAGCAGTGGGTAAGCACGCTGCTTGAGAAGCTGGGCATGGAAGAAGGGGTGCCGATCGAGTCGAAGATGATTTCGAACCGGATCGAGGCCGCGCAAAAGGCCGTCGAATCGCAGAACTTCGAGTCGCGCAAACACCTGCTCGAGTACGACGACGTGATGAACAAGCAGCGCGAAGCGGTCTACGGACTTCGCCGCCAGTTGCTCGAAGGCGTCGATCAGCGCGAGCTGATTCTTGACGACTATGTCGGCGGAATCCTCTCGGGCGTCCTCGATCAATTTGCTCCCGAAGACAAGCATCCCGACGAGTGGAACATCAAGGGTATGGACGAGCAGTTGAACAGCCAATTCGGATTCAGCATGGCGCAGGCCGGCATCAATCCCAAAGAGCTTGCGCGCCACGAACTGGGCGACGAGATATTCGAGGCGTTGAAGCGCAGTTACGAGCAGAAGGAGCAGATTCTTTCGGCGCCGCAGATGCGCTATCACGAGCGCATGGTCATGCTTAGCGTTATCGACGGGCTGTGGAAAGATCACCTGCTCTCGATGGACCACCTGAAGGAAGGCATCGGCCTGCGCGGCTATGCGCAGCAGGATCCGCTGGTGGCCTACAAGAAGGAATCCTTCGACATGTTCGAAGCGATGATGATGAAGTTTCAGGAAGACACCGTTCGGTTCCTCTTCCGGATGCAGATTCTCGGACCCGACGGCCGCCCCATCACCGTTCCGCCGCCAGAGCCGCGCCGCGAAGTTCCTGCGGCGCCCCCGGTGGCCAGCGCCGAGCACCGGATGCTTCCCGGAGATGGCCATCCTTTCAGTGGCGGGCAGCCCTTCCGAGAAGCGCCAGTCCAGCGTGAAGTCCCAATCCACACGCGTGCTCCGCAGACCACCATCGATCAGCTGGAAAAGGAGTTCGCGAAGAAGAAGCAGCGCGAACTCGAAGCTGCCCAGCGCGCGGGCGGAGGGAATGGAAGCCAGCCGACCCAGCGCCGTACTGGCGAAAAGGTCGGCCGCAACGATCCATGTCCCTGCGGGTCAGGCAAGAAATATAAGAAGTGCCACGGCGTGGAAGCATAGCGAATTCTGATCTTCTTACAACGAACGCTCGCCAGCCTCAGACATCCGCGGTGCGAGATGTGCGAGACTGGCGAAGCGATCAGGCAGCCGACTGCAAGGCTTGCTTATATCCGGGCGCGAAAACCTCCCGGGCAAATTGCGCGAATGTGACCTTGCCGACGCGCTTTTGTTCGCCGTGAAATTGGCCCAGGATCTTCGGGAACGCCTCTTCCATTTCAACCAGCAGTGCGGCCATTTCAGACGAGAGCCCCGCCTGGCTCATTGCGGCCTTCAGCGCGTCTCCTGGAACGGTGACCACACGAACCTGTTTCTGAATAGCTTCTCCGGCGATGCTTGCCCATTCATTCAACGAAAGCTGCTGCGGGCCAACGATGTCGATCACGTGATGGCCGTCGATTGGGTTGAGCAGAAACTCCGCGGCAATTTCGGCGATGTCCTGCGTTGCAATGTACTCGGCTTTCACTGATCCGGGGATGGACGTGTAGATACTGCCTTGAGCAATGATCGTCTGCAGTGACATGAACACGTTCTCCATGAACTCGTTGGGGCGAAGCGCGACGATGTTCTTCCCGGCGGCTCGAAACTTCTCTTCCGTGTCATGAAGTCCAACGATCGGCCCCGTGCCGCTCGGCAGGAAGGCTCCTGCGCTTGAAAGCTGGACGACACGCAGATCAGGGTGTTTACGGATGACGCTGGCTCCGGCGTCGGCCATGCGACGGGCCAATCCCAGCGGGTCATGTGAAGTTATATCCGAGGGAGTTAGCCAGAACAGCGCGTCGGCTGCTTTCACCGCTTGCTCAACAACCGCTGCATCGCTATGTTCACCAGCGATTACCTTTGCACCTCGGCTGGTCAGATCCTTCACTTTCTCTGGATGTCGCGCAATCAACGTGACATCGGCCTTGCGATCAAGAAGCAGGTTGGCGAGTTTGTTGCCGATGTGGCCGGTAGGGGTAGTAACTGCAATTCTCATGAAAGATTCTCCTACTGCGTCCAAGATGTGTGCCGCCACTGCCGGGTCGCAGAAAGGCAGAGACTTAAATCTGGAAAACGACTGTGCTCCAATTCGCGGGCGGATGAAATCCCAATCGCTGATTCCCGCGATCGGAGTGCCCTTCCGTTGGAGAGAGAGCGTCTCCTTTCGCAGCTTTCACTCGCGCAACCCGATGATTCCAAGTCTGTAAGCAATCGCATAATCCGTTTCCTGCATCTGAGAACATGAAGGACGTTGAAGTCTGGATCAGCGAGAGGTAGAACCATGGGTAAGACGTTACATCCCGAGTTCACACATCGCACCAACGAGGATGGATCTCTCCATTCCTACTGCTCGCAGTGTTTTGCCACTGTTGCCGACTCTGCTTCAGCAGCCGAATTAGATCGAGCCGAGCGCGAGCACAAATGCGATCCTCGACTGCTGGAAATGGTCGAGAGATATAGAAGAATCAGCAGCCTTCGCGAAGTTGCTTAAGAGGCAGCGCCGGACTGCGGACGGTCGCCACTCTGCATCCTAAACCTTTAAACAATCCTGCGGCGACTCACTCATCATGTGGAGCGTCGCACTCCGTTCCGTTCATAAAGACATTTTCTGGAGTCGCCATGAGCCGGCTTACTCTCCCTCCGTATCTCGTTCAGAATGGACCTATGAAGCGCTGCTCAGCCTGTAACCACCCGTTTGCGCTCGATGTGAAGCCCTCGCTCAGCAGGGCATTCCGGAAGCATGTGGAGGAAGTGCACCGCACTTCGGTTGCCGATGACGATGGCCGTAAACTGACCATGGGATTTGCGCCGAAGAAATAGAACAGTATCGATAGGGCCGGGCAGGTTTTGGGATCGGCGGCTTCGAGAGACCTGCGGAGCAAGTCACCGTTCGGGCGGCTTGCGCGAACGCAATCTCTTCCAGAGGCTCCTGACTGGCTGGTTCAGGATGACCATCCAGGCGACGGCAGCTGCCCCTATGACTATCACTTCCCACCAAAGCATTTCGGTTCAGCCTGGGCAATTTATTGCAATAAGCGTCATGAGCGTTTAACGGTGGGCAGCCTTAAGCTTCGCTTAAGAGCAGCCGCTCCGATCCGGATTCCGACCAAAAGACACCCTCCAACTCGCATTCGGCCTCAACGTCTGAAGACTGCAATCGCCTGGGAAGCATCAAACAAAAAATGGGGTTGAGGCTCGGGGGCAACATGTTATTTCACGATGTAGTCCGGCACACTATTTATCTTCTGGCTGAGGCTGAGCGAAATGTCGCCTTGAATGAGCGTTTGCGAGGCGAGATGCGCAACTCGGAGAATGCGGGCAAGACGACGGGATCAGGTCATCGCCTCATCGTCAGGAACCACGCTGCTGCAGTCGGGAAATCTCCAAGCCGCGATGGGGAAGTCAATAAAAGAGAATAGCGTCTTCGGAAGAAGCCCTTATCGAGGGAACGCTTCAGGAGCCGGATATGGAATTCTGTGCCACAGCTTCAAAGGTGAGATCGTTTGCCGGGCACTTATGCTCGGCGCACCACTGCTCGAAGAGGCGCCCATAGCTGAGAGTGATATACGAGGAGCGATCCACCCCTAGCTGAGTTGCAGTTCGATCGATCCACTCCGGCGTGCCTTCGAGCTCGGCAAAGATGCCGATTGGTGTCTCGTCGATCACGCAGTGGCCTTGGTGATCGGACCATTCGCTGCGCCATTTTTCATAGCGAAATGCCTGGACGAGGCCGATGGAGCGGAATACCTCGGCCAGAACTTCGCCGTCGCCGACCTGCGTTTCCGTTTCGATGCGGTGCTTGTGGGCGTCCTCTCCGGGACCGGCGTCGGGGAGCCGCTTGTGAGTGATGACCCAGCGACCTCCGTAGCTGCGGATGCGCAGAATCTCTGTCCGTGCACGCATCTTGCGGTCAGGCGTGTCGAACAGCACATTGCTCTCGAATGTGCGCGGAGTCTCCTCGTCGAATCCAGCTTTGCGCAGCCTCGCTGCCAGCGCGCCTGCATCTTCAACCCGGAATTTGATCTCGGTTTCGATAGACATCGTAAGCAGCGAGTATACGAGGGTAGCGGCAGGCCCTTCAAACCGGCGAGAATAGCTGTGTGAAGACGCTGCGGCTCAAGGTCGATCCTGCTCACCTCGAGAGGGACGAGTGCAAATCTGCGATGGTTCGGGCTGCTCAGATCCTGCGCGCGGGCGGGCTGGTGGCCCTGCCGACGGAGACGGTGTACGGCCTGGGGGCCAATGCGCTTGATGCTGCGGCGGTGAGACGGATATTCGAAGCCAAACAGCGCCCCTCCTGGGATCCGATCATTGTGCACATCGCGGGCCCGGTGACACAGAATCGCATGCTTGAGGGTCTGGTCACGCATATCCCGCAAGCTGCTCACGACCTTATGCGGACTTTCTGGCCGGGGCCGCTCACGGTGCTTCTGCCGAGGAGCGAAGCAGTGCCCGACGTGGTCACTGCCGGCCGACCGCTGGTGGGCATCCGCATGCCGGCGCATCCGGTCGCGTTCGAGTTGATTCGACAGGCCGGCGTTCCTGTGGCCGCGCCGAGCGCCAATGTCTTTGGCCATATCAGCCCGACCACCGCCGAACACGTGCTCGAAGATCTCGACGGCAGGATCGACGCGATCCTGGACGCCGGACCAGCCCAGCACGGCGTCGAGTCTACGGTGCTTGATCCAAACCAGCAGCCGATGATGATTTATCGTCCCGGCGCCATCACCGCCGACCAGATAAGAGAGGTTGGCGGTCCCGTGGAAACTCTGAAAGAGAAAATGCTGCCCGACGCGGCTGCGCGAGAGGCTCTTCCCTCACCCGGCGTTGGTTTGCGGCATTATGCGCCGCGAGCACGGCTGATTCTTATTGAGGGCACGCTTGCGGAACTTCCCGCTCGACTGAACGCCGCAGCGCAACCCCACGATCGCCAACGGCTCGGCGTTATGCTTCCGGCGGAACTGGCCAACATCGATTTGGGTGCACCACTTCGTGCGGGAACAGAATTCGCATGGGGCCGATGGAGCGAGCCACAGGAGCTGGCGGAGAAGCTATACGCCGGTTTGCGCGCACTGGATGCACAGGGTTGCGATGTGATTCTTTGTCCGCTGCCGGAAGCCGGGGGAATTGGGGATGCGATACGGGATCGGTTGCGTAAGGCCGCGCACTCCGGCTGAACTGAGAACATGAAGCTGCTCTTACTGTCCCGCCTCGCCGAGTTTATACATATACTTGATCGCGGATTTATAGATAAGCACCTTGTTGCGGCCACGAATCTTCAGCACCCCTCGGTCGTACCACTCAATTTGACCCTGCAGCTTCTCTCCGTCCTCAAGCACGATGACCATCGGCGTCTGCGACTGGATCTGCTTCTGGAGATAGAACAATTCTGCCTGGCGGTGCGCGGAGGCATCTTCTAGTTCATGACTCGTAAACCTGAAAGTGGGTGTCTGTGCCGAATGATGCTGACGATGTTGCCCAGGAAACGAGCCGGGGCGGCGTTGAGCATCCACACCCGGCAAAGTGATCTGACTATTCATAAGATAGGACCCTCCATGGCAACGGAACTGGTGATTGAAAAGATGCAGAACATGCGCTGCGCTTTGCTTGCTGGGAAAGCACAGTCTTGCGTGCTGTCTTAGAGCCCGTGGAACCCTGAAGGAACGCACAACAAGGGAAAGCAGACTCGATTACTGTCTTTGCTGAAAGTGCTCTGATTCTATCCCAAAAGATGCCCGGCGCGAGGCGGAAGTTGCTTTTCTTTGAGCGCAGCTGGCGGAACGAAAGATCAGCGTTCGGGAAGGCTTACAGCCATGGAATCGAGCGAGAGAGAGCGCAATAGATTGCGCCGCATTCCCTGCTCCACTTGCACTACCGCGCGGGAAGCAGCCTCGATCCAGTCGACCGTGAGGCCCTGGGCCATGCGTTCCAGTTCAGGCTTTAGATCGAGATTGCGCATAAGATCCGGAGTTCCGGCAACCACGAGGAGAAGATCTTCGAGCAGGCTCCCAAGAGCGCGCAGGAGGTTGATGGTCTTCTCCTGCCCGTCGGCCCCACCGCGGTAGCTCTCGGTGGCGCGAAAGAGTTCAGAGTAGTCCGGCTGCTGGAGAGTGGTTCGGAGGACCAGCAAGGCGTCTTTGCGGCTGGCGAGATAGACCTCCAGATCCAGCGTGAGGGCGCGCCCGACAGCACCTTCCGCAAGTCGCGCAGCCAACGCGCGCTGCTGCGGCTTGAGCTCAGGGCGCCGCTCCGCCAGCAACGCTTCGATCTCAGCTGCAGGCAGTGCTCCCAGGCGGTAGAGCATCGCCCGCGAACGAATCGTGGGCAGCAGTTCGTGCGGATTCTCAGTGAGGAGAATAAGTGACGTCTTCGCCGGCGGCTCCTCCAGCACTTTGAGGAGGCTGTTTGCCGCTTCCTTCATGAAGGCAGAGCAGGTAAAGATGAAAAACGCGCGGCGCGCTTCGACGGGAGGACGGTAGAAGGCAGCGTGAATGACCTCGCGTACCTGCCCGAGCTTGATCATCAGCTGCGGAGGATCAGGCGGGATGATGAGGACGTCGGGATGGGTCTGGATGAGTATCCGAGTTTCGCGCTTGTCGGCGTCGCGCATTTCGTCGCGGGCAGCAACGGCTTCGGTAACGCGATCTTCGAGGTTGCGAGCTTCCGCAATCCGGGTACAGTTTGCGCAGCGGCCGCAGAAGTCGGGCAGACCGTCCGACTCGGCGTTCTCCAGGCAGTTCACGGCCTGCGCCAGCATCAGGGCGAGAGCGTACTTCCCTGCTCCCTTCGGTCCGGAGAGGATCAGCCCCTGAGGGAAATGCCCGGTTCGAGCACACTCGCGCAGCCGCCGGACGGTTGACGCATTGCCATGAAAACTCTGGAAGCTCACCCTTTCGAGTTTAACGTGAGCGTCATCCGCGGGAAGAATATCTGCCATTCTCGTTATTGACGAGCATGCGGTGATTCGCCTAGAAATGCGTTTAGCCTTGACGCTTCCTTCTGTTGAAGGCTACAAATTGCCGATCAATCCTCCGAAGGCTCTCGCTGTACCACCAGAGGTTCAAAGCCGTTGCGGCAACGTACAGGAAAGGGAGGAAGAACATCAAACTAAGCACCGCAAACACACGACCAAAGGAACTCCAGAAGCGATGCTATGGCGCTCCCTGCAAGAATGGCAACCACAGCAAGACGCTCGCGATGAGCCCCCCTCCCAAAAACGCGGCCCTCCTTCTCCAGCGTATGACTTCTTGCGCAATTTGTTCTTGCACTTCCCCGTCGCTTGATTGTCCACAGTCGGTGCGTCGTTCCGCTT